>JAEYYY010000086.1 GCA_023430775.1 Pseudomonadota bacterium
ATCTCTCGCGCAACGAGCCCGGCTTCCTCGATCCCCACACGCTCGGCGGCGCGACGCCGCTGTTCGAGCTGCTGCCCGAGCTGGGTTGTCGCGATCGACTGCGGTCGCTCACGCTGCCGCCGGTGCCGGCCGATCAGCTCGTGGCCCTGCGTGCCACGCTTGCCTCGATGCCGGAGCTCGTCGATCTCGCGATCGCGCGGACCCCGGTGGCGGATCACCAGGCGCTGAAGCGCAACCTCGAGCGCCCCGGCCTGACGTTGCGGCTCAGTACCTGAGCTTCTTCACCCAGGCGAGGAAGGCGCGCTCGTCGACATGCTTCGCGAGCACCGTCGCGTGGTCCTTCTTGTCGGCATCGCGCAGCTCCGCGTACAGCTTCTCGAGCTTGCCCTGGCGCTCGGCGAACAGCAGCACGTACCGAGCCATGCCGTAGTAGATCATCCCCTCGTTGCCGTGGACCTCGCGGCTCGTCGAGCCGGCGAGCTCGGCGAACGTCGGCAGCTTGTTGTCGCGGATCGCCTTCTGGACATCGCGCAACCGGTAGTTGACGAGGAACTCGAAGCGATCGCGCTTCCATCGCGCCGTGCCGTACAGCGAGCCCACGCCCTCGCCGAGCCACGCCGGGATCTTGCGATAGTCGTCGTCGACCATCGGGTGCGCGAGCTCGTGACGCAGGTTGCCGACCGACACGCCGATGTTCGCGAACGCGATCCGGTGCGCCGGCAGGTAGAAGCCCCAGTCCGACGGCAGCGGACCGAACGCGCCGGCGACCCTGGCGTAGCTCGCCGCATCCTCGAACAGGCACAGCGTGACCGCCGGATGTGGATCGCCCTTCGCGATGCCGAATCGCGCGGTGGTGTCGGTGATGATCTGCTCGACGAGCTGGACCATCTCGCGCTGCTTGGCCCTGGCGATCGCACCGCGCACGACCACGGTGACGCGGCCCTTCTTCACCGTCGCGATCTCCGGCAGCGCGTTGACGTCGTCGCGCGGCGCCGCCACCGCGATCGCGGGCACGAGCAGCAACACCATCAGCCAGCGCATCGCGTCGAGCATGTCACGGAGACACGCGCGATCCCGTCGACTTGCAAAGATCGTTCAGCGACAGCCAGAACGCAGTGATTGCGACCGCCTATCAGCTACCCGTCCTCGTCGCGGGGGCCGACGGCGTCCTGCGAGATCGCGGTGTCGCGCGACGGGAGGTGCTCCTCGTCCGGTGTCATCGCCATCTCGTGGCCGATCACCGTGTCGCGTGGCGCGATCGCGTTGCCCGAGCCACGCGCGGTGCCCGGCATCACCTCGTCGAAGGTTCCCGAAGACCGGCTATCGCGGCGCGGCCAAGCATCGTAGGCCGTGTCGGTGGACAGCGCGGCCTGGTGCGGCTCGGTGATCAACCCGAACTGCTCGGTCGAGGGCCGGCGCGGGATCGCGGTCATCATCGTCGGGCTATCGTCATCGTCCTCGTCGTAGTGGCCGACATCGGCGGGCGGTGCGGTGATCTTGGTGGTCTCGGTGATGCTCGGCGACGACGGGTTGACGATGACATCGCGGAGCGACTGCAGCTCCAGCGTCGTCGAATCCTCGCTGTGCTGCTCCGCCGGCGGGATCAAGCCGAGCCGCCAGGCGTTGACCTCGCGCGGTCCCTGGCGGTGCTGGCGGCGCAAGGTGTCGAGCGCATTCTTCATCACGCCGGCGCTCGGCCATCGCTCGTCGCGCTTGCGGCTGAGGGCGTGCATCACGATCTCGTCGAGCTCCGGCGACACCTCGGGGTTGAGCTTCGAGGGCGGCACGTTCGCGCCCTTGCGAATCTTCGAGATCACGTCGTACTCGTTCGCCGCCGAGAACAGCCTCCGCCCGGTCAGCATCTCCCACGCGACCACGCCGACGGAGAAGATGTCGGAGCGCTTGTCGATCTCCTTGCCCGCGAGCACCTCGAGGGCCATGTAGCCGAGCTTGCCCTTGACCAGCCCGGAGCTGGTCACGAACTGACCGCGCGTGCTCTTCGCGACGCCGAAATCGATGATCTTGAGGTGGCCCTCGGTGTCGACGATCAGGTTCGACGGCGACAGATCGCGATGTACGATCTCCATCGGCAGGCCGTCGGCGTCGGTGGCGCTGCTCGCGTAGTCGAGCGCATCGCACAGCTCCGACAGGATCGCGATCACGATCCCGATCGGCACCGTCTCGCGGCGCACCACCATCAGCTTCATCAGCTGGAGCAGCGAGTGGCCGCGCACCAGCTCCATCGCGATGAAGTAGGTCGTACCGTTCCGGCCGAGCTCGAGGATGCGGACGATGTTCGGGTGGTTGAGCTGGGCGGCGAGCTTGGCCTCGCGGATGAAGTCGTCGAGGGTCTTCTTGTCGTCGACCAGCTGCGGCAGCATCCGCTTGAGCGCGACCTCGCGGATCACGCCGCCGCCGATCTCGATGGTGGCGCGGTGCACGGTCGCCATGCCCCCAGCTCCCAGGCACTCGAACACCGTGTACCGCCCGAACTGGTCCACCAATGGATGTTCCGCGTTGGCCGCTGTGCCGGTCAATGGCACACTGCGCGAAGTGCTTGGAAGGGCGATTCTCCTCGCGTTCGTGGTGCTCGTAGGGCTGCGAGCTCCCGACGCCCACGCACAGCAGCGCATGAGGCGGGCGACCGCCAGCTTCCGGGCGTGTGACCTCCCGGCCAACTGTCCCGAGGGCAGCGAGGTGAGGAAGCTCTACGACGAGGAGCCGACGATCGAGCTGGTCACGATGGGCATCGGCTCCCTGATCTGGGAACGCCACGGTCACATCGCGCTCTGCATCCGCTATCACGACCCGCGCAAGGACATCTGCTTCAACTACGGCATCGGCTCGTTCAACAAGCCGGTCGCGATGGCGTGGGGCTTTTTCCGAGGCACCAACAGCTTCTGGGCCGGCGAGCAATCGATCGATCACCTGATCCAGATCTACGCCGGCCGCAACCGCACCGTGTGGGCGCAACCGATCCCGCTCGACCCCGCGCAGAAACAGAAGGTCATCGACGCCCTCTATCGCGACACCGCGCCACTCCCCGAGCGCGAGCAGTTGCGGCCCCCCGGCTCGAATCTGTTCTACGCGTACGATCACTTCTGGGACAACTGCACCACGCGCGTCCGCGACATCCTCGACGACGCCACCGGCAACGAGCTCCGCAAGTTCGCCGCCACCACCCCCACCGACGGCAAGACGTACCGCGAGCTCGCGCGCGATGGCTTCTGGGGCATGAAGGGCCCGCTCCTCATCACCGACATCGCGATGGGTCGCGTCACCGATCGCGTGCCCGATTACTGGGAGCGGATGTTCCTGCCGCAGTTCCTTCGCGAGGGCGTCGAGAAGAAGTGGGGCATCAAGCCGATCATCCTCTATCAGCGCCAGCCGGAGCTCGAGCGACCCGAGCTCGCCGGCCTCGATACCAAGGCCGACGCCGACGGCAACGGTCTCGCCGATGTCGAGGAGGACACCGAGCACGCGTCCGGTCGCGTGATGCTGTTCTTCATCCTCCTGCTCCTCACCGCGCCCGCGATCGCTGGCCGCTACTTCGGCAAGCTCCAGCGCGCGACGATGGCGTTCGCGATCATCCCGCAATGGCTGCTCGGCACCATCCTGTGGTTCCTCGCGATCATCTCGCCGCTGCCGTACGTGATGTGGAACGAGAGCCTGCTGGTCCTGCTGCCGCTCGACCTCCTGCTCCTCATCCTGAAGCCCGAGAAGCGCAAGCTCTACGCGCGCGGGCGCGTGGCGATGCTCGGCCTCTACGTGCTGCTCAACCTGATCGGCGTCATGAAGCAGCCGATCCTGATGCTCGTGATCTGGCCGCTCGTCCCCAACGCGCTGGTCGGCTTCTGGAAGCCCGAGTGGACCAGGGGCGGCAAGGCCGACAAGCCGGCTGCCAAACCCGAGGACAAGAAGTCCGAAAAGCCCGACGACAAGAAGCCCGAGAAGAAGTCGGCGTGAACGACACGCTGGTCGTCGACCTCGGGCTCCGGGGCTGCGAGCCGCTGATCGCGTTCGAGATCCTGAAGACCCTCGTCACCGCCGGTCACACCACGCTGGTTCGCGACGTGATCGGGAATCAGGTCGTCGAGATCGAGCACCACGAGCTCGAGGTCGCGATCGACACCCCACCGCCGTACCGCGCGCGGTCGCGCTGGCTCTCCGAGGACGAAGCTGCCCCGATCCTCGCCGACGTCGCGAAGGTGCGCTCCCAGGTCGCCGAATTCGCGCGGCACGAGCTCGCCGGGTTCTGGGACGTCTTCGATCTCGCCGCCGTCCTCGACGGTCCGGAGCCGTCCGATGGTGGCGTGCAGGTCAGCTCTCGGCGTTACTCGATCGTCGACCTCGACAAGGCCTCGCAGAAGTGGCGCGGCACCAAGGGCGCGATCGGGCTCGCCACCAAGCTCCACGCGATCGCGAAGAAGCATCGCCTCGTCGTCTATCGCGCATAGAGGCCAGAACCTACCGGTCGATGCCGAGGAGGAAGCGGACGGCGCGGCGGGCGGCTGCGAGCACGGCGGTCTTGATCAGCTCGCCTTCGCGGACGCCATGTGCGGCGTCAGCGCCGTCAGCAACGCGCCACCGATGATGCGTTCGTGCGGCACCAGCGAGTGCGACACGCCGGACAGGATGATCATGACGCGTCCGATCAGCGTGAAGTGGTGTGGCACCTCGAGCTCGCCGGGGGCGACCTGCTTGATCAGATCGGCGGCCTTGTCGTAGTCGCCGAGCATCGCCTTGACGAGCGTGATCAGCGCCGGGGCCTTGGCATCGCTGATCACGAAGCCGATCGCTCGCGCCGAGGCGACGGCCAGCTTGGTGTCGCCACTCATCCCCGCGACGATCATCCGCGCACAGTTCGGTGCGAAGCCGGTGGGCAGCTCCTTCGCCAGTCCGAAGTCGAGCAGGCCGAGCCGGCCGTCGTCGAGGACGAGGATGTTTCCGGGGTGCGGATCGCCGTGGAAGAAGCCGTGCGAGAAGATCATCGTCGCGTACAGCGAGGCGAGCCGCTTCGCCACGTCGCGCAGGTCGACGCCGCGCTCGCGCAGGGTATCGAGCCGGGTCAGCGACGTGCCCTTGATGAAGCCGAGCACGAGGAGCTTGTCGGTCGACAGCTCGCCGTGGATCTCGGGCACCACCACCGAGGCATCGGTCGCGAGGTTCGCGCGGGCCCGCCGGGTGGATTGCAGCTCGCGGGTGAACTGGAGCTCGAGCAGCACGAAGTGTGCGAGCTCGTCAACGATCGGCCGAAAGTCGAGGTTCTTGTCGAGCCACCGCGCCACCCGGACCGCGCGGCGGAACGAGGCGAAGTCGATCGGAAACAGCTCGCGCACCTCGGGGTACTGGATCTTGATCGCCACCTCGGTGCCATCGCGCAGCTTGCCGCGGTGGACCTGCGCGAGCGATGCCGCGGCGATCGCGGTGGGCTCGATCTCGGCGAACACCTCCGACATCGGCCGCCGGCGCCGATGATCCGCGTACTCGGGATGAGCGGCCCGCGCAGCGATCGCCAGCTGCTCCTCGAGATGCTTCTGCAGCTTCGATAGCGGGCGGGCCGGCACGCGATCGTGCAGGCCGCGCAGCGGCGCGACCAGCGCCTCGGGAAGCACGTCGGCACGGGCGCCGAGGATCTGGCCGAGCTTGACGAACGCTCCGCCAAGCTTCGTCGCGAGACCGTAGATCGCCTTGCCGGTCTTGCCGTGCGCCGCGTCCCACTCGGCCTGCGAGGGCGGGCTACTGCCGCGCGAGCGCCGCAACAGCCTCCAATAACGAACGGCGACCGTCGCGATGACGATCGCCGTTCTCAGAACCCGGTAGAGCGCGAAGCGACGGATCTACTTCTTCTCTTCCGGCTTCGCGTCGGCCGGCGCATCGGCACCACCCGCGCCCTCGACGAGCTTGAACTCGACGCGGCGGTTCTTGGCGCGCGCCGCGTTGAGCTTCGCGCCGGTCAGGCCCTTCGGGTCCTCGACGGGCATCGAGTCGCCGTAGCCCTTCGCGATCACGCGGTCCTCGGCGATGCCCTTGCTGACGAAGTACGCCTTCACGGTGTCCGCGCGCGCCTGCGACAGCGCCGCGTTATCGGCGAACTTGCCGCCGGCCTTGAGGACGGTGTCGTCGGTGTGGCCCTGGATCTCGAGCTTGACGTCGGCGAACTCCTTGAGCACCGCGACCGCCTTGTCGAGCACCGTGTTCGAGCCGGGCGCGAGGGCCGCGTCGCCGACCTTGAAGTTGATGCCGGCGATCTTGCCGGTGAACTTCTTCAGCGTCTCGGGAACCTCGTCGGGGCAGCCGTCCTCGTCCTGGAAGCCGTTCTTGGTCTCCGGCTGATCGCCGCACTTGTCGTTCGCGTCGGCGACGCCGTCCTTGTCGTTATCGGGATCGGGGCAGCCGTCCTCGTCCTCGAAGCCGTCGCGATCCTCGGGGAT
>JAEYYY010000110.1 GCA_023430775.1 Pseudomonadota bacterium
GGTCGCGCGCGACGAGCCGGTGGATCAGATCGACCAGCGGCCGCGGCACGCCCGGCATCGCGCGCGGCGCGTACCCGCCGGCGATCCGCTGCGCGAGCTCGCCCAGCGACGGCGCCTCGAACGGCGGCGCCCCGGTCGCGATCCGGATCGCCGTCGCGCCGAGCCCGTACAGATCGCTGCGCGGCTCGACGTGGCCGGCGAGCGCTTCGGGCGCCATGTAGAGCGGCGTGCCGCGCGCACCCGACGCCGCGGCGAGCCCGAGATCGACGAGCACCGCGCGCTCCTCGGCGAGCAGGATGTTCTGCGGCGCGACATCCGCGTGGACCATCCCCGCGGCGTGGATGGTGGCGAGCGCACCGGCGACGTCGGCGAGCAGCGCCCAGATCTGCTGCGGTGTCCACGCCGAGCGGGTATCGCAACGCGGCCCGGCGACCCACTCGGCGACGAAGAACGGCGCGCCGCGCTCGATGTCCTCGATCGATTCCGTGGTGCGACCGACCTCGAACACGCGAGGTAGCGACGGGTGACGGAGCCGCGACAGCTGGGCGAACTCGTCGAGCAGCGACGACTCGTGCGCGCCGCCCGGCACGATCTTGAGCGCGCGTGACTCGCCGGCTTGCTCGTCGACGACCTCGAGCACCCGCCCGAACGCACCCGATCCGGCAAGCGCCATGCGGCGAAACCGGCCGTGTATCAGGTGTTGGCCGACCGGCTCCACTCATTCGTTGTCAACGGCAGTGGCACCGACTGTCAACAGGATTGGCGGCCCCGGGGAATGCAGGGCTGGCAGTTCCAACGTGTTATCGTGCGGTTCGTGTCGGACGACGACCGGACACGCCGGCGTCTCGGCGATGCAACGAAGAGCCGGATCGCCGATCTGGCCTCGGGCTGGTCGGTCGGTGACGAGCCGCCACCGACACCTTCGCGGCCGGAACCGACCCCGATCCCCGAGCTCACTCCGGATCCCGATCCACCGCCCGAGCCGCCGCCGCCGCGCGCGCGCCGCAAGACACAACCGCCGCCGCCGCCCGGATCGGCCGAGCGCAAGCAGCTCGAGGAAGCGATCGTCGAGGCCGTCGCCACGCCGGTGCCCGGCTCGATCATGGTCCCCAGGAGCGGGCCCGCGGAGCGTCCGAAGCCGCCGACCGCCGCACCGCCGCCACCGCCGCGCGCGGCGATCAAGAGCGGCCCGACGGAGACCGGCACCGTCGCGCTCGCGGGCTCGATCGGGCACACCGGTCCGGTCGTCGCCACCAGGCCGGCGCGCGACGACGAGACGGATGTCTCCGCGCCGCCTGCCGCGGGGCCACCGCCGCCACCTCGCCCCAAGCCGACGGGCGATGCCAAGGCGATCGCCGATCTGTTCGGCACCAAGCCAGAGCCCGCGAAGTCGACGACCCCGAAGCCGACACCGGTTCCACGCGGCGAGTTCGAGGCCGGCGGCAGCCAGACCGACGTCGAGCAGGACAAGCGACGGATCGCCTACGAGCAGTCGACGATGAAGCGCGACGCCGCGAGCGCGCTGCTCCAGATCCCCGAGCAGCCCGAGACCGCGGTCAAGCCGCAGCCCGTCGAGGTGCTGCTCCACGAGACGGCCGAGGTGCTGCGCGGCGACCCGACCACGCTCGAGTCGCCGGCGACGACCAAGTTCGAGCGTGGCGATCCGACGAGCCTCGGCGATCCGACGATCGCGCAGGTCAACACCGCGGCCGCGGCCGCCGGGACGCTGCGCGCGCAAGCGGCGCTGCGGCGCAAGCGCGGCATCGGCGGCGACATGAAGTACGTGCTGACGGTGCTGTTCGGCGTGCGCAAGGCGCGCATCGAGCTCGAGGCGCTCGAGGCCAAGCAGGAATTGCGGCAGCAGTCGCGGCGCCGCCACCTGATCACGCTCGGCCGGTCGGCGGCCACGCTCGACGGCTTCGATCATCCCGCGCTCGGTCCGGCGCGCGAGGTGCTCGCCGGCGTCGAGGACGAGCGCAGCCGCCACGCCGGTGCGGTCGCCGAGGCCGACAGCGAGCTGATGCGCGTACGGCGCGATCGCGAGACCAAGGCCGGGGAGCATCGCGACGAGCTGGCGGCGCTCGACAAGGAGCTCGCCGACCTCGACAAGAAGCTCGAGCCGCTACAGAAAGACGTCGCCGGCGTCGGCAAGCGCGCCGACGAGCTCAAGGCGTCGCTGCGCAAGCTCGATCAGAAGATCGCGAACACCGAGATGAGCCAGCACAACGTCGCCGGCAGCCGCGAGCGCGCCGCGATCCAGGCCGAGCTCGCCACGCTCAAGGCCGATCGGCTCGCCGTCCAGCGCGACGAGCCCAAGCTCGCGGCCGAGCTCGACGCGCTCAACCCGCGGATCGCCGCGCTCGAGAGCAAGCGCGACGCCGCGAAGAAGCGCAAAGCGGAGGTCGAGAAGGAGGAGCGCGACGATCAGCGGCGCAGCGACGAGCTGCTCGCGGCGATCGGCGCGAAGCGCAAGGTCGTCGATCGCGCGGCCGGCGACGCCGAGACGCTGCGCGACAAGGTGCTGTTCGAGCTCGGCGAGCGGCTGTATCACGATCGGCCCGCGGACCTGACCGCGCACCTGTCGCCGATCGACGTCATCGACGTCGAGCTCGGCACCGGCGATCGCCGGGTCATGGAGCTCAAGGAGATCATCGGCTCCGTCGACAAGGCCAAGCTCGCGCGCGGCATCGGCGTGATCGCGCTGCTGGTCGCCGCGATCGCGTTCGGCGTGCTGCTCGGACTCGGCGTGTTCTAGAGCAGATTCTCGACGTGACCGATGGCCGCCAGGATCACCGCGACGCGCACCGCACCGAGCGTCATCCCGATGGCGCCGACCGTGATCGCCGCGGCACCGCCGAGCCGCGCCGCGCCGCTCGCCGTGCGCCGGCCGAATGCGACCTTGCCGACCCCGATCGCCCCGATCCCGCAGCCGATCGCGACCAGGTGCCCGGGCGCGGCCAGCCCCGCCGCGACCACCGCGGTGACCGCGAGAGCCAGCGCCAGCGTGGTGATGCCGAACCGCATGCCCCGACGCTACCGGCGGCCCGGGAACGCCTCCAGTTTTCGGCGTTCGCGTAACGCCTCGAAAACGTGCTAAACGCGCGAACCATGTCCACGGAGCCGACCGATCTCCACGCAGGCTTCTGCGCGATCGTCGGGCTGCCCAACGTCGGCAAGTCGACGCTGCTCAACCGCATCCTCGGGAAACGGCTGGTCGCGGTGTCGCCCAAGCCGCAGACCACCCGCGACCGCATCGTCGGCGTCCACACGATCGACCTGCCCGAAGGGCGAGCGCAGATCGCCTACGTCGACACCCCGGGCGTGCAGGACGGCCGCGGCCCGCTGCGCCGCTACATGCGCGATGCGGCGATCGCGGCGGCCGCCGATGCCGACGTCGTGCTGCTGCTCGTCGATGCCACCGACAAGCGCGGCCGGGTGCCGGCGCGGATGACCGAGGACGACGCGCGCGGGCTCCACGACGCGTCGAAGGCCAAGCCGATCATCATCGCGCTCAACAAGGTCGATCGGGTCCCCAAGCCCGAGCTGCTGCCGCTGATGGAGCAGTGGGCGACCTTCGCGCCGAGCACCGAGGTCGTGCCGATCTCGGCGACGCGCGGTGACAACGTCGATGTCCTCGAGCGCGTCGTCGGCGCGCGGCTGCCGGTGGGGCCTGCGCTGTTTCCCGAGGGCATGACCACCGATCGCTCGCCGCAGTTCATCGCGCAGGAGATCATCCGCGAGCAGCTCTATCACCAGCTCGGCAAGGAGCTGCCGTACGCGTGCGCGGTGCAGATCGAGACCTGGAACGAGCGCCCCGACAAGAACGAGGTCACGATCGGCGCGGTGATCGTCGTCGAGCGTGAATCGCAGAAGCCGATCGTCGTCGGGCGCGCCGGCAATCGGATCCGCGAGCTCGGCATCGCCGCCCGCACCGCCGTCGCCGAGGCCCTCGGCTACTCGCAGGTGCATCTGTCGCTGTTCGTCAAGGTGCTCGCCGAGTGGTCCCGCGCCGAGCGCGATCTGGCGCGCCTCGGCTATGGAGGTGACTCGTGAGCCTGCCCCTCGTCGCGATCACCGGCCGCCCGAACGTCGGCAAGTCGACGCTGTTCAACCGCCTGGTCGGTGGCCGCCCCGCGCTGGTCCACGACACGCCCGGGCTGACCCGCGATCGCCGCTACGGCGAGTGCGATTATTTCGGCACCGTGGTCCGGCTCGTCGATACCGGCGGCCTCGATCCCGATGCCGAGAAGGACGTCATCGGTGCCGGCATCCATCGCCAGGCGCTGCGCGCGATCGAGGAGTCGGACGCGGTGGTGCTGGTCGTCGACGGCAGAGCAGGGCTATCGGCGGTCGATCACGAGCTGGCCAAGAAGCTACGGACCACCGGCAAGCCGATCTTTCTGGCGGTCAACAAGATCGATCACCCGGTCAACGACTCGCTGATCCACGAGTTCCACGCGCTCGGGCTCGGCCAGGTCTATGCGGTATCGGCGGCGCACGGCCGCGGGATCGATCCGCTGCTCGAGGCGGTCACCGCCGCGGTGAGTCAGCCGGCCACGCCCGAGCCGACCGACGACGAAGCGGACGAGCCAGAGATCGAAGTTCCAGACGACGACGACAACGAGGACGAGCAAGCAGACAAGCCGTTGCGCGTCGCCTTCGTCGGGCGTCCGAACGCCGGCAAGTCATCGCTGACCAACCGGCTGCTCGGCGAGGAGCGCTCGCTGGTTCATCACGTCGCCGGTACGACGACCGATCCGGTCGATAGCGAGCTGGTGCTCGGCGAGCGCAAGTACACGCTGGTCGATACCGCGGGCATCCGCCGCAAGGCGAAGATCGACATCGACGCCGACGTCGAGAAGCTGTCGGTGACGATGGCGATCAGCCAGATCGATCGCGCCGACACCGTGGTGCTCGTGATCGACGCCCAGACCGGTCCCGCGGAGCAGGACGCGCGGATCGCCGGCATGGTCGAGCAGGCCGGCCGCGCGCTGGTGCTCGCGCTCAACAAGAGCGACCTGCTGACGAGCGATGCGGCGAAGGCCGCGCTCAAGGAGCAGATGAAGGACACGTTTCACTTCCTGCCGTGGGCGCCGACGGTGATGCTGTCCGCGCAGCGCGGCGACGGTGTCGATCGGTTGATGGATCTGGTCGACCAGGTGAGCAAGCAGCACCGCCAGCGTATCCAGACCTCGCAGCTCAACCGGTTCTTCGCCGAGGTGATCGAGGAGACGCCGCCGCCGCTGCACCACGGCCGCGCGATCCGCATCCACTACCTGACGCAGGCGACGATCAAGCCGCCGACGTTCGTGCTGTGGGCGAACTCCGCCGAGGGCCTGGCGCCGTCGTACAAGCGGTTCCTCGCGAACCGGCTGCGCCAGCGCTACGGCTTCCGCGGCTCACCGATCCGGATCGCGGTGAAGTCGCGCAAAGATCGCCACGACCCCTAGAAGAAGTCCCAGCGCGTGGTGCCGCGGAGGCCGATCGTCACCACCGTGACGTCGCCGCCGAAGCTCGCGAGCCGCATCTCGAGGCCGGCCGACCTCTTCCGCGACCACAGCCGGTCGAGCCCGCCGCCGATCACCAGCACGAAATCGGTGCCGCGATCGATCGGCCCACCGCCCGAGATCACGCCGCCGACCCCGGCGAACGCGTAGGGCACGTACTTGAAGATGTCGAACCGGAACGCCGCGCCGACATCGGCCAGCAGGGCGTACGACCGCGATGACTGGCCCTCGGCATTGCCGCCGAAGAACAGGCCGCCTGCGAATTCGCCTCGCAGGGACAGATCGCTACCGATCAGCCGCTCGTAGGACAGCGCCAGGGCGCCACCGCCGCTGGGGCTGACCTGGGGCGGGGTCATCTCGTTGGCAGCCTTCTCCCCGGGAGCCGAGAAGGTGGCGAACCCTGCGGAGGCGGACAGGGCCTGCTCGTCGGCATCGGCCAGCCCGGGGGCCAGGGCCAGGGCGAGAGAAAGGATCGTTCGCACCGCAGGCAACCATACTCCGGGTTCCGCCTGTCCAAGGGTGCGAATTGACGCGATACCGCAGCCGGTGCTACATCCCCCCGACCTCCGATGGCCGACGACAAAGCAAAGCCGGATCCCTCCAAACCCCGGGAGGCTCCGAAGCCGGTGCAGCTCGGCGGCGAGTCGCTGCTCGACCGCGTCCTTCCACACATCAAGAAGATCGCAGTCGCGACGATCATCCTCGCGGTGTTGATCTCGTTCTTCTTCGGCTGGAAGGCGTGCTCGCGCAACAAGGAATCGCGGGAGACCGAGAAGGTGACCGCGGTGCTCGAC
>JAEYYY010000140.1 GCA_023430775.1 Pseudomonadota bacterium
CTGCTCGACGATCGCGATCTGCTCGGCCGCGTCGAGATCATCGCGACCGACATCAGCGCGACCGCGCTCGCACGCGCCACCAGCGGTCGGTTCGGCCGGCGCGCCCTGCGCGAGCACTATCCCGAAGCGCTGGTCAAGAAGTACCTCGACGTCGGCGAGCTCGGCATCTCGATCGCGCCGCGGCTGATCGAGGCCGTCAAGTTCGCGACCTTGAACCTGGTCGACGACCGCTCGGTCCACGGCATCGGCACCGTCGACGCCGTGGTGTGTCGCAACGTGCTGTTCTACTTCCGCGACGAGCTCGCGGTGCGCGTGGTCGAGCGCCTCGGCAACGTGCTCGCCGACGATGGCTTGCTCGTGGTCGGGGTCGCCGAGTCCCTGCTGCGGTTCGGCACCGCGCTGCGCTGCGAGGAGCAGGGTGGCTGCTTCTTCTACAGGAAGGCCGCATGAAGCCGCGCGTGCTCGTCGTCGACGACTCCGCGTTCGCGCGGATGCTGATCAGCCGCCTGCTGCGCGAGACCGGGGCGATCGACGTGGTCGGCGTCGCGCGCGACGGCCGCGATGCGCTCGACAAGATCGCGGGGCTCGATCCGGACATCGTCACGCTCGATCTGACGATGCCGGAGCTCGACGGCCTCGAGGTGTTGCGACAGCTGCATGCGCGCCCGCGCCCGCGCCCGCGCGTGATCGTGGTCAGCATCTCGACGATCGACAGCGAGCCCGGCGCCGAGGCCCTCGCCCTCGGTGCGATCGACCTGATCTCCAAGCCCACCGCGCT
The DNA here is from genome assembly GCA_023430775.1 of Pseudomonadota bacterium. Classification (GTDB taxonomy): domain Bacteria; phylum Myxococcota_A; class Polyangia; order Haliangiales; family Haliangiaceae; genus JABFXX01. The sequence continues at coordinate 779 of JAEYYY010000140.1, forward strand.
CGCCAGCGATCGACTCGCCGAGATCGGGAGCGCGCTGATCGGAAAGATTCTCGCGACGATTCCGCTGCCCGTCGCACCGGTGCCGCCGGCGATCGCGACGAGCGTGTTGCCTGCCGAGCTGGTAATGATCGGCACCTCCACCGGTGGGCCGCAGGCACTGACCCGCGTGCTCGCCGGTCTCCCGGCGGACCTCCATGCTCCGGTCACCATCGCGCTCCACATCCCGGTCGAGTACACCGGCAGTCTCGCGGCCCGGCTCGATCGGTCGTCGCCCCTGCACGTCGTCGAGGCCGAGGATGGCATGCCGATCGAGCGCGGCATGGCGGTGCTCGCGCGCGGCGGCAGCCACCTCCGCGTCGAGGGCACGCGCGGCGCGTTGCGCGCACGCGTCGATCCCTTACCGCTACGTCCGTTCGCCCCGTCCGTCGACGAGCTGTTCACGAGTGGCGCACGCAGCGTCGGCAAAGGTGCGCTCGGCGTCGTGCTGACCGGGATGGGCGATGATGGCCTCGCCGGTGCGCGCGCGATCGTCGCCGCCGGGGGGCGATTGATCACCGAATCCGTCACCACCTGCGTGGTCTACGGCATGCCGCGTTGTGTCGACGAGGCAGGACTCGGGGCTGTCAGCGTTCCCCTGGAGGGCATCGCGAAGGAGATCGTCCGTGGCTGAAGAAACCCCACCCATGATCTGGTTGGTCGACGACAGTCGAACCGAAGCGCAGATGACTCGCGCATCACTCGGCAGCGGGTACGAGTTCGAATACTTCGAAGACGGCTCGCTCGTCGTCGAGCGCGTCGCAGCCGGCGCGAAGCTGCCCGATGTCGTCCTGCTCGACTGGGTGATGCCCGGCATGCCGGGACCGCAGGTCTGCCGCTTCATGCGCGAGCACGAAGCGACCCGCGATCTGCCCGTCATCCTGGTCACCGCGTCGCGCATCGAGACGGCAGACGTCGTCGAGGGGCTGGCGACGGGAGCCACCGATTACGTCGCGCGGCCGTTCGCGCCGGAGGAGCTGCGCGCGCGCGTCGAGTCCGCGATCCGGACCTATCGATCGACGCGCGCCGCGAACCTCGAGCGCGAGCGCCTGACGCTGCTCAACAAGCTCAGCCACGCGCTGTTCGAAGCGGGCACGGATATCCCGCGCATCCTCTCCGAGCTCGCGCGGGCGCTGGTCGATCACGCGTGCGACGGCTGCTCGCTGCTGCTGTTGCCCGGCGAGCTCCCGCAGGTGTTCGAGTCCCAGCATCGTGGCGAGCCCAGCGGTGCCGCGCTGGCGGAGATCTCGACCGTGGCCGATCCGATCGTGCACGCGTTCGAGGATGCCAGCGAAGCCCGCGCGAACATGCCGCCCGCCTATCACGGTTACATCGACAGGTTCGGGCTGCGCGGCCTCGCGATCCTGCCGTTCCCGATCCTGTCCCCGGTCCAGGGCGTGGTGACCTTGACGCGCGACGGTGTGTCGCAACCGTTCTCCGCCGAGGACATGTCTCTGATCGAGACCTGCATCGAGTACGCGGCGCTCGCCGTGCAGAACGCGATGCGGTACGAGGCCGAGCGCACCACGCGCTACCAGCTCGACACCATCCTCGAGCACCTGCCGGTCGGCATCGTCGCCAGCGATGGTGCCGAGCAGATCACGATGACCAACGCCGCGGTGCGCGCACTGATCCCCGGCATCGATCGCGCGGAGCGGATGACCGACGTACCGGCGATCGCGCGGTTCTCGAGCCCGGATGGCACGGCGATCGACGCGTGGCAGAACGCGAGCGAGCTGGTGATCGGTCCCGATCGCCGGTTCGCGAGCATCGCCACGGTGCCGCTCGCCAGCACCCGGACCGGCACGCGATCGGTCACCATGATCCAGGACGTCACCCTCGAGCGCGCCGTGGCCGCCGAGCGCGAGCAGGTCTCGCGCTTCATGCAACAGCTGCTCGGCATCGTCGGTCACGACCTGCGCAACCCGCTCGGCGCGTTCGTCGCCGGGCTCGACATGCTGCGGATGACCGCCTCGAGTGGCCGGCCGATCACGCCGGTGCTCGATCGGATGAGCTCGAGCGTGCGCCGGATGAGCCGGATCGTCGACCAGCTGCTCGACGTCACCCGGGCGTCGCTCGGCGCCGGCATCGAGATCCAGCCCGCCACCGTCGAGCTCAAGCCGCTGATCGAGAGCGTCGTCGAGGAGGTCAAGACCATCCACCCCGCCGCGTCGCTGACGCTGAAGTGCGCCGATCGCATCGTCGGACAGTGGGATCCCGATCGACTCGCCCAGGTGGTCTCGAACATCGCCAGCAACGCGGCTCATTACGGCAAGCCCGGCGCGCCGATCGTGATCGACGTCGGGACCGAGGGCGACCAGGCGCGGATCGGCATCCACAACGCCAACCGCGACCGCCCGATCTCGCCGAACGTGCTGGCGCCGCTGTTCGACCCGCACCGTCGCGGCACCGAGGGCCACCGCAACTCCTCCGGCCTCGGCCTCGGCCTCTACATCGTCAAGCAGATCGTCGAGGCCCACCGCGGCACGGTGCACGCGACCTCGGACGAGACCGGCACGAGCTTCACGGTGCTGCTGCCGGTCGACCAGGTGGCCGATCGCGCCCTCGCCCGATAACAGCACCAGACTCGCACGAGGCCCCTCGATCGTGGCAGGCTGGATCCCAGGGATGCGCTGCCTGGCGACCGTCGAGGACTACCTCAAGGACTCCACCGAGTCCTTCTTCATCGATCGCGAGTTCTGCGCCTTTCACACCGGATCGCTGTTCGGGATCGTGGCGTGGGGCCGGCCGGCACTCGCGGGGGCCCAGCGCGTCGTCCACGCGCGCGGCGCGGAGCTGATCGATCCGGGGCCGCACCACGTCGTCATCGATTACCGGCTCGTCGAGGTGATCGACGTCGAGGCCTTCAAGTGTCTCGCCGAGTGGGTCAACACCCATCGCGAGACGCTCGCTCGCAACACGGCGAAGGTGGCGCTGATCCAGCCCAACGAGCCGTTCGCGGCGGCCACCGTCGCGGGCTTCTACAACGTCGTCAAGTCGCCGTATCCGTCCCAGCTGTGCACCACGATCGACGAGGCCGAGGCCTGGCTCGGCGTGCCCACCGTCGCGCCCGTCACCGAGGTCTGCGAGGCATCCTCCGCCGGTCACTCCACCACCACGGCGCTGGTCGCCGTCCTCGAGCGCACGCCCGGGCTCGCCGTCGACGAAGCGGCCAAGGCGCTCGGGCTCACCGGTCGCACGCTGCAGCGCCGCCTCCAGGCCGAGGGCACCACGTTCCTCGCCGAGTCGCGCAAGGCCACCGTCCGCAAGGCCAAGCACTTGCTGTCGACCACCGACGACAAGGTCGCCGACATCGCGCGCGCCGTCGGCTGCGCCACCGCGCAACACTTCACCGAGCTGTTCCGCACCGAGACCGGCGTGCCGCCCGCGCAATGGCGGGCGAGCTCGCGCGCGAAGCCCGGCAGCTAGCGAGGCAGGATGCGCACGTCGGCGCGGCGCGCGTTCGCCGGGTCGGTCGTCGTCAGATCGCGCTGGCCGATCGCGATCCGGGTCTCGTCGACGCCGCGCTGGACGAGATAGTTCTTCACCGAGATCGCGCGGCCGACCGCGAGCTGCGCGTTGCGCGCCCCATCACCGTCGTTCGACGAGTGACCGATGACCTCGACGCGCGCGAGCGGATTGCGGATCAGCTGGCGATACGCTTCCTCGAGCACGTAGACGGCTTGCTTGTCGAGCCACGCCGCCTCGGCCGCGAACGGCACCTCGAGCACGGCGGCCTCGCCGTCCGCGGTCGCGGTGATCGGTTCCGGCGCGGCGACCTCGCGCTTCGGCGGCGGCTCCTCGATCGCCTTCGGTGGCTCGCTCGCCGCCGGCGGCTCGACGGGCTTCGCGAGCTCGCGCGCCGCCGGCACGGCTGCTTGTTCGAGGACCGCACCGGTCGGCAAGGGTGGCTTCGGGCGCAGCGCCGCCGGCGTCGGCGGCATCTCGATCGGCTCGGAGACCCACGTCACCGAGGGCGGGGGCGGCGGCTCTGGTTCGCGCGCCGTCACCTTCCACCACACGAGCAGGCCTGCCGCGGCCGCAAGGCCACCGGCCAGCCACAACCGCGAACGCCGGGGCGGCGGTGCGTCCTCGCTCGGCACCACGATCTTCACGACCACCGACCTGGCTTCGACCGCGGCTTCATCTGCCGGCGTCGCTTCGTCCTCCGGCGTGGGTTCGACTTGCCGGGCTTCGACCTGCTCGGTCTCGGTCTTGGCTTCGACGGTCGTGATCTCGGCTTCGAGCTGCTTGGCTTCGAGCGGCTTGGCTTCGACGGGCCTGGCTTCGATCGCTTCCGGCTCGTCGGGCTTCGCCGGGATCATCACCGACGGCGCGCTCGGCCGGGTCGACGAGGTCAGCGTCACCTCGGGGGTGCTGCCGTCGGCGAGCTGCTTCGGATCGGCAGGCGCGCCGGCGAAGTCGATCGTCTTCTTCGACAGCGCCGCTTCCTTGACCAGCTCGTCGAGTGTCGGCACCGACGGCGCGTTCTCCATCTCGGTCTTCATCGCGGCGACCGCGGCGATCGCCTCCGACGTCTTGATCAACGCGCTCGGCGTTCGCCCGCGCCGCATCGGCGGCATCGTGACGATCACCTCGAGCGGCTTCGCGACCGGCTCGTCGAGCGTCGGGATCTTGATCGCCACGCTCGACTCGGAGCGCTCCGGCTTCGCGATCCGCGCCGGCTGCGGCATGCCCATCAGCGTGCGCGTCTTCGGTGGTCGTGGCTCGTGGGATGAGGTCAGCGCGGACCGCGCGGCCGCGGCATCGGCGAACGGCTGTTTCGGATCCGAGCAGCTCGCGATCCAGCCGGTGAGCTGCGCGGGGACCGAGCCGAGGTAGCCCGTCAGCATCGTCGCTGCGAGTGCGCCGCACGCCTCGAGATCGCCGCGCACGGTCGGTGTCGCGGTGCCGCGAACGACACCGAGATCCATCAGGCGCAACGCCCCGGTCGCATCGATCATCACCGTCGACGGCGAGATCGAGCCGTGGGCGAGCCCGGCGGCGTGGACCTGGACAAGCACGGAGAGCAACTCGACCATCAGGGCGCCGACCTGTAGCGGATCGAACGGCCCGACGACGAGGCGATCGCCGATCGAGACGCCGTCGACCAGCTCGGTGACGATGATCAGCTGATCGTTCGCCTGGACCACCTCGCGAGGACGGCACAGGTTCGGGTGATCGATCGTGTTGGCGATCGCGAGCGCGGCGCGCAGCCGCACCAGGTCGTGCTCGCTCCTCGGGACCATCTCGATCGCGACGTGCCGGCGGCCATCGCGCGCGTGATAGACCTTCGGCCGCAGCGAGCGGATCAGCTTGAAGCGGTTCGCGACCAGCCCCGTCAGCTGGTTCTCGTCTCGTGGCTCGAGCAAGTAATCCCCATGATACAGCAGCTGCTTGTGCGCCCGATCGGTCGCACGGGCGCGACAGGCGTAATAAAACCCTGCGCATGCGTGGAGTCATGCTTGCGGCCATGTCGGTGCTGGTGGCATCCGAGGCGCGGGCGGAGAAATGTCCGACGACCCCGGACGATCCGACCTGCCGGCCGTGGAGCGCGGTGCTCCTGCCGACGGCCTACGGTGGCGTGTTCGCACCGAAGGACGGGCCGATGTTCTACGGCGGTGGCGTCGAGGCGATCTGGCTGTCGTGGTCGGATAACTCCGAAGCGTTCGGACCGAGCCAGGGGCGCGTGCGGAGCACGGTGGGCGTGTATTCGGGCGAGCGGAGCGAGCTTGCTGAACCAGGAGGCACGCTGGTGATGTGGCGGACCGGCGCGCAGGTCGGCTTCGAGCGCAACGCGTCTCGCCAGTATCTGATCCCGTACTTCGCGGCCGATCTCGGCGGCCTGCACAGCAAGGCCACGGGGCGGCGATGGTTCGTCGACGGTGGGCTCGGCATCTACCTCCTGCACCGGCGCTCGCTGATCCTCGATCTCGAGGTCACGGGCGTGTTGCCGTTTCATCAGGCCGACGTGCTCGGCGGTGTCACCAGCCGCCTCGCGCTGTCGTTCGCGCTGTGGTGATCCGATGCCGAAGCTGATCGTCAACGGCAAGCTGGTGACCGTCGCGGTCGACAGCGACACGCCCCTGCTGTGGGTGCTGCGCGACAAGCTCGGCCTCACCGGCACCAAGTTCGGTTGCGGGATCGCGCAGTGCGGTGCGTGCACCGTTCACGTCGACGGTCACAGCAAGCGATCGTGCGTGCTCCCGGTCGGCGAGATCGACGGCGCGAAGATCACGACGATCGAAGGACTGGCGACGCCACAGCAGCTCCACGTCGTGCAGCAGGCGTGGATCGCCGAGAACGTGCCGCAGTGCGGGTACTGCCAGGCCGGCCAGATCATGACCACCGTCGCGCTGCTCGCGGCCAATCCGTCGCCCACCGACGAGGATATCGACAGCGCGCTGTCGGCGAACCTGTGTCGCTGCGGCACCTATCCGCGGATCCGCCGGGCGGTCCATCGCGCCGCCGCGGCGCTGAAGGAGACCCGGTGAATCGCCGGATCTTCCTGCTGTCGTCGGCGAGCGGCGCGCTGGCGATCGGCTGCGCGCTCGGTCCGACCGGCGGCAAGACGTGGCGGCATTTCCAGCGCACCGGCGAGTTCCAGCCCAACGCGTGGGTCCGCATCCTCGAGGACAACACGATCCTGTTCACGCTCGATCGCACCGAGATGGGGCAGGGCACGCTGACGTCGCACGCGATGCTGGTGTGCGAGGAGCTCGAGGTCGATCCGAGGACGATCAAGATCCTTCACGCCGAGGCCAGCCGGTCGTACGACAACCCCGACAAGCAGCTGCGGATCCAGATCACCGGCGGCTCGACGAGCACCGCGTCGTCGTGGCAGCCACTGCGCGAGGCCGGGGCCGTCGCTCGCGAGATGCTGCGGCGCGGTGCCGCCGAGCTGTGGGGCGTGCCGCTCGCCGAGGTGACCGCGCGCGACGCGAAGATCGAGCATGCGAAGTCGCAACGCTCGGTCGCGTACGGCCAGCTCGTTCGCCAGGCGGCGGCGCAGGACGTGCCGAGGGTGCGGCTCAAGCAGCCGTCGGAGTTTCGCTGGATCGGCAAGAACCTCGATCGGCTCGACGCGCGTCCCAAGGTCGATGGCTCCGGCATCTACGGCATCGACGTTCGCCTCCCGGGCATGCTCACCGCCGTCGTCGTCCGGCCGCCGGTGCGCGGTGCGCGTCTCGCGCGGCTCGACGATCGCCAGGCGCGCGCGAAGCGAGGCGTGCGCGACGTCATCCACATCGAGGAAGGTGTCGCGGTGGTCGCGGACGGCTACTGGGAAGCGCGCACCGCCGCCGAGCTGCTCGCGATCGAGTGGGACGAAGGGCAGGGCGCCACCCGCGACACCGACGCGCTGTTCGCCGCGTTCGACAGGCTCGCGAGCAGCCAGGGCCGCAAGACGGTGCGCGACGATGGCGATGCGCGCGGCATGAAGGCCACCGTCGAGGCGGTCTACAAGCTGCCGTACCTCGCCCACGCGACGATGGAGCCGCAGAACGCCACCGCGGTGATCTATGGCTCCGGCACCACGGCGCGCTGCGAGGTGTGGGCACCGACGCAGACGCCGGGCGTCGCGCAGTGGCGCGTGGCCGAGGCGATCGGCTTCGACATCGGCCGCGTCGCGATCCACCAGACGTTGATCGGCGGCGGGTTCGGCCGGCGGCTCCTCGTCGATTACGCCGTCGAGGCGGCGCGGCTCGCCCACAAGCTCGGCAAGCCGGTGCAAGTGATCTGGTCGCGCGAGGACGATCAGCAGACCGACTGGTACCGGCCGATGGCGCTGTCGCGGATGCGCGGCGCGGTCGGCAACGGCACGATCACCGGCTGGCACCATCGCCTGGTCTGCCAGTCGATCATCGCCGACGAGGGGCCCGACTTCATCGGTGCCCTGGTCCCGACGTGGACGCCGCGCGCGCTGCGCCGGATCGCGGCCAACGGTCGGATCATGGCGCGCGGCACGATCGCCGACACCACCGCGACCGAGGGCGCCGAGGATCTGCCGTACGCGATCAAGAACCTGCGCGTCGAGTACACGCCGGTCGAGACCGGCATCCCGGTCGGCTTCTGGCGCTCGGTCGGCCACTCGCACAACGGCTTCGTCACCGAGAGCTTCTTCGACGAGCTCGCAGCGGCGGCAGGCAAGGACCCATTCGAGCTCCGCCGCGCGCTGCTCGCGAAGCACGCGCGCCACCTCGCCGTGCTCGAGCTCGCCGCCAAGCAAGCCGGCTGGGGCTCGCCGCTGCCCGCCGGCACCGGGCGCGGCATCGCGGTCCACGAGTCGTTTCACTCGTACGGCGCGATGGTGGTCGAGGCCGCCGTCGAGGGAAAGCGCGTGGTCGTGAAGCGCGTGGTCGCCGCGGTCGATTGCGGTCGCGTCGTCAATCCGCAGCTGGTCGCCGCCCAGCTCGAGTCGGGCGTGATCTTCGGGCTATCCGCCGCGCTCAAGCAGCAAGTGACCTTCAAGAAGGGCCGCGTGCAGGAGACCAACTTCAACAGCTATCGCGCGCTGCGGATGTACGAGTGCCCGGCGATCGAGACGCACATCGTACCGTCGGAGGAAGTCCCCACCGGCGTCGGCGAGCCGGGCGTGCCGCCGGTCGCGCCCGCGCTGTGCAACGCGATCTTCGCGGCCACCGGCAAGCGCATCCGCACGCTGCCGATCGAGGCCGCACTGGAGGCGATGTCGTGAGAGCCCTGCTTCTTGTCGCGCTCGCCGCGTGCGCGCCGGCCCGTGCCGATCAGGCCGGCGATGGCAAGGCGGCGTTCCTCACCGTCCATCAGGTGCTGCTCGATCCGCGCTGCATGAACTGCCACCCGAAGGGCGACGCGCCGCTGCAGTTCGACGACTCGCGCCCGCACGCGCTCAACATCTCGCGCCGCTCCGAGCGAAACGGCCTTTCGTGCGCGACCTGCCATCGCGACAAGAACGGGACGCGCCCGAACACGCCACCTGGCGCACCGAACTGGCACCTGCCGCCCGTCGAGCACCCGATGGTGTTCGAGGGCAAGACGCCGGCCGAGCTGTGCGCACAGCTCAAGAACCCGAAGGAGACCGGCGGCAAGGATCTCGCCGGTCTGCTCCATCACGTCTCGCACGACGCGCTCGTCCAGTGGGGCTGGGACCCCGGCCCGGGCCGCCGCCCGGTGAAGATCCCGAAAGATGTCTTCTTGCGCGCGATGAAGACGTGGATCGACGCCGGCGCGCCTTGTCCAGACTGAGTCCGGACTAAGCCCGGCCGCATCCGCGAGATCAACTCGTCCTGCGTCGGTTCGGAATCCACGCCACCAGTCTGCGCGTAACCCGTGATGGCGAAAGCTCAGAACTCGAAGTCGAAGCCGGCGAACCAGGTCTTGTCACCGACCGACAGCTTCTTGTCGCTGCCGAAGCCGTTGACGATCGCCGCCATCAGCTCGACGTAGAAGCCGGCGTGATAGATGCCGCTCTGCTTCATCGAGCGCGCGGCATCGCGATCGATGCGCTCCGCCCGGATCGACAGGCCGAGCGAGCCCTGGAAGCCGAGCGAGCCGCCGTACGCCTTGTTGGACTCGCAGTCGCTGTCCATCGTGCCGTCGGTGCAGACCTTCGAGAGCGAGCCGCTCGGGCCCTTCATCCACCAGATGTAGTAGGCGAGGCCGCCCCGCAGGTACGGCACCAGGGGGATGCCCCACAGATCGTCGAGCTGGGTGGCGCGATAGCTCGCGGTCAACGCGAACGGGATCAGGCGGAACGTGTTGCTGCTGGCGCGCGAGCGCAGCCGGAACAGCTCGTCGGCAGTGGTGCCGTCCTGATAGGCGAACGCCGTCTTCTGCATGTAGCCGAGCGAGCCGCCGACCGCGAACTGACCCGAGCCCGACCACAGCACGCGATCGACATCGAGCATCGGCAGGAACTGATAGACGTGCTTGTCGTGGCCCTCGGGGACGCCATCGCCGTCGTCGTCGGTGTAGAAGTTGCCGAACATCGCGGCGTACGGCCCGAGGCCCGTGGTCATGTTGGTGCCGAGCTGGTCGTCGATCGCCGGCGTGTACGGGCCGAGCTTGATGCCGGCGCGCCACTTCGGCTGATCCTCGTAGATGCTGCCGCCGTCCTCGGTGGTGGTGGACGGGTCTTCCCAGTACGGCGTGAAGTCGTCGGCGCGAACCAGCGACGGAGCGAGCGCGATCGCGCCGAGCATCGCGACGCCGGTGAGCTTCTTCCGACGGAGGCGAGGCGAGCCCCAGGGGTGGGAAGGGTGGCGAGGGGGCGGGGCGAGCGCGAGCCGACGGCGTGACGACGATCGCCGGATCACGAACAGCAGCGCGAACGGCACCAGCAGGCCCGGCAGCGCCTCGCCACCGTTGGCGGAGCAGAAGCCGCCCTCGATCTTGCCGCCGCGATCGTGGATGTCTTCCCAGAAGTCGACCACCGGCTTCGGCGTGATCGTGCGCGTCAGGTACGTGCCGGTCGGGTTGCCGAAGAAATCGACGGCGACGAGCGCGACCGTGTACGGCTGGTTGTTCTCGAGGCCGGAGATCGTGATGCTGGTGGCGGTGCCGGACTCCTGCGTGCCGCAGATGAAGGCCGGGTCGAGGTCGAGAAACGCCGTCGGTGGTGCGGTGACCTCGGTGCCATCACCGTCGATCGTGGTGGCGACGAGCGCCTGCTCCGACGGGATCCCGCAGATGCTCTCGGTGGTGGAGTACAGCGGCGTGCCGCCGGAGCCGACGGGGTTGCCGCTGGCATCGGCGCAGAACGCCTGGAACGCGTAGAGGTCCGGGGCGTTCGCCACCGGGATATCCCAGCGCAGCTCGATCGATTCCTCGCCACCACTGGCGCGGATGTTGTCCGGTAGCGGCGGCGGCTTGGTGTCGTAGCCGCGGACGTCCTGGAACAGGTCGAGCTGGAGCGGTACCGAATCGAAGAAGTCGCGGTCGCCGTTCTGATCGGTATCGGCGATCAGCCAGACCAGCGCCTGGCCGTTGTCGGCCGGGTTGCACGCCATCTCCTTCTGCTCGGGACGGGCGTTGATCAGATCGAACAGCGGGACGGGGACGAACGTCTCCTGCTGCACGATGGCGTCGAGGTCCGGGATGTTGACGCCGTCGACGAACCGGCAGTTCATGTCGAACAGGTCATCGTTCTGGCACTCGGAACCGACGGCGATATCGGCCGGCAGGTTCGCGCCGGTGATGTTCGAGATCGTGACCTCGAAGTAGATGCTGGTATCGACCTCGCTGCTGACCTTGCTGCAGGTGCACGCGGCGAGGTTCAGGTGCTGCCGGAACTGCTCGGAGTCGGCCGGCTCCTGGATCGTCTCGTCGGGCGAGAAGTTCGGCGCGATCTTGACGCGCGGCCAGCCGATGGTCGCGCCTCCGGGGAGCGTGCCTTCGACCGGTGTAGCGAGCGCCGTGGTGGCCGAGGCGCAGACCAGCCCGAAGGCGAAGAGCGAACGAAGCATGGGCGGCGTCATGGTGTGCAAGGTCGAGGCCGTCGGAGATCGAGGATTCTCCGTCGACAACCGTCGATATCACGCGCAGATACGCCCATCAACAATCCGGCCAAGCGAGGGCGATCGCGCGCACGTGCTGCCAATCTGGCAAGCCCCTCGGAGGCCGGCTGACTAGCTGGCTTTCTTCGCCTTGGCCACCTCGCGGAGGGTCTGCTTGATCCGCGCCGCGAGCGCCTCGGCCCGATCCTCGACCGCGGCATCGCGCCGGCCGCCCCACTCGGCGGCGTAGTAGAGCTCGACCAGGTCGCGGACCGGCTCGGCCGCCGGATGATCGCCGAGCCTGGTCGCCAGCTCGCGAGGCGTGGTGGCTGACGTGCGGGCGAACCCGGCCTTCGCCAGCTGCTTGGCGACGCCGTCGTAGATCTCCGCGACGGTCGAGCGGTCGCGCGCCCTGCGGGTCACCCGTAGCTCGGGCGGCAGCTTCGCGCGCTTGCGGCGGCGGCGGATCACGAGCAGCGCGATCAGGCCGATCCCGAGCGGCGTGCTGATCGGCCAGTAGTCGAGGGCGCGGTCCTTCACCCACAGCGCCGCGTCCTTGACCGCGATCGCCGCCGTCTTGATCGCGCGCCCGATCGACTTGAACAGCGAGAGCTGCGAGACCAGGTCGTACTCGATCACCCACTTCGTCCACTGAAAGCGCAGCGTGTCGATGAACCGCGACATCTTCGCGCGCCAGCCGGTGCCGCCGCGACCGAGCTGATCGACGTCACCCGCCGGGGTCGGATCGATCGTCACCCACACGCCGCGCCCTTCGCCGGTCGGAAAGAACACCTCGTCCCAGCTATGGGCGTCGCCGGCGCGCACCGCGATGTAGCTCTGGTACTCGTTCCACTCGCCGCCGAGAAAGCCGTTGACCTGGCGCACCGGGATGCCCACCGAGCGCGCGAGGATCGCGAACGCCGACGCGAAGTACTCGCAGTGGCCTTCCTTGCGCTCGAACAGGAAGAAGTCGATCGGCTCCTGCGAGCCCGGATCCTCGAGCTCGAGCGTGTACGTCATCTTCGCGAGGTACGCCTTGATCGCCATCACCTTGTCGAACGTGGTCCGCGCATCCCTGGTGATGTCTCGCGCGAGCTGCTTGGTGCGCGGCGTGATCTCCGGAGGCAGCTGGAGGTAGACGTCGAAGCTCCCCGGCAGCTCTCCGGCGGAGGCGCGCAGCTCGTCGTCGCTCGGGCGGCCGAGCTCCGAGTGCACCGTGTAGTGCACCGTGCTGCCGTGCTCGAGGCGGATCTCGTCGTTGCGCTCGATCGGATTGCGCCGCCGCAGCGTGCGGCCGTACTCGACGATACGCGGGTTCGACGCGCCGAACAGCACGTCGGAGTCGAGCGGATCGAGCCACACCTCTTGCTTGACGCTGTTCGCGGCCAGCCGCTCGATCTCGGGCACCGGCAACGCATCTCCGGCCCACAGCAGGACGCGGCGATCGCGCATCGTCGGACGCTGCTCGAGCGTCTGGTTGGTGCGCGGTGCATCCTGGGTCCGCGACCACTGGCCCTTCTCGTACTTGTCGAACGCGACGCCGCGCCAGTGGATCTCGGGCTTGTCGCGCCCGCCATACTTGCCGTCGATCTCGACGCGCATCACCACCGTCGAGTCCTTCTTGATCACGCCGTGCCCGCCGAGCTTGACGCCGTCCGAGAACCCCGACAGCGTCAGCCCGCCGCGGCTCTTGACGAAGAAGCCGATGCCGACGCGCGGCAGCGCGAGGAATACGATCGCGGCGCCGAGGAAGACGCCGAACGACAGCAGGCCGGTACCGAGGAAGAACCGGCCGCCGACGATGCGTCGCGAATCGAGGATGCGCCGCACCTCGACGCGCTCGCTCGCGCGATCGGCGGCGTGCTTGACGAGCAGGTTGTCCTCCATCTCGCGGCGGAGGTGGAACAGCGTCAGCGCCCAGGTCGCCGAGATCACGAACCCGAAGAAGAACAGGCCGTACGTCAGGTCGGGGTTGAGGACGCTGCCCGCGACCAGCATGAGGAACGCGAGCAGATACATCTGCTGCCAGTCGCGCGCGGCCTTGCGATTGAACGCCTTGACCACCGTCAGCCAGACGAGGAACTCGGCGCCGACGTAGATGAAGTCGAGCGTGACCACGGCGGACAGCAGGCAGTACGCGAACACGAACACCGTCATCACCGTCCACGGCCACTGCCGCTCGAACTTGATGCGCGGCGCTTCCCACCACCACGAGATCAACAGGCCGAGCATGCCGCCGTAGCTCGCGATCGCCGACAGCCCGCCGCCGCCGATCAGCGCGAACAGCGCGAAGGTGACGACGAGGTACGTCGATGCCTTGTGGGCGACCGCGAACCTCATACGTCCATCACCGTGGTGGCGGCCGGCCGGTTACTCGAGGCGACGGCCTTCGGGGTCACCAGCACGCTCTCGACGCGCGCCGGGATCGGGGTGAACACCGCGTCCTCGGCGGCGTACGGCAACAGCGCGAGCGCGCGCAGCAGCTTGACCTCGTGCATGCGGCCGACACCCGCCGGGACGTGCAGCCCACGCGCGCACAGCTCGACGGTCCAGCCGACCTCGAGGTAGCTCGACGCCAGGCTGGCGGCGACGCTGATCGCGCGCTCGACCGAATTGACCTGCGCCTCGAGATCCGGCGTCAGCGCACCGTCGGTGACGGCCTCGCGCACGGCCCTGGGGAGCGCGTTGTCGACGCCGATCACGACGCGCCGGGCGAGCTCGTCCTCGTACTCGCGCACCAGCAAGCGGCCGGTGCGCGCCGACGACCGCCAGTGAACATCGCGGCGATCGTCGCCGGCGCGGCGCTCGCGGAGGCCGAAGAACTCGCCGCGCCTGCCGAGCCGGTTCGCGGTGACATCGCCGGTGCTGGTCGATCGCGGTGGCGGACGCGGCACGGCGACGCGCGCCGGATAGACCAGCACCTCGAGCGGCGCGTCGATGTCGCGCGACTTGCGAAACAGCGCGAACGGAAACTTGGTGGCGAGCCGGTAGCCCGACAGCTCGTAGAGCCCGCGCTTGCCGAACGTGTGGCGATACGACGTGCGCTGCGACTTGGCCGCGGGGATCTTGAGGAAGTAGCATCGCTTGTCGAGCGGCGTGGTGCCCATCAGGTCCTCGACCTCGATCGAGAACGACGCGCGGTTCCTCTTGGTGTTCTCGATGACGACCTCCATCAAGAACGGCTCGTTCGCATAGACGCGCCCCGGCGGGCGGCGCTCGACGGAGAGCTTCTTGAGCGTCATCTCCGAGAGGATTCCGCTCGCGATGATGAAGGACAGCAACCAGCCGAGCAGCAGGTAGAGGAGGTTGTTGCCGGTGTTGATCGCGGCGAACCCGACGCCGACCGAGAGCAGCACGATGATGCGTCCCTCGCGGGTGAATCGGAGGCGCCGCGGCGGCCGCAGTCGCTTCCGGAGGCGCGACCAGAACCCCATCGTCAGGTGGGAACAGCGACGCGGTTGACGATCTCGGTGACCACGCGCTCGGCATCCAGTCGGGCACGGCCGAGCGAGTCGTGGGTCTGGGTCAGCGTCATGCGGTGCGCGAGGCACGGCACGGCGAGCCCCTTGATGTCGTCGGGGACCACGAAGTCACGGCCTGCCGCGAGCGCGGCGGCTTGCGCGGCGCGATGCCAGGCGAGGGCGCCGCGCGTCGACACGCCGATCGAGATCGCCGGGTGCCGGCGCGACTCCTCGACGATGTTCATCGCGTAGTCGGTGAGCGCGTCGTCGACGCGGATCGTCTCGACACCATCCTGGAGGACTCGAATCGTGGCCAGGTCGACGACCGGAGACAGCTTGGCCACCGGATCACCGCCGGCGCGGGCACGCAGCAGATCGCGCTCGACCGACTTCGCCGGGTAGCCGATCGAGATCCGCAACAGGAAGCGGTCCATCTGCGATTCGGGGAGCGGATAGGTGCCGTAGTGCTCGGATGGATTCTGCGTGGCGAGCACCATGAACGGCGTCTCGAGCGAGTGCGTGGTGTCGTCGATCGACACCTGGTTCTCGCTCATCGCCTCGAGCAGCGCCGACTGGGTGCGCGGCGTGGTGCGGTTGATCTCGTCGGCGAGCACGATGTTGGCGAAGATCGGGCCGCGCTTGAGCTCGAACACCTTGCCGTTCTGGTCGTAGATCGAGACGCCGACGATGTCGGACGGCAGCAGATCCGAGGTGAACTGGATGCGCCGGAACGTGCCGCCGAGCGAGGCGGCGAGGGCGCGTGCGAGCGTGGTCTTGCCGACGCCCGGGATGTCCTCGATCAGGAGGTGACCGCGCGACAGCAGCGCGACCACGGCCGCGCGGATCGCCTCGGGCTTGCCCTTGACCACCGTGGCGACGGCATCCTCGAGCTTGCGCACCGCACCGATGTCGGTCGACGAGAAGGGAGCGGGCGCCACCACGTCGGACGAGTATAGCCGCAATCCTCGCAGGGTGCCGAAACGACGAAGGGGACCCACATCCGTGGATCCCCGCGGTTACCCGAGCGTGATCGCCTAGTCGCTGCGCAGGCTCATGAGGAGCCGGATCACGTACCAGAACAGGGTCACCACCGTCGAGAACAGCATCATGGCCGCCGCGACATACATGTTGGGTGGGAAGTCCTTCATGATCGTGCTGGTCTCGAACAGGATGTAGCCGGCCATCAGAAGGATCATGAAGCCGGCGAAGAACCCGCCGAGCGAGAAGCCGAACAGGATCGCGACGATGATCATGCCGAGCGCGGCGAACGACCCGATCATCAGGATGCCGCGAAGGAACGAGAAGTCCTTCTTGGTGATGAACACCACGAGGGTGAGCCCGACGAAGATCGCCAGGGTGATCAGCGTGGCCTGGGTCAGGATCTCGACCGCAGCGCCGTTCATCACCGGCATCATGTGGCCGCTGCGAATCATCGCGACCTGATCCGGCGTGTACTTGCTGAACTTGAGCATCAGCACCCAGAACAGCGGCTGGAACATGAAGGCGTACGCACCGACGCCGAGGCCGAGGCCCGCGTACTGGATGCCACGCGAGCTGTTGTGCTGGACCATCCAGTTCGCGGCGCCGAGCGCCACCATCATCAGCAGCAGGATGCCGAGCATGGAGAACATGCCCGTGCCGAACATGGTGGAGAACTTCCAGCTCACCTCGGGCGCGTATTTGAGGAGACCGCCGCAGATGGCGGCGAACGCCAGGAGCGCGAACCCGAGGTGGACGTAGGTCTTGCGCAGGAACGCGACGCGGTCGCTGACGCCGAGCGTGGCGACTGCGCCTTCAATGGGACGGCGGGATGCTTGAGCAAATGCCATGAGGTCTCCTAGGTCTGGCCTGTCTCCTGGTGGCCTGTTTGTAGCACGACCTACCTGGGCGCAACACCGCGGCATTCCTGGCTGCGACGACGAAACAGCCGGATCTGCCCGTTTGGTGGGGTCACAGGGTCTCGATCAGCCACAGG
>JAEYYY010000147.1 GCA_023430775.1 Pseudomonadota bacterium
GTCCCGCACTGCTCGCGCTGACGCTCGATGCCCAGGTCGATGCCGACGGCGCGACCAAGCTGGCGCAGGAGTGGCGCGATCGCGCGCGCCAGATCCGCAAGACCGCCGCCGGCAAGTGGGGCAAGGAAGCGAAGGAGCTGTGGAACGAGGCGCGGTCGCTCGATCGCGACGCGTATCGCGAGCTCGCCAACGCCGCGTCGGCGATCATGTCGCGCGCCGAGGTCATCCTGGCGACCGTGGTCGGCTGCGATCATCCGCTGCTCGGCGACACCCACTTCGATTGCGTCGTCGTCGACGAGGCCACGCAGACGCCGGATCCGCTGCTGCTGGTCGCGCTCGGGCGCGCGAAGGTGGCGGTGCTCGCCGGCGATCCACACCAGCTCGGCCCGGTGGTGACCGGGGGGCCGCAGATCGAGGAGGCGCTCGGTACCACGGTGTTCGAGCGCCTGGTCGCCGAGACTCCGACCGTCATGCTCGAGCAGCAGCACCGCATGCACGCCGCGATCATGCAGTTCCCGTCGGAGAGCATGTACGGCGGGAAGCTGATCGCGTCGCCGCGCGTCGCCGGCCACACGCTCGACGATCTCGGCATCGCGCCGGATCCGCTGCGCCCCAAGCCGCTGTGGCTGATCGATACCGCCGGCAAGGACTGGCTCGAGCAGCGCACCGACTTCGAGCCGGGCGGCTCGCTCAACAACATGCCCGCGTTCCAGTTCGATCCGAGCACGTTCAACAGCGGCAACGCGGAGCGCGTCGCGGCGGAAGCGCGGCGCTTGCTGTCGCGCGGCTTGCCACCGACAGAGATCGCGGTGATCGCGGCGTACTCGGCCCAGGCGCGCCGGCTGCGCGAGCTGCTCAAGGAGGAGCGTGCCGCCGGCCTCGAGATCGGGACGGTCGATGGCTTTCAGGGTCGCGAGAAGGAAGCGGTGATCGTCGATCTGGTGCGCAGCAACGAGACCGGCGAGATCGGGTTCCTCGCGAACACCCGGCGGATGAACGTGGCGCTGACGCGCGCCAAGCGGTTCCTGCTGGTGGTCGCCGACTCGGCAACGCTCGGCGATCACCCGTATTACGCGGGGTTCCTCAAGGCGGTGGACGAGATCGATGCGCACGGCAGCGCGTGGAGCGACGACGCCCCACCGCTTGCGTAGCGGGGCAGTGTTTGCGACAACCGCAGGGCTCATGAAGCTCCACGCGTTGATCCTGTCCAGTCTGCTTGCAGTTGCGGGTTGCGAGAAGACGTCGAACGTGACCGCCATGCAGGACGAGGTCACCGCGCTGACCAACCACTACAAGACGCGGTTCGACGAGCTGTCGCGGCGTATCACCCAGCTCGAGCAGCGCGGCCGCTCGATGGTGTCCGTCGGGATGCCGCAGGGCCTCAACGACGTCCGCCGGTTGTTCCTCGACACCAACAAGCGCCTCTCCGAGCTCAAGACCGCCGTCGCGCAGGTGCCGGGCTCGGTCAACAACGCCACCAAGGGCGAGAACCCGCGGGTCGAGCTGATCCGGCTGATGGGCGAGCTCGAGGAGCGCTTCGAGAAGGGCGAGACCGAGGTCAACGCCAACATCGATCAGGTCGAGCAGTGGCTGGCGTACGTCGAGTACCGCCCGAAGGTCGCCGCGGCCGAACCCACCGAGCCGCCGAAGCCGCCCGAGCCGCAGCCCGAGAACCCGGACATGAAGCCGGAGCCGGGTGCCGGTAGCGCGGCCGCCCCCGACGCACCGAAGCCCGATGCGCCGAAGCCCGATGCGCCGAAGCCCGATGCACCGAAGCCCGCGACGCCTGGCGCCGCGCAGCCCGCGCCGGCGGGCTCCGGCTCGGCGCGCTAACTGAGCGACGTTTCTCGCCCCGCGGGCGAGCGCCGGGCTTGCCCGTGCGCGATCGGCGCTATGCTGGTCGCATGAAAATTCCGGCACGGCCGAAGGTCATCATTCGCAGTTGCCGCGACTACGACCCGGAACGGATCCGGACGATCATCCGCGAGGGCCTCGAGGAGCTCGGCCTGAGGCCGTTCGGGCGCACGCTGGTCAAGCCGAACCTGGTCGCCGCCGGTCCGCTGTTCCCGTACGCGTACACCCGCCCCGAGTTCGGCGAGGGCGTGCTGCGCGCGCTCCGCGACGTCGGTGGGAACGACATGAGCGAGCTCGCCGCCGGCGAGCGCTGCGGCATCACGGTGCCGTCGCGCGTCGCGTTCCGCGAGTCCGGCTGGGACGCGATGCTGAAGAAGATCGACGTCAAGCGCTACTGCTTCGAGGAGTCGCAGCAGGTCGAGATCCCGCTCGATCATCCGCAGCGGCTGCGCGACTACCTGTTCACGCCCGAGCCGGTCGCGCGCGCCGACTTCTTCGTCAATTGCCCCAAGTTCAAGGCGCATCCGTGGACCACGGTGACGTTCTCGTGCAAGGCGTACATCGGCATCCAGGACGATCGCCATCGCCTGATCGATCACGATCACAAGCTCAACGAGAAGATCGCCGACCTCCAGCACATCATCCAGCCGCAGTTCATCGCGATCGACGCGATCACGGCCGGTGAAGGCCGGATGTTGACGCCGACGCCCTTCCCGCTCGGCCTCATCATCATGGGCAACTCGCAGGTCGCGTTCGATGCCGTGTGCTGCGACATCATCGGCGTCGACGCGTCGACGGTCGATCACAACCGGCTGTCGGCCGAGCACGGCTTCGGCACCACCGATGTCTCCAAGGTCGAGATCACCGGCGACGTCACGCTCGAGGAAGCGAAGGCGCGCGCGAAGGGCTTCAAGGTCGGGCTGATCCGCGTCGAGAAGTACTTCGAGGGCACCAACATCACCGCCTACGCGGGCCCGCCGCCCGAGGCCGAGGCCGGCGACTACTGCTGGGGTGGTTGCCCGGGCGCGATCGAGGAGGCGATCGAGATCCTGCGCGTGTTCGACAAGGACACCGATCGCAAGATGCCGCGCATGCACGTCGTGTTCGGCGCCTATCAGGGCGCGATCGACGCGAAGCCCGGCGAGAAGGTGATCTTCATCGGCGATTGCGCCGACTGGAAAGGCACGATCAACGGCAAGCCGGTCGCGATCGAGAACCTCTACAAGCCGCGCACCACGCTCGATCCGCACACGGCGCGCTCGCAAGACATCTTCGCAAAGCTCGCCACCGCGAAGGGCAAGCTGAAGGATCCGATCGTCCGCCTCGAGGGGTGCCCGGTGTCGGTCGCCGAGCAGGTGCTCGCGCTCGTCGGCATGAGCGACGTCAAGAACCCGTACTACGACGCCGGCAACATGCTGACCTTCGGCCGCGCCTATCTCGGGTGGAAGGCGCGCGTCACGCTCAACAAGCTCCAGAACAAGCGCTACCAGCAGAACGGTGCGTTCACCCAGCGCGGTCAGGCGGCGCCGGAGCTCGGCTCGTGATCGGCGGCATCGTCTCGTTCCGCCGCCCACCGCCGAAGCGGCGCACTCCGACCTACACGCCGATCTGGCAGCTGCCTCCCGGCCGGCGAAGTGGCGTTCGGCGTACTCCCAGGCGTGCACCGGTCGAGGCCGAGGTGAATAATCGAGCCATGCTCTTCGATCGTCCGGTGAGCCTACCGACCGCGACGGTGCATTCGTCGTCGCACCTCACCACGTTCGCGAATCACCTGCGCGGGACCCGCGATCGAAGCTGGCGCTGGATGCAGCCGCGTCTCGTTCCGCTGATGGTCGCGCTGGTCGGCATGCTGGCCGTACTCGGCTCGGCCGAGTACCTGACGCACCTCGCGCGCCACACGCCGGTCGCCGAGGTCCAGCCGGTCACCATCGAGCAGCCGGCGATCCTCGTCGACGGCAAGTCCTCGTCGGCACTCGGTCGCATGCAGCTGCCCACCGCGCAGCCGGTGCGCGTGATCGTGCTCAGCGGCCAGTGACTAGATCTCGACGCCGGCGCTCTCCGCGCAGAGCTGCGCCATGTCGGCGTACATCTTGTCGAACCGCTTCCGCAGCGGAGACGACTTCGATAGCCGCTGATCCATCTCGTACATGTCACCGATGACGTCGAACGCGTTGTCGACGTTGCCGTCGTCGTAGTCCTGGAGCAGCGACGCGACCCGCTGCTCGACCTCGGAGCTGGCGGCCGGCTTGCCGTCCGCCGGCTTGGTCTTCGCCGGCTTGGTCTTCGCCGCCGGCTTCTTCTTCGCTGCCGGCTTCTTCTTCGCCGCCGGCTTCTTCTTCGCCGCCGGCTTCTTGGTCGCGGCCTTCGTCGCCGTCTTCTTTGCTGCGGGCTTCTTGGTCTTCGCCTTCATCAC
>JAEYYY010000152.1 GCA_023430775.1 Pseudomonadota bacterium
GCCTCGATCTGGGTCGCGCCCTCGGTGCGCTGGAGGATCGCCACGGCGCCATCGAGCGCGCGCGGCGCGACCGGGATGCCGGACTCGTCCTCGTTGCGAAACTCGGCGGCGGCGAGCGCGACGCGGGCGACGCCCCACGACGGGCTGCCGATGCCGGCGACCAGGTGCTCGAAGCGGCCGGCCTCGAGATCGCCGTAGGCCTGGCGCTCGATCGAGTGCTCGAAGCTCGGGCGGACGGGAGGTATTTGCTGCGCGACGATGCGGTCCATCGTCTCGATCAGCTCGGCGGCGAGCTCGCCGTTGGGGCCGAGCTCGGCGGCGGCGCGCGCGTAGGTGTGAGCGTCGACGTGGCGACCTTGACCGGCGAGCGCGCGGGCCATCGCGTGGAGGCCGGCGATCCGGGCATCGCGCGGACCGTTCTCGGCGATCAGTTGCTGCGCGACCTTCTCGCACGCGACGAAGTCACCGATCCGGTAGAGCGCACGACACAGCACCATCAGGAGCTGCGGATCGCGCGAGCCGAGCGACACGGCCTTGCGGCCGGCCTCGACGGTGATCGCATCGTTGTCGCAACGGGCGGCGGCGGACGCGAGGACGATCCAGTCGTCGCCGGTGCGGAATCGCCGCGAGGCATAGCGGAGCAGGGGGATCGATTCGGTGGCGCGCCCGCTCTCGACGAGCACGCGGCCGATCAGGCGCGGCGCATCGACCCGCTCGTGCGCGGACAGGACGCGGACGGCCTCGAGGCCGTTGCCGTTGCGGCCGAGCGCGACCGCGAGGCTCTGCGCGCGCTTCGCGTTGCCGGGCTCGACGGCGGCGGCCCACTGGAGGTGCTGGACGGCGACGTCGAGCCGATCTTCGGAGGCGGCGGCGAGGCCGGCCTCGAAGGCGGCGTCGCCGTCGAGCGGCGTCGAGATCGCGGCGGCCTGCCACTTCGCGGCGAGATCGGAGATCGCCTGCGGCCGATCCTTGGCGGCGATCACGGCGATGCCGCGACAGGCGGCGGTGAAGCCATCGCCGGGGCGACCCGCGGCGAGCAAGCTGTGCGAGAGCCGCAGCGAGACGGCGGCGGCCTGCTGCGGCGAGGTTCCCGGGACGCCGGAGGGATTGGCGAGCGCTGCCATCCAGTGGACGTCGAGCTGCGCGTCGGCGGAACCACCGGCAGCGGCGGCGGTCGACCACGCGAACGGCACGCTGCCTCCCTCGGTGGCGCGGGCGCAGCGAGCGAACAGCATCGCCGCAGGTTCGTACTGCGAGGGATCGCGCGCGAGATCGTGAGCGAGCCGGAGCTCCCAGCCGATGCGCTCGTCGCCGCGCAGCAGGCGCTGGATCGTGGGCATGCCGGCGGTCATGCCGGCGAGATAGGAGCCGTGCTCGGCCTCGAGATCGAGGGCGCGCTCGATCCGGAGGAGCCAGATGTCGAGCAGCCACTCGGGAGCGCCGCCGAGATACTCGACAAGCCGCAGCAGCGCGGTGATGGCGCCGGTATCGATCTGGTAGCGCGAGCGGCGAACGAGGTGCAGTGCCTCGGTCGCGATGTGACGGTAGGCGCCGGCGAGCGGAGAGGGCGTGCGGGTCGAGGCGACGAGGTAGTTCGCGAGCGATAGCCCGAGTGCGAGCACGGCGCCGGCGGCGTGCGCGTCGCGATCGCGTGCCGGCGGCACCAGCGCGGTCCACCACTCCTGCGCGAGACCATCGGCGGCCTGCAGCGAATCCTGCTTGGGCCACGCGAGCCGGTTGACGATCGCCGACGAGCCGGCCTGCGCCGCGGGCAGCGCACCGATCAGCTCGGAGATCCACAGCGGATCGATCACGATCTCGGTGCGCTCGCCGAGCGCGCGACGGATCGTCGGGCCCGTCATGTTGGGGACGAAATCGGCGAGGTCGCGTGCGGCGCGCTGCGCGAGCGTGACGGCGCCGCGCTCGAGGCGGCGCTCGATCACGCGATCCCAGTCGATCGCCATCCGCGTGGCGGCGAGCCGGAACAGCCGGTTGATCTCGCCCTCGAGGCGGCTCTGGCTGCGGCGCAGCTGGACGGTCTGGATCTGATCGAGCGCCTCCTCGAGGTTGCCGCGCACGATCAGCGCCTTCGCGGCGGCGAGGCGCGCCTTGCCGTCGCCGAGCACGCCGGTGCCATCGAGCCCGGCGCACTGATGGAACGCGATCTCCGCTTGATCGTCGCGGCCGATCGCCATCAGCGATTCGATCAGCATCATCGCGTCTTCGTCGTCGGTGATCCGGCCGCGCGTCAGGCCGACGGTGACGCGGCCGGGATCGCCGCGATGGAAGCCTTCCCAGGCGTAGGCGCGCGCGAGCAGGCCGGCGTCGTTCTTCCAGTGGGCGATCCGCTTGCCGGCCCACGCGAATGCTTCCTGCGTGGGAGCGTCTTCGGGCAACCGCGACATCGCATCGTCGGCGAGCTCGATCGCCTCGGCGAGCCGCCCGACATCGAGGTGCGCGAACGCGATCAGTAGCGAGGCGTGGTGCGGCGCTTGCCAGTCGCTCGGCGGCAGCGTGTTGGCGGCGGCGCGATCGAGGATCTCGCGGCAGCGATACTGCGCTTCCGCGAACGCCTGACCGGGACGGCCGACTTGCCGCAACCGCCGCACGCAATCGAGGTGCGCGGCGCCGAACTGCGGTGCGGCCACCGTCGCGCGATCCGCCCACCGGTAGCTCTCCTCGCGGCGACCTTCCTCGGCGAGTTGCAGCGAGTAGTTGTGGCAGGCGTACGGGTTCGCCGGCATCAAGCTGGACGCGATGCCCTGATGGCGCACGCCCATGCTCTCGTTCGGTCGATCGGCGGCGAACGGCTCGCCCCAGATCGACAGATGCGGCTTCGCGTACATCGGCGCTTCATCGATCAGCGGCAGGATCTCGCGGCGATCGGTGGTGCCGTCGAGCAGACCGGTGACGTACCTGTTGCGGCGCGCGACCGGATGCGTGGGATCGAGCTGCAGGATGATCGGATCGAGCGTGCGCGCCTCGTCGCGCGATAGCTCGGCGAGCACGCGCAGAAACGGAATCGCCAGGCGCGCGGGCGGCTGGGTGAGTGACACCGGCACCTGCGCGAGCTCGGCGCCGCGCATCAGCTCGGCATCCGCCTTCGCGAGCCGCTCCGCCGCGACGCGCAGATCGTCGAGCGTGATCTCGGTGAACGGCTCGACCAGCGACAGCCGCCGCGACGTCAACCACAGCGCGAGGCACTGCCCGAGCTGTTGCGAGAACGGCAGCTCGAAGCTCGAGCTCCAGGTATCGAGGGAGCCGTCCGGCCGCCGGCTGCGCAGGATCGGCGATTTCGGGCGCGCCGGATCGAGGCTGATCTCGAACCACAGCACCTCGTGGCGCCGCGACACGCGGAAGAACCAGTCGATCGATTCCTCTGCCTGCGGATGGCGCGCGTCGAGCAAGCGCCCGGTCTCGTCGATCAAGCGCTCGTCATCGTGATCTCCGAGCGTCACGATCGGATGGCGCACCATCTGATCGAACACGATCACCGAGACCAGCCGCGCCACGTACGGCGCGAGCGGTTCGAGCCCGCTCGGCATCGCCAGCGTACTCGCGAGGAAGGTCGCGCGGTGTGGGTAGGGGAGCGGACCCATCGAGCGGAAGGGCATGAGGATAAAGCAAAGCCCTGGTCTCGCTGGGGGAACGCCGGGGCAAACGTTCGTCCCCATTGCGTTCCCGGCGCCCCGGCATCGCTGTTGATCGGCGCCCGACGGCCTGTGTACGCTGGTTCTGGGCGTGGGGTCGGCGAATGGAATCTGACCTGTCGCCCGCCGAAGCATCTCGCAGTCGCTGCTGTCAGGGAGAGAGTCCGTGGGAACGAAGCTCTACGTGGGCAACCTGAACTACAACACCACCGAGGATTCACTCAGAGAAGCGTTCTCCGCGAATGGCCGAGAGGTCGCCAGCGTGGCCATCATCATGGACCGCGAGACCGGCCGATCGCGCGGCTTCGCCTTCGTCGAGATGGCGACGCCCGAAGGTGCGCAGCAAGCACTCCAGGAGCTCGACGGCCAGGAGCTCGACGGCCGGATGCTTCGCATCAACGAGGCGCGCGAGCGCGAACCGCGGGGACCCCGGAGCTTCGGTGGTCCGCGCCCCGGTGGTCCGGGTGGTGAGGGCGGCCGTCCCGCCGGTGGCGGTGGTGGCTTCGGTGGTCGTCCTGCTGGGGCAGGTGGTGGCTTTGGCGGTGGGGGTGCCGGCGGTGGTTTCGGTGGCCGACCCGGTGGCGGCGGATTCCGCGGGCCGCCATCTGGCGGTGCACCGCCGGGAGGAGATAGCCGGCGGCGCAAGGGCGGAGGTCGCGACCGAGATCGCGATCGAGATGGCGATGGCGCTCGCGGTGGTCGCAAGCGACGCGACGACGGCGGCGACGACGGCTGGTAGCCCGGCCCTCGTCGACCCAGCAATGAGCACGACAGCCGCCGTACACCACCAAGCGCCCGGAATTCGCGCGTCCAGTACCGACCAAAGGGAACATCAAGCCGGCAAGGTTTCGAGGCGCGCAACGGCGGTCGCACGCTCGCGCCAAGCAAGCGGAGGGTGTGGCTTGGGATGACGCCGGCGAGCGCGGCTGGTAGCGTCACGTTCGCTTGGTGGCACTTCCCGATCATCTCGCCCGCCAGTTGCCGGCCGGTCATCGCGCGCGATCGATCGCGACCCGCGGCGAGCACATGCACGTGCTCGAGTGGGGGCCGGTCGACGCTGCGCGCACGCTCGTGCTCGTCCATGGCAATCCGACCTGGGGCTTTCTGTGGCGCAAGGTCGTCGCCGAGCTGGTCGCACGCGACGCGGCGGTGCGGATCGTCGTTCCCGATCTGATCGGGCTCGGCCTGTCGAGCAAGCCGGCGCACGCCGCGCACTCGATCGTCCATCACAGCCAGTGGTTCGGGGACATGCTCGATCAGGTCGCGCCCGGTCCCGTCGTGCTCGCCGCGCAAGACTGGGGCGGCCCGATCTCGCTGCACGCGTTCTCGAGCAGGATGAACCGGCTGCGCGGCCTCGTGCTCGGCAACACCGCCGTCGGGCCACCGCACGAGAACTTCAAGCCGACGCTGTTTCATCGGCTGTCGCAGCTGCCGGTCGCGAGTGATCTGCTGTTCAAGCAGCTCGGCTTTCCGCTCGGCGCGCTGCACCTGTCGCAAGGCGATCGGTCGAGCATTCGCGGCGAGGTCGCGGCGGCGTATCGCTGGCCGTTGCGGTCCGCGTCGGATCGCGCGGCGCCACTCGCGCTCGCTCGCATGGTGCCGGATAGCCACGATCGCCATCCGTCGATCCCCGAGCTACGGATCTCGCAATACACGTTCGAGATGGCCGAGGTGCCGGTTCACCTCGTGTGGGGCACCAGGGATCCGATCCTCGGCCGCGTCATCAATCACCTCGCGCGGCTGCGCCCCGACGCCACCGTCACCAGGACCGAGGCCGGTCACTTCCTGCAGGAGGAAGTGCCGGTGCCGCTCGCCGACGCGATCACCGACGTCGCGCGCCGCGCTCGCTGGACATGAAGCACTCGTTCGTTGCCGGCGCCGACGACGAGGGGCTGCGTCTCGATCAGGTGATCCCGAAACACGTTCCCGCGCTATCGCGACGCAAGGCGCGCGCGGTGATCGATGCCGGCGGCGTGTTCGTCGATCGGGCGCGCACCAAGGTCGCGTCGCGGCCGGTCAAGGCGGGGCAGACGATCGAGGTCAACCTCGGATCGGAGTCGCGCACCGAGCCGCCGCTCGCACCGGCGATCGTGTTCACCGACACCCACCTCATCATCGCCGACAAGCCCGCGGGGCTGGTCACCGCACCGACTCCCGAGAGCGATCGCGGTGACCTGCTCGATCAGCTGAAGAAGCAGTTCGGCGAGGTCTATCTCGTCCACAGGATCGATCTGCCGACCAGCGGCTTGCTGGTGTTCGCGCGCACCCGGCAGGCCAACAAGACCCTCGGCGACGCGTTCGTCGAGCACCGGATCGAGCGCGAGTATCGTGCGGTCGCGATCGGCGACGTCGCGGCACAGACGATCGATCGCCCGATCGAAGGTCGTCGCGCGGTCACCCACGTCGAGCCGATCGAACAGCTCGCCGGTGCCACGCTGCTCGCGGTCCGCCTCGAGACCGGTCGCACGCACCAGATCCGGATCCACCTCGCGGGGATCGGGCACCCGCTCGCCGGCGATTCGCAGCACGGCGGCGAGCTGTCGCGCACGTTCACGCCGCGCGCGCCGCGCCTCGCGCTGCACGCCGCGGTGCTCGGCTTCGCGCATCCGGCGACCGGCGAGCAGGTGCGGTTCGAGAGCGAGCTTCCCGCCGAGCTCGCGGCGTGGATCACGCGGCTTCGAACGTCCACGCCTTGACGACCGCGGCGCGCGCCGACAGCTCGTCGAACACGCCGGTCATCGCCGGCTGGCGCGCGAGCGCGTTCCACGCTTCGAGCGATGCCGCGGTGATCACGATCGACAGATCCCAGCGCGCCGCACTGTCATCCGCCGGCACGCCGACGACGACATCGCACCCCGCCGACTCGAGCTGCGCGCGCATCAGCTGGGCGAGCTCGCGGCGCGTTTCGACCTCGCCGTCGAGGAGCTTGACGAAGCAGAACCGCTGGATCACCCGGCGATGGTAGCGGATCGCCGTGCACAGCGTCTCGGGTACCTACCGGCCGGGAGGCGGCAGCGATGGAACGACCGGTCGACAAGGGAGCCCTACGCGCCGCGATCCGGCGCGCGTTTACCGATGTTCCGCTGCCGAAGCGCATCGAGGACATGCGCGCTCCGAGCTACACCGGCGACGATTCGTACGACATGGCGGCGGCGTTCCTCGGCAAACCCTCGCCACCTCGCTCGCCGGCGACACCGGTCCCGTCCCCGAGGCGCAGTGGCCGCGGCTCGCCGAGCTGGTCGCCGCAACGCGCCGCTGATCGCATAGCGCAACGATCGCTGGCTACGACCGCTGTGGAAAGGGGATGCCCGTGCATGCGCTCGATCCTTGCTCGCGCGAGTAGGATGCGCGGATGGCGTATGGAAAGAGCTCGGTCGATTCCTCGAACGCAGCAGCCCTCTCCTCGAGGAGGCGCTGCGTTCCCTCCAGGAGACCCGCGTCTTGCTGACGGCGCTCAAGCCCACGGTCGAGGCGTTGCCGGCCTTGGTTCGCGAAACGCACGGGCTCGTCGTCGAGGTCCGGGCGCTGGTCCGCGAGCTGTCGCCGCGCCTGATCGAGCGGACCAGCACGTCCGGTTCCCGGACAACGTAGCGCGCTGCTCGAGGCGCCGAGTCCGCTACCCGGACGACGTTGCGGGGCTCATCGCGCTGACGATCCGCTTTCCGCCAACGAACAAGCAGTTAGCGAGCTCCCATCGAGGTCCCCTTTTCGGCGAGATGTCTAGACCGTCTATACCGTCTAGACATGCTCCGAAAAACAGACCCCACACAGGACCCTCGTAACCCCGCGATCCGGTGATCGTGGGCGCTCGCTTTCGAGACCTGCCGTCCACGACAGTCGCCACACATCCCGCCGGACGTTCAGAAGACGTGACGTAGTCCGAGGCTGCCGAGATCTCGCGCGACCAGTCACGGCGCGATCGAGCGCAGCAGGTACGTCGGCGAGATCGCCGCGCCCGGCTGCCACCGCGAGACGCCCTCGAGTAGCGCGACCTCGATGCCCGCTGCGACCGCCGCGACGACGTCGGTCTCGAGCTGGTCGCCGATCATCACCACGCGGTTCTCGGCGAGGCCGAGCTGCTTCGCGGCCGCGCGCAACAGATGCGGCTCCGGCTTGCCGAGACGGGCGAACACGAGGTTCTCGCCGGGCAGCAGGCGCGCGAGTGCGGTCTCGATCAACACGGCCATCGCACCGGCAGTCAGGCCGTACTCGCCGGCGGACTTCGGGTAGACGAGGTCGGGGTTCGGGCAGACCAGGATCGGCTGGCGACCCGCTCGCACCGCACGCACGATCGCCGACAGCGCGAGCTCCATGCCGTCGAGGAACGGCGTGCCGCCATCGTCGCAGACGGCGAGCGCGTCGAGCTCCATGCCTGCGTGGAGATCGATCACGGTGGCGCCGCCCTCGGCGACGAACGCGCACGAATCGTCGGTGCCGAGCACGCAGGTGCGCGCGCCGCGATGGGCGGCGAAGAAGCCCGGTAGCAGCGTGCCGGAGGTGACGAATCGATCGGGACCGACCGCCAGGCCGAGGCCGCCGAACCGGCGCGCGAACGTCTGGCGCGAGCGCGAGGCATCGTTGGAGACGATCGCGAACGGCTTGCCACGCCGCACCAGCTCGGCGATCAGCGCCGGGGCGTCGGGAAGCGCGCCGCTGCCGTCGATCAGCACGCCGAAAGCGTCGAGCAGCACGCCGTCGTAGCGGTCGAGCAGGGCGGTCATCGTGGTGGGGGCAGGCACGCTCCTTTATAGGAGGATCGGCCCGCGCCGGATAGCGATCCGCGGATGTCGGGGGGCGGTGCTATACGAGGAACGTGCGGCCGTATCTCGATCTCCTCCGTCACGTCCTCGATCACGGCGAGCGCCGGACCGATCGCACGGGCACCGGCACGATCTCGTTGTTCGGGGCGCAGTCGCGATACGACCTGCGCGACGGCTTCCCGCTGGTGACCACGAAGAAGGTGTTGTTCCCGGCGGTGGTGCGCGAGCTGCTGTGGTTCCTGCGCGGGTCCACGAACATCCACGACGATCTCCACGAGCACACGCCGATCTGGGATGCGTGGGCGGACGAGAAGGGCGAGCTAGGCCCGATCTACGGCTACCAGTGGCGCAACTGGGGCGGCGATCAGATCACGCAGGCGATCGAGACCATCAAGAAGGATCCCACGTCGCGGCGGATCATCGTCAGCGCGTGGAACGTGGCGGACATCCCGAAGATGAAGCTGCCGCCGTGCCACGCGTTCTTCCAGTTCTACGTCCAGAACGAGTGGCTCGATTGCCAGCTGTACCAGCGGTCGGCGGATCTCGCGCTCGGCGTGCCGTTCAACATCGCGAGCTATGCGCTGCTGATGTCGATGATCGCGCAGGAGTGCAAGCTGAAGCCGCGGTTCTTCGTGCACACGCTCGGCGATGCGCACATCTATCTCAATCACGTCGAAGGCGTGAAGACCCAGCTCCAGCGCGAGCCGCTGCCGCTGCCCAGGCTCGTGCTCGCGGACAAGCCCACGCTCGAGATGAAGTACGAAGACATCACGCTCGAGGGCTACCAGCACCACGCGTTCATCAAGTTCCCGGTCGCCGTGTAGCGCGCTTCGCAGCGGGCTAACCGGGCGATCGGTCGAGCGTCGTCGCGCAACCGGTTACGCGGTGGCGTGAACATCGCGTGAACCGACCGGCCGGGCAGGGTGGCAACCCCTAGCATCTTTCGCATGCGCAAGATGACGATCGCGATCGCGATGACGCTCGGGATGACCGGCTGCAGCGCCGTGAAGAGTGGGATGTCGGCCCTCGGTGGTGGCAAGCCGCACGAGGTGACGGTGGTCAACAACATCGAAGCTCCGCAGCCGCAGGTCGTGGTGCTCCAGGCACCGGCGCCGGTCGTCGCGGAGGTCGTGCCGGTGGTCGTCGCCGATCCCGCGCCGACGCCGCTCGAGAAGCTGCCGCGTCCGAAGAAGAGCAAGCTGGCCGCCTGGAAGGCGATCGGTTCGGGCGCTGTCGCGGGCGCGCTCGTCGGCACCGCGGTCGGTTATGCACTCGACGGTTCCGACGGTGCCGCGACCGGCGCTGCGCTCGGTGCTGGCGCGGGTGCCATCGGCGGTGCCGCCGCGCACTCGACACGGTGAACCATCACGCGCAAGACAGGCTGATCACAGCCGCGCCCATGCGTGGTGGCGGATCCTGCGCAAGACAGGCTGATCACAGCCGCGCCCATGCGTGGTGGCGGATCCAGCGCGGGACAGCACGGATCCGGAGCCGCGCACTCGACGCGCTGATCACGCGCGCGAGAGGCGCTGGATCCGGAACTTGACCTCGTGCTCCTCGGCCGCGAGCTCGCCCTCCCAGGCGTTCTTGACGAAGCCGCGGGCGTCGAGGTCCGGCATCTTGATGTCGCACTCGAAGCGCGACTCGACCCGGGTCAGATAGACGTAGCGAAGGTCCGGGCGCTCGATCGCATCGACGATCACGCCCGCGCCGCCGACGACGAAGATGCTCTCGACCTCGGGCACGGCGAGCGCCTCGTCGAGCGAGCGCGCGGCGACCACGCCGGCGGGCACCTCGTACGCGCTGCGCGACACCACGACGTTGAGCCGGTTCGGCAGCGCCGCCTTGCCGACCTCCTTGCTCTCCCACGTCTTGCGACCCATCACGATCGCGTTGCGCTTGCCGGGCGAGGCGGTCGACGTCGTCTTCTTGAAGTGGCGAAGGTCGGCGCGCAGCTTGGGCCACGGCAGGCCGTTGTCCTTGCCGATACCCCAGTCGAGATCCGCGGCGACGACGATGTCGAACATCGATTCCACGCTAACACGCAGACCGCGAGCGAACGCGAGCCAGCGTCAGCTCGAATTCGGGTCGGCGCGCGTACGGTTTCTGCGCGCGCGGTTGGTCGGTGTATTCGATCGGGGTACACCTCGCGCGTGACCGCCGTCGCCGTCGTGACAGGAGCTGGCCGCGGCCTCGGCCGCAAGATCGCCGAACGCCTCGCGCGCCGCGGCATGCACGTCGTCGTCACCGACATCGACGAGGGTGCCGCGCGGATCACCGCCGCGATCCTCGATGGTATTGCGATGGGACAGGACGTCCGCGACCCCGAGAGCCATCGCGCGGTCGCCCGCGAGGCGGCCAGGCACGGCGAGCTGGCGATCTGGGTCAATAACGCCGGCGTGCTCGGCGTCGGCGACACCTGGACGATGGATGACGCGGCAGTCCGGCGCATGGTCGAGGTCAACCTGCTCGGCGTGATCTGGGGCTGTCACGCGGCGGTCGAGGCGATGCCGGCGGGCAAGATCCTGAACATCGCATCGATGTCGTCGCTGGTGCCCGCGCCCGGCCTCGCCGTCTACGGCGCCACCAAGCACGGCGTGCTCGGCTACTCGCTGTCCCTGGCCGGCGAGCTGCGACGGGCCAAGCGGAACATCACCGTCAGCGCGCTGTGCCCCGACGCGATCGCCGGCGACATGACGAGCGCCGTCAAGCACGACCCCGCCGCCAGCATCCTGTTCTCGTCGACCAAGCAGCTGACGCTCGACGGCGTCGCCGATGCCGCGATCAAGCTGCTCGATCGACCGCGGCTCGTGCAGACGATTCCCGCGCTGCGCGCCGCGATGATCCACGCGCTCCGTCCATTTCCCGCCATCGGCCTGCCGCTGCTCGCCCAGTTCGCGAAGCTCGGCCGGCGCCGCCAGCACTGAGCCCTTGCCGTCGCCGTGACCGGTCTTGGGGTGGCTCGCATGCATTGACGCGAGCAACCACCATCCTTCGGAGGTCGCGGCTTCGAAGCCTGTCGACTCGTCTCCGTCGACAAGTGGAGTCTGTCCCCGAGCGCGGAAGCGATCTCGAACGGTTACGTGCCCTAAGTGGCACAAGTGGAGACTGTCCCTCAGGAGCTGAGCGCGGTCGCCGTGACCGGCCTTGGGATGGCTCGCATGCATTGACGCGAGCAACCACCATCCTTCGGAGGTCGCGGGTTCGAAGCCTGTCGACGGGTCCGAGCGATTCCGTCGCTGGCTCGCCTTCGCCGTCGTCGGATCTGCGAAGTCGCACGCGTCGCGGCTTGTCTCGTTAACGCGATCGCGCTTCGATCGTCGTTGTCGTCATGCGAGCACTGCTGCTTTGCCTGCTGCTGGCCTGCGATGCGCGTGCCGACGCGCGCGAGATCCTCGTCGGTGAACCGTGCGAGGGCTGCGAGGCCGTGTTCGTGGGGAGACCCGCGACGCTGACCTCGCGCACGCGGATCGCTCCGGTCGGCGAGCCCGGCGAACCGATGACGCTCGAGGGCACCGTCCGCGATGCCAGAGGCAAGCCGGTCGCCGGCGTGATCGTCTACGCCTATCACACCAACGCGAAGGGGCTGTACCCGTCGAAGACGCCGCCGCGCGACGCGGTCGAGCGTCACGGCTCGCTGCGCGCGTTCGCGAAGACCGGCAGTGACGGCGCATACCGGTTCGAGACCATTCGCCCCGCCAGCTATCCGAACACCCGGTTCGCGCAGCACGTACACATGCACGTCGTCGAGCCGGGTCGCTGCCACTACTTCATCGACGACGTCGTGTTCACCGACGATCCGTTGCTCACCACCGAGGTCCGCAACCGCGAGCACTCGGAGCAGCGCGGCGGCAGCGGCATCGCGACACCGACGAAGACCGCGGCCGGCTGGCTGGTGCGCCGCGATATCACGCTCGGCGCGAACGTTCCGGGCTACGCACGCTGCGGGAAGTAAGCCCGGCTCGCCAGTCGCGGTCGCACCGGCTACCCTGCGCGACCATGTCCGAGGTCGAGCACGAGCTGCTCGCCGCGATCGCCGCGGCACCGGCC
>JAEYYY010000178.1 GCA_023430775.1 Pseudomonadota bacterium
CGGGATCATGATCTCGGGGTGCACCGCGACGCCGGCCTTGCTGACCTCCTCGGCCGCCTCGCCGATCGCCTGCGCCTGCATCTCGTAGATCTCGGGATAGGTGATGCCGAGGCGGCACCCTCGGTGACCGAGCATCGGGTTGGTCTCCGACAGCTCGGCGACCTTCGCGCGGATGGTGCCGACCTGCGCGCCGATCGCCGCGGCGACCTCCTCGATCTCCGCATCGGTGTGCGGCAGGAACTCGTGCAGCGGTGGATCGAGGAGCCGGATCGTCACCGGCAAGCCCTCCATGACGCGGAACAGCTCGGCGAAGTCGCCGCGCTGCATCGGCAACAGCTTCGCGAGCGCCTTGCGGCGACCCGCTTCGTCGGCGGCGACGATCATCTCGCGCACCGCGAGGATGCGCTCGGGCTGGAAGAACATGTGCTCGGTGCGGCACAGGCCGATGCCCTCGGCGCCGAAGCTGCGCGCGGTGCGAGCATCGGTCGGCGTGTCGGCGTTGGTTCGCACCTTCAGCGTGCGGTACTCGTCGACCCAGCCCATCAGCGTGCCGAGCTCCTCGCCAAGCTTGGCGGGCACGAGTGGCAACGTGCCGACGAACACCTCGCCCGTCGAGCCGTCGAGGGTGAGCGTGTCGCCCTCCTTGAAGACCTTGACTCCGCCGACCGCGGCGAAGGTCGCTGTCCTCTTGGGCACGTCAACGCGCATCGACGTGCAGGCCGTGACGCAGCACTTACCCATCCCGCGTGCGACGACCGCGCTGTGCGAGGTCATGCCGCCGCGTGCGGTGAGGATGCCGGCGGCGGCCTTCATGCCGTGGATGTCTTCGGGAGACGTGTCGGTTCGCACCAGCAGCACGGTTTCGCCCTTGAGCGCCCACTCCTCGGCGGTGTTCGCGGTGAACACGATGCGACCGATCGCGGCGCCTGGTGATGCAGGTAGACCTTTGCCGAGCGGCGCCGGCCGTGCCTTCGGATCGATCGTCGGGTGAAGCACCTCGTCGAGCTTGCCGGGCTCGATGCGCAGCACCGCTTCCTTCGGCTCGAGCAGCTTCTCGGCGACCAGGTCGACGGCGACCTTGACCATCGCCTTGCCGGTGCGCTTGCCATTGCGGGTCTGCAGCATGAACAGCTGACCCTTCTGGATCGTGAACTCGAGATCCTGCATGTCGCGGAAGTGCTGCTCGAGCAGCTTGGCGACGCGCACCAGCTCGGCGTGCGCGGCCGGTTGCTTCTTCGCCAGCTCCGCGATCGGCTCGGGCGTGCGGATGCCGGCGACCACGTCCTCGCCCTGCGCGTTGGTGAGGAACTCGCCGTAGAGCTCGGCGGTGCCGGTGGCCGGGTTGCGGGTGAACGCGACGCCGGTGGCGCAATCGTCGCCGAGGTTCCCGAACACCATCGCCTGGACGTTGACGGCGGTGCCCATCGCCGCCGGGATGCCGTGCATCTTGCGATAGACATCGGCGCGCGGGTTCCCCCACGACCGGAACACGGCGCCGATCGCGCCCCACAGCTGGGTCTTGACGTCGTCGGGGAACGCCTGGCCGGTGACCTTCTGGATCTCGGCCTTGAACTTCGTGACGGCCTCGCGCAGTGCGGCTTCGCTCAGGTCCTGATCGCGGTTCGCCTTGTGGGCACGCTTGACGTCGTCGAGGATGACGTCGAACGGCAGCTCGGCATCCTCCGAGGGCGCGACCACGCCCATCACGACCTCGCCGTACATCGCCACGAAGCGGCGGTAGCAGTCCCAGGCGAAGCGCGGGTTGTTGGCGGCCTTCGCGAGCGCCGCGACGGTGACGTCGTTGAGGCCGAGGTTGAGGATCGTGTCCATCATCCCGGGCATCGAGGCGGGCGCGCCGGAGCGCACGCTGACCAGCAAGGGCGCAGTGGCGTCGCCGAACCTGGTCTTCGTCAGCTCCTCCACCCGGGCGAGCGCGCGATCGACCTCGCCGGCGAGCTCCGCGGGATAGTTTCCGGCGCCGTTCTCCATCACGAAACGCGAGACTTCCGTCGTGATCGTGAAGCCCGGCGGCACCGGCAACCCGAGGAAGGCCATCTCGGCGAGGTTGGCTCCCTTGCCACCGAGCAGTGCTTTATCGCGCGCGCGACCGTCGGCGGTGCCTCCCCCGAACTGGCGGACCAGGCTCATGAAATCCCCCACGCACGAGGGGCCTGACGGTCGATCATGAGGCTTCATACTCGCTCGGCCGGGCAGGCTCAAGCCTGGAAGATCACTTGTGGACCGTCGGGTCCAGCGGGCGCGACCGCACGCCGATCGGAAGGCCGCTCGTGCGTGGCGCGGCGCGCAGCGTGGCACCTGCGTTGCAGCCACGCGAGCAGCAAAGGAGAAACTGTCATGGGCAAGATCATCGACAAAGTGAAGGGCAAGCTGATGAAGGCCGAGGGCAAGGCGACCGGCGATCGCGTTCGCCAGGCGCAGGGCTCGTTCGAGGACACCAAGGGCGACATCAAGGGCGGCATCGATCGCGTCAAGCGCGGCGCCCGTCGCGCGGCGAACAAGGTGTCGAGCAAGGTCAGCGGTGCACGCGGCAAGGCGCGTCGCAAGGCGTCCGCCGCGCGCAACACGCCCTGAGCGAGTGACGCACGAACCCGACCGGATCGATTGCATGTCGACCCGGTCGGGCCGTACCAACGAGGCTCCATCCTGGGAGGAGCTCTCGATGTCCACGCCGCGTTACGAGTTCTCTGAAGGCACGTCCAACAAGTTCTGGGAGATCAAGCTGTCGGACGCGTCGTTCACGACGACGTTCGGCAAGATCGGCTCGAACGGCCAGACGACGATCAAGAAGTTTGCGTCTGCGGCGGAAGCCAAGAAAGAGCACGACAAGCTGATCGCCGAGAAGGTGAAGAAGGGCTACAAGCTCGTCGGCGGAGCCAAGGGCAGCGCGGCGGAGAAGCCGGCGGCGAAGGGCAAGGCCAAGAAGGCCGCCCCCGCCGTCGAGGACGGCACCAAGCTCGACGCCCGCAACCCCGAGCTCGAGAAGCCGCTGATCGCCAATCCCAACGATCGCGAGGCGTGGGCCGTCTACGCCGACTGGTTGATGGAGCAAGGCGATCCGCGCGGCGAGCTGATCTCGCTGCAGCTCGGCAACAAAGAGGGTCAGGCGAAGAAGCTGATCGAGAAGCACCAGGATTACTTCCTCGGCCCGCTCGCCGAGCACACCACGGTGCACGACGAGAACCACAACAACTCGAGCTCGTCGCTGCGCACCTCGGCGCAGGAGAAGGAGTGGCAGAAGACCGCGAGCGAGGCGTTCCTCTGGCGCAACGGCTTCATCCATCGCTGCCGGCTCAGCCACGACTCCTACTCGTCGCAGTGGGACGGCGAGACCTCGGAGCTGCTCGCCCAGGTGTTCGCGCACCCGTCGGGGCGGTTCATCGTCGAGCTGGCGTTCCAGTCGAACGGCGATCCGAACGACGACGATCTGCAGAGCATCATCGACGTGATCGGCAAGAAGGCGCCGCCGACGATCCGCAAGATCACGTTCGGCGACAACATCGATCAGATCAGCTGGCACCACACCGGTGACCTCGGGAAGATGTGGAAGGGCGTGCCGAATCTGAGGACGCTCGACATCGAGACCGGCGAGGTCGAGGTCGGCAAGATGGACGCGCCGAAGCTCGAGAAGTTCCGCCTGATCACCGGCGGGCTCAGCAAGTCGTGCGGCAAGAACATCGCGACGGCGAAGCTGCCGAGCATCAAGCACCTCGAGATCTATTACGGCACCGACAACTACGGCGGCGACTGCACGATCAAGGAGGTCAAGCCGCTGCTCGATCGCACCGACCTGCCGAAGCTCGAGTACCTCGGCCTCAAGAACTCCGAGTTCATGAACGACATCGCGAAGGCGATCCCGACGGCGAAGATCTTGAAGCAGCTCAAGACGCTCGACCTGTCGCTCGGCACGATGACCGACGAGGGCGCGCTCGCACTCGCCGCACACCCCGATGCGTTCAAGCACCTCGACGTGCTCGACCTGACCCGCAACTACCTCACCAAGAAGGGTATCGACGCGGTGAAGAAGCTGGCGAAGAAGG
This sequence comes from Pseudomonadota bacterium, assembly GCA_023430775.1. Taxonomy (GTDB): domain Bacteria; phylum Myxococcota_A; class Polyangia; order Haliangiales; family Haliangiaceae; genus JABFXX01. The sequence continues at coordinate 4,059 of JAEYYY010000178.1, forward strand.
TGATCACCGCCGATCAGGAGACGGCGGACGAGTGGGACGGCGAGCCGCACTACTACGTGCGCGTGACCGAGTAACTCAGAACAGGTACATCAGACCGGCGCGGGCATCGACGACGGTCTCGCTCGGGACCATCTCCTCGATCTGCCGGTGCACCAGGCGGATCTCGATCGAGGGCATCCAGTGGCGGCTGGCGCGAAACCGGGCGCCGCCGCCGATGCCATAGAAGCCCTGCGCGAACGTCCCGTCGCGCGTGGTGACGACCGCGACGCCCGCGGGGATGGCGAGGAACGGTTGCATGCGGCGCGTGTGCTGGCGATCGACGACGTGCAGCGTGTAGCCGATATACGTCTGCGATCGATCGGCGAACCGTTCGTGCACGCTCTCGATCGACATGTCGAGCGGGAACACGCCGACCGCGTAGAACGTCACCGCACCGCCGAAGCCCTGGCCGCGCTCGCCGGTCGCGAGGCTCGCAGCGGCGGTCGTCGTCAGTGCGAGGGCGAGCCGGTTGCGCGTGTCCCAGCCGTGGTTGACCGCCGGGAGGTGTGGCTCGGGTGGCCGCGAGGGAACAGGCGGCGATGGTGGCGGGCGAACGTCGATCTCGACGTCGACGCCGATAGAGTCGGCCATCGCGGTCACCGGCGACGCGAGCACGATCGAGAACAGCAGCAGCGCCGATTTCATGCGCTCGCCTCGAGCAATGCCCGTACCACGCCGATCGCACCGCGAACCGCCGAGTTGCGCGGCCGCCATGAACGAACGTGCACGGTGTGTGGCCGTCAGGTCGCGGCGATCGAGAGCCGGAAGTCGGCGATCGCGAGGTACGGATCGATCAGCCACTGCAGCAGCGCGAGGCGGTTCGCGCGCAGCTTCGGATCCGGATCCATCACCATGACGCCGCCCTTGTCGAAGAACGCGTCGACGACGGGCTGCATCTGGACCAGCGAATCGAACACCGCCGGGTAGTCGCGCTGCTTGCGCGGCTCGGCCTCGCGCGCCCGCGCCGCCGTGATCGCGGCGTGGAGCTCCTGCTCGACGGTGCGATCCGTGACGAACAGCGATGGATCGATCGACGCCGCCGGCGCGATCTCCTTCTGCTTCGCGTCGTCGAGGATGTTGGCGACGCGCTTGAACACCTTGCGAGCCGCGGCCGGCACGCGCGACAGCGCCTTCGCACGCGCGACCGCGTCGACCGGATCTTCGAAGCTCTGCGCGAGCGCGGCATCGGCATCGGTGGCCGGGATGCCCTGATCGATCAGGATGCCGCGCAGCCGCTGGAGGAAGAACTCGCGCACGGGGCCCTCGGTGCGCAGCGTGACGCCGTAGAACGCGAGCGCTTCGCGCGCGGCGTCGAACGCGATCTTCCAGACGCCGGCCCAGCCCGCTCTCGACAGCAGGATCTGCCAGATGCCGATCGCGGCGCGGCGCACGGCGAGCGGGTCGTTGCCGCCCTTCGGCTCCTCGCCGACGGCGAACACGCCGACCACGGTGTCCATCCGGTCGGCGATCGCGAGCGCCGCCGCGACATCGGTGGTCGGCAAGGCGCCTCCCTGCCCCTTCGGCCAGCGGTGCTGCTCGATCGCGATCGCGACCTCGTCGTCGAACCCGAAGTGCTTCGCGTAGTAGCGCCCCATCAGGCCCTCGAGCTCGGGGAACTCGCCGACGGTCAGCGAGCGCAGGTCGGCCTTGCAGTTCTTCGCCGCCTCGCGCACGTGGTTCGCGCTGGTCATGTCGAGGTGGTTCGCGATCGCGGTGGCGACCGCCTCGATGCGCCGCGTCTTCTGGCCGATCGAGCCGAGCTTGGCCTGGAACACCACCGACTCGTTCTTCTCGTTCCACTGGTCGAACGACCGCTTGCGATCCTCGGTGTAGAAGAACCGCGCGTCGGACAGCCGCGCCGCGAGCACCTTCTCGTTGCCCTTCGCGACCACGGTCTTGTCCTTGACCACGGTGGCCATCATCGTCGCGAAGCGGTTGGTCAGCTTGCCGGAGCTGTCCTCCATCGCGAAGTAGCGCTGGTGCGTGCGCATCGCGAGGACGATCAGCTCCTCGGGCACCTCGAGGTACGCCGGATCGAAGTGACCACTGACGCCGACCGGGTACTCGCCGAGGTGGATGACCTCGTCGATCAGCGCGGCATCCTCGCGCACCTTGCAGCCGGTCTCCTTCTCGAGGGTCAACAGCTCGGTCTGGACGGCGAGCCGGCGCGCCTCGGGATCGGCGATCACGTGCGCGGCGCGCAGCGCGTCGAGGTACCTGTCGGGCGACGCGATCTCGACGCTACCGGGTGACAGGAAGCGATGGCCGCGGCTGTTCCGCGTCGCGGTCAGATCGGCGTAGGTCACCGGCACGACCTCGCCGCCGTACAGCGCGACCAGCCACTGGATCGGCCGCACGAACGCCGTCTCGGTCCAGCCCCAGCGCTGCGACTTCGGCCAGCTGATCGCCGCGGCGACGCTGGCGAGCAGCTCCGGCAGCAGCTTGCGCGTGTCCTCGCCGACGAGGTTGCGCACGGCGACCGCGTACTGGCCCTTCTTGCCCGCGACCTCCTTCTTGTGGAGCGACGATGGATCGACGCCGTTCTTCGCCGCGAAGCCCTGCCCTGCCTTGGTCACCGAGCCATCGGCCGCGAACGCCGCCGACACCGGCGGGCCGACGACCTCTTCATGAATGTCGGGCTGGCGATCGATCAGCTGCTTGACGATCACCGCGATCCGCCGCGGCGTGCCGACCGAACGGATGCCCGCGTGTGTCAGCCGGCGGTCCGCGAGGTGCTTGTCGACGAGCTTCGGCAACGCCTCGAGCTGATCGGCGAGCTTCTTCGCCGGCACTTCCTCGCACCCGATCTCGAACAGCAGATCAGCTGGCATGCGGAATGTCTCCTCCCGGCTGCTCGCCGCTGCGCGGCTGCGCTACTCGGGCATGCGGAGCCACCGCGCGTGCCGCCGCGGTCGCCGCCGCGTTGACGCCGGCTTCCTCGTGCGCGCGATACGCGGCGACCGCTCGCGCCTGCAGGTGCTTCGGCAACAGTGGAAAGCCGAGCCGCGCGCGCGATGCGACGTAGACCTCGGCGCACGCCTTCGCCATGCCGCGGACGCGACCGATGAACCGCGCGCGCTCGGTGACGCTGATCGCGCCGCGCGCGTCGAGCGTGTTGAACGCGTGCGACGCCTTCATGCAGAGCTCGTAGGCGGGCAACACCAGCGGCGCCGGCTGGCCATCCTTGGTCCTGGCGAGCAGCCGCTTGCACTCGCCCTCGTAGATGTCGAAGCTCGCGAACGAGAACTTCGGCTCGAGCTCCTCGAAGTGGTACGTCGAGTACTCGACCTCCCACGGGTGGCGCAGCTGACCGTAGGTGACGTTCTTGTCCCACTGCAGGTCGTACATGCTGTCGACCTGCTGCAGGTACATCGCGAGTCGCTCGACGCCGTACGTCAGCTCGCACGTCACCGGCCGCAGATCGATGCCGCCGGCCTGCTGGAAGTACGTGAACTGCGTGACCTCCATGCCGTCGCACCACACCTCCCAGCCGAGGCCCCACGCGCCGAGCGTCGGCGACTCCCAGTCGTCCTCGACGAACCGGATATCGTGCGATTTCGGATCGAGGCCGATCGCGCGCAGCGAGTCGAGATAGAGGTCCTGGACGTGCAGTGGACTGGGCTTGAGGCCGACCTGGAACTGGTAATAAGCGCCCGCGCGATTCGGATTCTCGCCGTAGCGCCCGTCACTCGGCCGCCGGCAGAACTGCGCGAACGCCGCGTTCCACGGCTCGGGGCCGAGCACGCGCAGATAGGTCGCCGGATGAAACGTCCCTGCCCCGACCTCGACATCGACCGGCTGCTCGACCACGCACCCGTGATCCGCCCAGAACTTCTGGAGGGTGAAGATCAAATCCTGGAGGTACATGTTCTTAACCCGCTCTTAGCGCGCGCGAACCCTACCCTAACTTGACGGGCCGAGGCACCGACGCGTAGCGTGGATCCATGCTCCGGCCGGTAGCTGTCGTGCTCTGCGTTTCGCAGATCGGCTGCAGCGCTCTCCTCGATTTTTCCGACAACGCGATCCCGAAGGACGCACCGCCCGACGTGTTCACCGTCGCCGAGTGCGCGTTCGCGGAACCCAACGACACGTTCGAGAC
>JAEYYY010000192.1 GCA_023430775.1 Pseudomonadota bacterium
CTCGAGCTCCTCGGGCTTGATGCCGCGGCCGCTATCGACGACCTGGAGCAGCGCCGATTCGACGCCATCGCGGATCTTGAGCGCGACCGTGCCGCCGCTCGGCGTGGCCTCGATCGCGTTGGCGACCAGGTTGATCAGCGCCTCCTTCAAGCGCCGCGGATCGCCTTGTACCGCCGCCGCCTTGCCCTCGACCGACAGCGTGACGCCGGCCTGCTGCGCGCGTCCATCGAGGACGTCGAGGACATCCCGCGCCAGCGCGGCGAGATCGATCGGCTCGGGGACGATGTCCTCGAGCGGCCGCGAGAACGACAGGTACTCGGCGAGGATGGTCTCCATCCGCGAGATCTCGGAGGCGACCACCGCGAGGCGCTCCTGCGTGCGCTCGCTCTCGGGCGTGCGCGCCACGAGCTGGCACAGGCCCTTGATCGAAGCCAGCGGGTTCTTGAGCTCGTGGGCGACCTTCGCGCCGACCGATTGCAGGCGGTGCAGGCGAGCCTCGGCATCCTCGAGGCGCTCCTCGCGCAAGCACGAGATCGATTCGCCGGCGCGGTTGGCGACGACGGACAGCTTGCCGACCAGCAGGTGGAGCATGTAGAGGTTCCACGCCAGCGCGATCACGATCGTGGTGGTGTAGTGCGCGGTCGGTAGCGACGGCCCGACGACGCTATCCGGCAGCGCGACCATCGCGATCACCAGCAGGCCGTTGCCGAGTGCGATCCAGCGCGACGCCGCGTGCGGGCCGAAGAACAGCAGCGAGATGATCGCGGGCAGCGCCGCGTTGGGCATGAACGGCGAGTGCACGCCGCCGGTGAGGGCCGACGACCCGACGATGAACAGCTGCGCGCTGACGTTCATCATGATGAACGCGCTCGCCGTCTGCGCCGGATCGCTGATCGACGTGATGATCAGGCGGTGGCCGACCGCGAAGGCGATGTAGAGCCCGCCGAGCGCCCAGATCCGCCAGCTCGGATACTCGGCGTGCCACAGCACGAGCAGGACCGTCAGCTGGACGAGCACGCCGAGCCCGAGCGTGAGCAGGGTGGATCGGCGAGCTTCGGAGAGGAAGAACCGATCGCGCTGCGTCCGCCACGCGGAGTCGGGGCGCTGCATCGGATCGTCGGTCACGGCGGCGTCCGCTGCCAGCGACGTGCCAGCCAGTACCCGCTCGACCGCGTCCTTCGTCACGTCCAGGCTCCTTGGCGCTAACTCTACTGTTCTTCGGCGAGAAGAGGGAAAAACGCCTCGAAACGTGACCACGCCCGTCACGAAACGTGACCGCGCGGCTGTAAGGGGCCCCGACACTCGCGCGGCGCCACGGCCATCTCCCACGCTTGGTCATCGAGTTGCGAGTGGCACGCCCGGTGCTTTGGGTGCCGGCATGCGAATCGGTATCGCGAGCGTGCTCGCAGGTCTGTTGTGGTCGTCCGCTGCGTTCGCGCAGCCGGCTCCGGCCAAGCCCGAGGACCCGGGCAAGGACCCAGGAATGGTGTCGTTCGAAAAAGACCTCGATGCACTGTTCACGACCGGCGGCCTCACCGCCGACGCCGCCGCCGCGCGGGCGGCCAAGGCCTCGCCGAACGTTCGCAAGTCCGCGGCCTCGATCGATGTCGCGGTCGCGCAGGCCACGCAGGCCGAGCTCGCTCGCGTGCCGCGCGTCGGCGTGACGGCGACCTATACCCGGCTGTCGCCGATCGATCCGATCCAGCTCGGCATGGGCTTCGAGATCCCGTTCCTCGAGAACAGCTACGTCGGTCAGGCGCAGGTCGCGATCTCGCTCTCCGACTACGTGGTCCGCTATCCGAAGCTGATCGAGGGCGCGCGGCTCGGCATCGACGCTGCGAAGGCCGGCAAGCGTGCCGCCGAGGTCGACGCCGGGCAGGAAGCGCGGCTCGCGTACTACGAGTGGGTGCGCGCCAAGCTCCAGGTGATGATCGCGAAGCGCCAGCTCGCGCAGGTGCGGGCCACGCTCGGTCAGGTGCGCGCGCTCGCCGAGGCGCAGCGGCTGTCGAATGCCGACAAGCTGCGCGTCGAGTCGCAGGAGGCGCAGGCCGAGCAGATCGTCGATCAGCTCTCGCAGCTGTCGTTGCTCCGCGAGGAACAGCTGCGGCTGTTGATCGACGCCGGCAGCGAGACCTTGACGATCGGCGAGGACATTCGCGCCGAGCTGACCGCTCCGGGCGAGCAGCCGCTCGACCAGCTGATGCTGTCCGCCACCAAGCAGCGGCTCGAGTTCCGCGCCCTCGATAGCGGCATCCTCGCAAAAGAAAAGCAGCGCGATTCCGAGAAGGCGGCGCAGTATCCGCGGTTGTCCGCGTTCGCGAACGCCGATTACGCGCGCCCGAACCAGCGCGTGTTCCCGCAGGCCGACGAGTTCCGCTTCACCTGGACCGCCGGGCTACAGCTGTCGTGGACCCTCAACGACACGCTGGTGTCGCGCGAGAACACGCGGCGGTTCGACGCCGAGATGCGCGAGCTCAAGGCCGATCGCGAGAACCTCGAGCGCGGGACACGTATCGCCGTGCTGGCGGCGCAGCAAGCGGTGACGCTCGCGCAGCGCTCGCTCGCGACGTCGCAGAAGGGGCTGGTCGCCGCCGAGGAGAGCTATCGCGTGCGCCAGGCGTTGCTCGCCGCGCAGCGCGCGACCGCGGTCGAGCTCGTCGATGCCGAGACCGAGCTGACGCGTGCCCGGATCGCCTCGCTCAACGCGAAGATCGATCTGCGGGTGGCGATGACGCAGCTGTCCCACGCCGTCGGTAACGACGCGAAGTAGCTGGTCCCGGCCGACACCTGTACGGGTTCCCGACAGGGCGTACCGGCTAACTCCCCGGCCGGCGCGGGCACCTGCTGGCAAGGGCCATGCATCCCAGGCGCGCCATGTCGATCCGCCCCATCCTGTTCCTTCTCGTGGTCGCCGCGTGCGGCAAGAAGTCCGCCACGGAGGAGACCAAGAAGGAACCACCGGCCCCCGTCAAGGTCGCGCTCGTGACCGCGAAGGCGGAGCCGACCCCCGAGCAGGTGATCCTCTCGGGCGTGGTCGCGGCGGATCAACGCGCCGAGGTCACCGCCGACACGCAGGGCAAGGTCATCAACGTGATGGTCGAGCGCGGCAAGCGGGTGAAGCAGGGCGAGCCGGTCGTCCAGCTCGACGTTCGCAACGCGGCGCTCGGTGCCCGCGAGGCCCAGGCGAATCTGGCGTCGGCCCGCGCGCAACGCGAGCTCGCCGAAGAAGAGTGCAAGCGCACCAAGTCGCTGTTCGACAAGGGCGCGATCACCAAGAGCGAGTTCGATCGCCAGAACGCCGCCTGCACGTCGGCGCTCCAGCAGGTCGCCGGCGCCGAGGCGCGGACGCAGATGATGGCGAAGTCGGTCGCCGACGGCATGGTTCGCGCGCCGTTCGACGGCGTGGTCGCCGAGCGCATGGTGACGCCGGGTGAGTGGGTCGCTCCGGGGCGCCCGCTGTTCACGCTGGTCGACGATGACCCGCTCAAGATCGAGCTGTCGGTCCCCGAGGTCGGCGTCACCGCGGTGCGGCTCGATCAGCGCGTCGAGCTGATCTCGATCGCGGATCCGGACAAGTCGTACGGCGCGACGCTGACGCGGATCGGCGCCGAGGTCGGTCGCACGCGGTCGCTGATCGTCGAGGCGAAGATCGATCCGGGCTCGCCGCTGATCCCCGGCATGTTCGCCGAGGCGCGCGTCAACATCGGCAACATCCCGCGCCCGGTGCTGCCGAGGACGGCGGTCAAGGGCAAGTGCGAGAAGAAGCCGCAGCTGGTTCCCGGCGAGGCGGGCGCGTTCAAGATCGTCGAGAAGGAGCAGTGCCGCGGACCGTGGCGCGCGTTCGTCGCGGTCAAGGGAGAGCTCGAGGAGCGGATCGTCCAGCTCGGGCCATCGCCCGACAAGGATCGGGTCTCGATCTCGCAAGGCATCAAGCCAGGGGAGAAGGTCGTGGAGAAGGTGGACGACAAGATCGTCGATGGTCTCCGGGTGGTGGAGTAGTCCATGCAGTGGCTGTCCAACATCTCGGTCAGGCGGCCGGTCTTCGCGACCGTGCTGATCCTGGTCCTCGTCGTGATCGGCGCGGTCGGCAAGTCGCGCCTCGGTGTCGACAAGTTCCCCAAGGTCGACTTCCCGATGATCATCGTGCTGACGCCGTACCCCGGCGCTTCGCCGTCGGCGGTCGAGAGCGACGTCACCTTGAAGATCGAGGAGGCCGTCAACACGGTCTCCGGCCTCGATTCGCTCGCGTCGAACTCGACCGAGGGCGTGTCGATGGTGATCGCGCAGTTCTCGCTCGAGGTCGACCCCGACAAGGCGTCGCAGACGATCACCGAGCGGCTCGCCAGCATCCAGCGCGACCTGCCGCCGGGGCTGCGTCCTGAAGTTCGCCGCGCCGATCCCGATGCCGCGCCGATCCTCGTACTGGCCGTCAAAGGCAAGCCGGGTACGAGCAACGTCGAGCTGACGCGGTTCGCCGACAAGCAGATCAAGCAGCGCATCGAGCGGCTCAAGGACGTCGGCCAGGTGGTCATCCTCGGCGGCACCGATCGCCAGATCAACGTCGACGTCGATTCGATCCGGCTCGCCGCCACCGGCGTGTCGGCCCTCGAGGTGTTCCGCGCGCTGCAGACCGGTAACGCGAACCTGCCGAGCGGTGCGATCAACACCGGCCCGACGCGGTCGACGTTGCGCGTCGAGGGCCGCGTCCAGGATCCGAAGAACCTCGGCAACATCGTGGTGCGCCAGCAAGGGCAGCACGCGGTCAAGATCCGCGACGTCGCCGACATCGAGGACGGCGCCGAGGATGCCGATACCGCCGCGTCGCGCAACGGCGAGGCCGCGGTCGCGCTGTCGATCCGCAAGCAATCCGGAACCAACACCGTCGAGGTCGTCGATCGGATCCGCGCGGAGGTCATCGAGCTCAACAAGCGCCTGCCGGAGGGCTACTCGGTCGACGTCGTGCGCGACAACTCCGAGCAGATCCGCACCTCGGTCCACCAGGTCACCGAGCACTTGATCCTCGGCGCCGGTCTGGCCGCGCTGATCGTGCTGCTGTTCCTCGGCAGCCTGCGGTCGACGATCATCGCCGCAGTCGCGATCCCGGTCTCGATCATCTCGACGTTCGGCCTGATGATGATCGCCGGACTGACGCTCAATCTGATGACGCTGCTCGCGCTCGCGCTGGCGGTCGGCATCGTGATCGACGACGCGATCGTCGTCCTCGAGAACATCTACCGGTTCATCGACGAGAAACGCATGAAGCCATTCCCGGCCGCGATCCACGCGACCAAGGAGATCGGGCTCGCCGTGCTCGCGACCACGCTGTCGCTGATGGCGGTGTTCTTGCCGGTCGCGTTCATGAGCGGCATCGTCGGCCGCTTCCTGTTCTCGTTCGGCATCACGATGGCGTTCGCGATCGCGGTGTCGCTGATCGTGGCGTTCACGCTGACGCCGATGATGGCCGCGCGCATGCTGCCGGTGCCTCCGCCCGAAGGGGAGGAGCGGCGGCGGTCGTTCCTCGAGCGGATGAGCGATCGGATCTACAACCCGATCCAGCGCGTCTACTCGGCGATCCTGGCGTTCTGTCTGCGCCGCCGCTGGGTCGTCGGCATCGCGATCTTCGGCTCGTGTGCGTCGCTCGCGGTGACCACCAAGCAGGTCGGTGGCGACTTCCTGCCGCCCAACGACGAGGCGCAGTTCGAGATCTATATCCAGGCCCCCGAGGCGACCACGCTCGAGGCCACCACGATCATCGCGGAGCGGATCGCGCGCCAGACCCGGCTCTATCCCGAGGTCACGAGCACGCTGGTCACCGTCGCCGATGATGACCGGCGGTCACCGAACATCGGTCGCGTCTACGTCCGGCTCTCGGACCCCGAGAAGCGCGTCCGCGATCAGTTCGACATCATGGCGCTGGTGCGCTCCGAGGTGCTGTCGAAGGTCGATCCCAGCATTCGTGTCGCCGCGCAGCCGGTCAACGACTTCTCGGTCGGTGGCCAGAACGCGGTGGTGTCGTACGTGATCAGCGGCCCCGATCTCGACAAGCTGCAGCTCTACGGCGAGAAGGTGCTCAAGCACATGAAGGACGTGCCGGGCGTCGTCGACCTCGACTCCACGCTGCTCGATCCGGTCGGCGAGTCGACGGTGAAGCCGAACCTCGAGCGCGCGGCGCTCCTCGGCGTCGATCCGCAGGCGATCAC
>JAEYYY010000276.1 GCA_023430775.1 Pseudomonadota bacterium
GCCACGGGTGGCGGCTACCTCGGCAGCATCGTCGTCGACGGCGATCGCGTGTGGGCGACCGGCGGCACGTACCACAAGCCGACACTGGTGTGCTCGGAGGATCGCGGGCACTCGTTCGAGCTCTGGAAGACACCGCCGGGCGCACCGGGGCTGCGCGATGTTCACGTCGAGGGCGATCAGGTGTGGGTGGTCGGCGAGTGGGGTGCGGTCGCGCACACGCGGGATCGCGGCGAGACCTGGACCGAGCTGCGCCTCACCAGAGCCGAGATGTGTCTGTACTCGATCATGCGCGGCGTCGATCGCCGGTTCTGGATCCTCGGCGATGGGGGCCTGGTGTTGCGATCGCGCAGCACCAAGCCGAACGCGGTCAAGTTCGAGAAGGTCGACAACGCGAGCAAGGCGCGCCTACTCTACATGTTCGTCGATGGTACCGACACCTGGCTGCTCGACTCCGGCGGCATGCTCCAGCGAAACCGAGGCCGCGGCTTCGAGGAGGTGCCGCTCAAGGCGATGCGTACGGCGCGGACGCTGTGCGCGCTGGTGCGCACGGCGAAGAAGACGCTGATCCTGCTCGGCGACCGTGGCCTGATCCTGCGGTCCACCAACGACGGTGCGTCGTGGAAGAAGATCCCGGTCGACTCGCGCAACGATCTCGAGAAGCTGGTGGTGACGCGCTACGGGATCTTCGTCGTCGGCGCGCAGGGCTCGCTGCTCGTCTCGCACGACGATGGCCAGTCGTTCCAGGGCCTCGACACCAAGCTCTCCGAGCATCTGTGGGCACTCGCCGAGATCGACGGCGAGCTGATCATCGCCGGCGAGGCGGCGAAGCTATGGCGTGTCGCTCGCACGGATCTCGCGGAGTTGATGCGCCACGCGTACGCGAAGCGCGATCCGGTGCTCGCCGATCTGGCGGCCGCGCTGCGCGATGGCGAGGAGGGTGCCGAGCTGGTGCTCGAGGATGCGCTGAAGGAGCGCGAGCTGCTCTGATCACATCGCGAGCTGGAGCGTCGAGCGCACCTGGACGTCGGGCTTGTCGGCCTTCATCGTCAGCGGATCGTCCTCGGTGAACTGCTGGACGCCGACGTCGGTGGCGAGCTTCCAGTCGTGGCCGTGCCAGTACCAGGTGAAGCCGGCGCGCGCCTCGATCTCGTCGCGCCCGCCCGGTCGATCCGGCGAATACGCGAAGCGCGCGGCGATCTGCGCGTGCTTCGGGATCACGAAGTAGCCGGGCTGGACGAGCACGCCGTACTCGAGCTCGATGTTCGTGATCCTCGGATCGAGCCGCGGCGACTCGCGGATCGCGTACGCGCCGAGCTGGAGGCCGAAGCCGGCGATCTTGATCATCGCGTCGGCCTCGATCGCGTACGACAGGTTCTGCGAGTACGGCTCCTTGCGATCGTCGCCATCGAGATCGCGGCGCTCGAAGTTGGCGAGGTCGACCTTGTACGACAGCCCGACGCCCCAGCGCAGCGGGCCACCCTCGAAGTCACCCTCGGTGTAGCCCTTGACGTCGCCGGCGTTGTAGCCGATGCGCGCGACGAGGGCGGGGCTGAAGTCCTTCGGCACGTTGGTCGGCACGCCGTTGACACACGTGATCGCGCCGGTCGCCGCGTCCTGCACGCAGGTCGTCGACTCGATCGGGCGATCGCCGCCGCCGGAGAAGCCGTTGAACACGCCGACCACCCACTCGAGGCCGCGCGGCGACTTGTCGTAGTCGTTGTGGATGCCGACGCCGAGGTCGCGGCCGCCGCCGACGAACGCCGCGGTGATCGCGCGCTCGTTGAGCTCGCTGCCGAAGTCCGACACCAGCTCCTGGCGATTGAACGGCCGGCGCCACTGGCCGGCACGGATCCAGATCTTGTGCTGGCCGAGCCGCTTGTCGAACCACATGTCGCGCACGAAGCCGAAGCCGCCGGCGTCGCTGAACGCCATCTCGACCTTCAGCCGGTTGCCCTCGCCGAACGCGTTGCCGTCGATCGTCAGCCGCGACCGCGGGACGCTGAAGTGGGTCGAGATCTCCGAGTCGCCCTCGGTCGGCCGCACCGACTCCGCGCGGAACTGGGTGCGGAAGCTCAGCTTGAGCCGAAATTCGTTGTCGGGCGTGCTCGCGACGATGCCGCGGTCGTAGCGCCACTCGACGACCGGCTTGTCGTCATCGACCTCGTCGGCGCGTACGATCGGTGAAGCGAGCAGGATGGGAACCGACAGAGCCGCGCGAAGGTGCACGGCGCGCAGCGTACGCTATTCGACGATCACTTCGAGCGTGCGCGCCGCGATCCCGCCACGGCTGTCGCGCAGGATCACCCAGACGAAGACCGGCCCCGCTGCCGGCGTGCGCCAGGTCGTCGACGCCGTGGTCGCCAGGTCGGTTTCATCGACCAACGTCGCGTCGACGGGCAACACGCCGCCGGTGGCGAACCAAGACACCCGCATGCTCTCGCGGCGATCGACGAGGCGTTGCGACAGCGTGTCGAAGAACAGGTACGTCTCGGCCGCATCAGCGGGCCACGTCGCGGTCAGCGTGACGTCGGTGTCAGCGGGAACGCTCGCGAGCCCCTCGATCGGATCGAGCGTCGGATTCTGATTGGCGATGTACTCGAGGTCGTACTGGCGCGCGATGTCGCTCGGCGCCGTCGGCAGCTTGCAGGTGATGCGCGACAGGCCGAACGACAGCAAGCCGTCGATCTCGGCGCGCACCGGCTGGTAGTAGCCGCCCGTCGAGTCGGCATCGCGCGGCCGAAACCCGCCGGGCGGCGTGTCGGGCCCGTAGTTCAAGCAGCCGTCGGCGGGCAGCTCCCCCATCGCCGTCGGACCGACGCCGAGATCGATCAGCGCCTCGCCGGCGACGCACGGCACCGGCACCGCGTTGTCCTCGGTCGGTGGCTTCGGCGACGTGCAGTACGCCCACGCCGGTACCGAGGCGAGGGGGCCGGCGGGCGAGGCCGTGACGATCGAGTAGCTGACCATCGTCTTCGGCTTCGCCTCCGCAGGCTCCGCGATCACCGCGAGGACACGCGGCTCGTCGATGATGGCGAGCCGCTGATCGAGTGGATCGTCGCAGGCCGTGAGGGTGAAGAAGAGGAGGGTGTACTTCATAGCTCGACCCTCCCGCCTGCGATCGCGAGCAGCGGCAGGCCGGTGAGGAAGCCCTGCTGCGAGAAGTCGGCGCTGTAGATGATCTCTTCCGCGTTCGACCGCGACGTCAGGTTCTGGACCTCGAGGTAGAGCGCGGCGCGGACACGCTGCAGCTCGAAGCGGCGCTCGCCACGAAGATCGGCGGCGAAGTACGCCGGCAAGCGCACGCCGTTGTGCTCGCCGCGGATCGGCTGGAACCGACCGGAGCGACTGTCGAAGAAGCTGCCGAGGACGGCGGTGCGTGGCTCGCCAGTGGAGAGGCGTACGCGACCACCGAACGACCACGAGCCATACTCGTAGCCGGCGACCGCGACCAGACCGTGGGTCTGATCGTGATCGAACAGACGCTCGGTGACCATCGGCGCATCCCGGCGGGTCGACTTCGAGAGCATGTAGGACAGCCAACCGGTCAAGCCCTTGTAGCCGACGACCCGACCGGTGAGCTGGACGCCGATCACGTCACCGGTGCCATCCTGGGTCAGCGCGCGCGCGAACAGCGGCGTGACGGCGAGGTCGCGCGAGACCAGGCGATCGAGGCGACGGACGAAGCCGACGAGCTCGATCGCGAACGGTCGCTTTTCGGGCTTGAGCTGGCCACCGAGCGTCGCGTGCAGCGCCTGTTCGAGTGCGAGATCCGGCGTGCCGAACACGGCCGACGCATCGCTGCCGGCGCGCGCCTGGTGGTAGCGACCGGCATCGGCGCGAACCTGGAGCTCGTCGCCGAGACGGATGGTCACCGCCGCGCGCGGGTCGAGCGTGAACCGCATCTCCTGGCTCCCGATCGAGGGCGTGGTGCCGACCTTCGGGGTCAGTCGCGATGCGCCGAGCAGCCAGCCATCCGCGCGCGCGCCGACCGTGGCGGTGACGCGGCCGATGTTCAGATCGACGGCGGCGTAGCCGGCGAGGTCGATCGTCGTCGCGAACCAGCGATCCGCGTTGACGTCGTCTCCGGGCGGCTGCCCGAAGATGTGGAGGTCGCCCTCGCGCGCCGGGATCGAGAGCGAGCCGCGGCGCTCGTACTTCGCTTGCTCGGCGTCGAGATCGAGACCGGCGGTCAGCGAGACGCGCTCGGATAGTCGCGACTGCTGGATCGCGCGCGCGCCGCCGAGGAACTGTCGCTGGTGCAAGCTCGCGGGGATCAGCCCGACGCGCAGATCGTCGTCGGTGGTGTCGTAGCCGCCCCAGATCGTCGCGCTGTCGAAGCCGTCCTCGCGATCGCGTCGCACGGTGATTTGAGCGCGCTGCATGCGCGCGTCGATCGTCTGCGACGTCTCGGTCGCCGGATCGTCCGACGCGAGCGTGCGCTCGAGCGTGTCGCCCGACGTCAGGATCCAGCCGGTGACCGTGACGTTTTTACCCGGCAGCAGCTTCGCCGCGAGCTGCGCATCGTTCCACCCCGGCAACGGCGCGTTCGGCGCGAGCTCCCGCGGATCCGCGATCAGATCGACAGCGCGATCGAGCCAGCTCCGGCGCGCCGCGATCGCGAGCGTCGCCTTGCCGAGCGTGGTCTTGCCCGCGGCACCGAGATCGAGTGGATCGGCCTGGAGACGCAGCGTGGGCACCTTGCCCGGATCGGCGAGCCCGATGTCGATCACGCCGCCGATCGCGCGCCCGCGATCTGGACCGAATGCCGCGGGGACCAGCCGGATGTCGCCGATCAGATCGTTGCCGACGATCGAGCGATAGCCACCGACGTGATAGAGCGCCGACACGGGCACGCCATCGACGAACACCCGGGTGTCGCGCGGTGCGGCACCCCAAACCACGATCTCCGAGCTGCCGGTCGGCGGCCGCGCCCCCGCCGGCAACGACTGCACCACCTTCGCTGCATCACCACCGCCGGGCACGATGCGCGCGGTCTTCGCGTCGACCCGGGTCTCGCCCGGCGCGGTCGGTGCGATGCCCTCGACGATCACGGTCTCGCCCTTGATCTCGCCGGCCTCCTCGACCTCGATCACGAGATCGAGCCCCGGCTTCACCACGATCGGGACGCGCTTGGTGACCAGCCACGGCGCATCGATGACGAGCGTGATCGCACCGGGCGGGAGCTCGATCAGGAACGTGCCGTCGTCGTCGCTCGCGGCAAACTCGTTGCCCGCGGTCAGCGTCGCGCCACCGACCGGCGCCTTCGTCTTCGCATCGACCAGCTTGCCGCGCACCGGCTCGGCGAGCGCAACCGTCGCGCCGCACACGATCGCGACGACGACGACGATTTTCACAGCGAGAACCGCAGCGCGGTGATGCCGGCCCCCCGACCGCGCGGCAACAGCACGTGATCTGGCGTCGAGGTGCCGCGCGCCGAGCCGATCAGCTCGGTGACGCCGTTGATCGTGCGATACGCCGCGACGTACCACGCCGCGCTGCCGTCACCGCACAACGATGGCGTGTCGACGCGCACGATGTACTCGCCGGCGGGCGGCGGCATCGTCCAGATCACGTGCTCGTTCGGGTGCGGCATGCGCCGGCACTCGGCATTGCCGTCGTGATCGAGGATGCCGTGCTTGTCGGCCTCGTCCGGAGGAACCGGCTCGCCGGGCACCTGCTCGAAGCTGTTCGGATCACCTGCGAACACCTCGCCGCCGAACGGGCCCGGCTCGACGACGTGCAGATCGAGATCCGCATTGCTTTCCCAGCCCAGCTCGATCACCAGCTCGCCGGTGGGCACCTCCTCGGATACCGCGACCAGCTCGGTCATCGCAGGGGCACCGAACTTGCCGTTCTCGTCCGTCGCGGCGATCACGAGGTGAAATGGCCCGAGGGGAAACTCGGGACGTACTCCGATCGTGCCCTTGCCCGCGGGATTGTCGGGGCTGTCGAAGTCGGGCACCCCGGCCGGCATCAGCCACGTGCCTTCGGAGATCACGTCCTCGCGTTCCGCGACACCGACGACGAACGCGCGCGCACTGCTCTCGAGCGTGCCGTCGAACGTCGTGCGCAAGCGGCCGACGAACACGTCGATCGCCACCGTCGAGAGGTCGATCGCATCGGGGCCGCCTTCGTCGGCGGGAAACGGGCCGGGTCGGAACTGCGCATCGCCGGATACCTGAAGCAGCTCGCCGAGCGGTTGCTCCGGGCTCGCATCGTCGTGGCACGCGGCGAGCGCGACGAGGAGGACCGCGCGGCCCATCAGAACCCCACCTGCGCGCGCAGCGTCACGCGGTCCGCCGAGCGGGTGACCGGCGCTCCTGTGTCGTCACGGCCGAACGGATTCCGCTCGCGATCGTACTGCACGAGCACGCGGGCATCCTTGTGGTGGCCGGCGGCCATCAGCGACAGCGTCGAGAACGTCGGGTCGGCGTTGATCACGTCTACGCCCTCCTGTTCCAACCCGTCGCGGTCGCCGTTGTAGCGGTCGTAGCGCACGCCGACCTGCGCGTGGTCGCCGATGTTCTGCACTACACCGACCGCGAAGCCGAGCTCGCGCAGACTCCTGCTCTGCGCGATCGGATCGGCGAACACCAGACCGCGATCGAGATTGCGCGCGACCGCGAGCTCGAAGAACGCGGTGCCGGTGCCGAGCTTGCACAGGCACCAGTGCACCTGGGCATCGAGGCCGAGCGCGTCGCGCGTGTACGACTGCGACGGTTCTCCCGTCGAGCCAGGCACCACGGAGAGCTCGCCGAGCTGGACGAAACCATCCTCGTTGCGGTCGACCCACTGGATGTCGTCCTTCGTCGGTGCGGCGCCGGGATGCAAACCCTTGCCGCTGACCGCCGACACCCCGCCCTCGAAGCGCGACCGGTACGGGCCGTCGAGCGCGAGGCCGACGCGGCCGACCAGCTCGAAGCTCGCCACCGGATCGACGCCGCGCCACTGGACATCGAGAACGGGCGCGCCGTTCATCGCGGCGACCGCCCATCGCGCCGCGCCGTAGGCGCCCGAGGCCATCACGCCGGCGTCGTAGTTGCCGGGAAACAACGCACGAGAGATCGCCGGCTGCTCGAGAAACGCCTTGTCGCGCTCCGATGCAGGCACATCGGCACCGAACGGGATCTTCATCAACCCCGCGCTCACCACGACGAGCGGCGGTTTCGTCTTGTCAGGTGTGAACAGCCAACCCGCCGACGCGCCGAGCAAGCGCGCGTTCGCCTCCGCGATCGTGTTGCCGTCGAGCTCGAACGAGCCGAAGTACGAGTCGCGACGGAAATCGGTATGCAGGCGACCTCGCCGGATCAGGAACCGCTCCTGATTGAGGGGCTCGCCGTCGGGCGCGACCTCGTCGAGCGAATCTTCGCTCCACGCGATCGAGTCGACCTGCACGTATCCCGTGAAGTCGACCTGCCAGCCTCGACGCGTGATCGCCGGCTTGATCGGCTCGTCCGCCGATGCCGTGGCGGCGAGCCCGCAGATCAAGGCAACTGCGGCAACGACCCGTCGGGATTGAGCAGCGGCGGGGTGACGTCGCGCTCGATTTTTTGCGCGTCGGTGCACGCGTTGATGATCTCCTTGTGGGTGGTGGGGTTGGTGAAGCACGCGGCATCGGGCTGCGTGGTGGAGTCCGCGGGAGGTCCCGCATCTGGCACGACGTTGGACTTGCCGCCGCAGGCGGCCGCGAGCGCGATAACGAAGATGACGATCCGCATCAGAACGCCTCGCAGAAGCCGGCGCGGCACACGCCGGTGGTGCAGGTCTCGCCGTTCGCACAGCTCTCGCAACTCGACGCATCCGTGAGCGCCTCGAACTGGCAGGTGCAGCTGGTCTCGGGGGTGTAGAGCGAGAGGTCACCGCCGTCGAAGTCGCGCTTCACGCGCATCGCGCAGTCGGGCACCAGGCCGACGCCGACGATCAGCGGTACCGGATCGAAGTTCGGCGCCGGCGTGACCTGCTTGCTCGCGATCAGCTTGATCAGGTAGTCAGCGTTCGCGTTGACCGGGGTGGTGCCGTTGACCTTCTGGATCCACTCGGTCGGCGACCACACCGTGTAGTGACCGTCGCGCACGTTCTTCTTGTCGCGCGACGTCGACGTCGAGTCCGGGTAGTACGCGAAGTATTGCCCCCTCGACTTGTAGGCGAGGATGTTCAGCGCCGCGCGCTCGTTATCGTAGACCTCGACGCCGAGGAGACCGACTGCCTTCTCGGGCGTCGGCGAATTCTTGAGCGCGCTGACCACACCGCCCGAGCCCTCGAAGCACGGCGGGGTCGCTGTACCTGTCCCGGAGCCGGTACACGCCGGCATGTTCTTGAACTTGTTCGACGGGATCGCGAGATTGAGTGCCCACGTCAGCAGCGTGCTCTTCGTCTGCGGCCGGATGAAGTGCTGTGCCTGATCGTCCCACGGCGTGATCATTCCTTCGCTGCCGAAGCCGAACACGAAGAACGCTTCCTCGAAGGTGATCGCGGTCTGCGTCGATGCCTCGGGAACCGCGAGCACGTACGCCTGGACGGGACCGATTGTCGACTTCTGACCCGCCGGGGGCTGACCGTGCGGACACGACGAGATGAACAGTGCGGAGTTGGCGACGTCGAGCGATTGGTCGGTGACCTGGCAGATCTTGGTCGGCGACGTACTCGCGTTGGTCGGATCCCACGCCGGGTCTTCCAGGGTCGACGGGATGTACTGCATGTTCCCGTTGACCTTCACGTCCGTGTAGATCGCGTTGATGTTGTCGCAGGAGCCGTTGGTGACGAACACCAGCGTCATCGGATTCGGTGCGTTGTCCGCGAGCGCTCGGCCGAGCCGGCGGAGCAGGTTGACCTGCGTGTCGCCGACCTGGAGGTAGACGGGGTTGGTGAGCGTTGTCGCGCAATCGGCCGCACTGGCTGATCGCGGGAGAAGCGCGTTCGCGAGAACAAGAGGAACTAACAAACGCATTCGACCCTCCGAGTCAGGCTCAGCAAGGCTGATGCCCGATCATCCAGAGGCCACGATGTGACAGCCGCGTAGTCTTCTGCGTTACAGCCGCGTAACCGGACTTCCGGCGGCGTTACAGATGAGTTACCCGCACCAGCGATCGAGTGTTCGGGTCGACGGACCGATGGGAGCAGAATCATCGACTTGGGATCGTTGCTCCCAGTGGGCGTCACTACAGCGCGTTGTCACCACGGTAACGGCGATGTTACGGCGAACGATCCGCCGCCGGCCGCGTCGCGTGAGACCACAGATCATGCTCGCGAGGACGTCGCCCTGAACGTCGACGTCCGCGTCCTGTTCTCCGATGGCGAGCGAGCCGCGCGAAGCGGCGCGTTCGACACAGCGCGCGCATGCTTCCTCGAGGCCGGTCGGAGCGCGGTCGAGGTCCAGTTGTGGCGCGCAGCGATCCGCTGCTACCGTCACGCGCTCGAGCTCGACCTGTTCGATCGCGCGGCGATCGAGGCAGTGCTGCGGATGCCGCTCCGCGTGATCAGCGGTCGCGGCTGGGACGAGTACAAGCTGGCCCTCGACGCCCACCCCGAATGGCAACGCTTCGCATGCCGGACGGCGCGCGTGATCAGCGGCGACCTCGGGGCGGTCGTCGAGTGCCAGGGCGTGGGGCCGGTCTTGGAGCTGATGATGACGGCTTCGGATCTGGTCGAGACCCGACCGGAAGCCCGGTTTCGCGGGCTACCGATCGCGCTCGCCATGATCGTACTGCGACGCGCGCTGTGGGCGAACCCGCGCGAGCGCGCCACCGATCCCGCCACGATCCGCGTCACCTACTCGGCGCAACAGCGCGTTCGACTCGACGAGCACGGCGACTGGGACCCGATCGTCGGCGATCGCTGAGTCGCGATCGGCCTCGGCACCCACCGGGGCTTGCGCTTCCGCACGGTCGACGTCTGGCCTCCGACCGCATCCGAGCGAACGCCATCGTCGGTCATCCACGTCGCACCGACGTAGTGCGAGTGGGACCACTCCTCGTCGGACGTCTCCGACCACGAGCGTTCGACGACCGCCCTGGTGGGTGACACCGTGGTGGTGACGCGCTCGCTGATCGTGGTCTTCCAGCGATACTCGAAGTGCTCGACCGTGCCGTCATCCGGCGGCGGCGTCGGGGCCGGATCGGCGCTGGCGACACCGGCGAGAGCGAGAACACACAGGGTTGCAAGAGAGAGCTTCGACATGACTGTTTCCTCCTTGCCCCCCTCCAGCGCGATCTCCCGGATCGCCGACACGGATGGAGATCTGCCCGGTCCTTTTTTTGAGGTCGCCCAACTACGCGATTTCGCGGCGCGCGAGCCGCCACATCCAGGCGACGCCAAGCGCGCCGACGCAGGCTGGTAGCAGGAATGCGAGCTGGGTGTGCCCGGTGGCGAGCATGACGCCGACGAACACGCTCGACCCGAAGTCGCCGAGCGCGTTCGCACTGGCCAGGATGCCGAGGCCGAGGCTGCGCTGGTCGCGCGGCAGGACCGAGGCGACGACGGCCTTCTCGAGCGTCTCCTCGATCGCGATGTAGATGCCCGACAGCGCGATCGCGACGACGATCAACGTGAGGTTACCGGCCGCGAACGCCAGCATCGCGTTGGTGATCACGCCGAGCGCGTAGCCCGCGACCAGCAGCTTGCTCTTGCTCTTCGCATCGCCGAGCTTGCCGGCGGGGTAGGCGGCGAATGCGGAGACCAGGTTGTGGGCGGCGTAGAGCAGCACCGCGACGCTCAGGATGTCGCCGCTGATCATCTCACCCGGCGCGGCGCCGAGTGCGCCCGCGGCGATCACGATCAAGAACGTGCGCGAAAAATCGCCGAGCCCGAACAGCAGCACACCGGCGACGAACATCCAGAACACGCGCGGCAACGGCTTGCGCTCGGTCTTCGCGATGGCCGGGACCTCGGCATCGGGCTTGTCGCGCGTCATCAGGCCAAAGCTCAGCACCGCGATTCCGGACGGGATCAGGCTCCATAAAATGACCTCCTCGAAGCCGAGGCCGAGCCAGACCAGCGTCGCCGCCGTCAGCGGCCCGAGCACCGCACCGATCATGTCGGCGCTGCGCTCGAAGCCGTAGGCGCGCCCGAAGTGCGTCTGGCCGACTTCATCGGCGAGCAGGAAGTCGCGCATCGGCGAGCGAAAGCCGCGGCCGAACCACGCGATCGTCCGGCACGCGGCGACCGCGCCGAAGCCCTTGACCAGCGCGATCGCGCCGGTGCCCGCCATCGTCACGAAGTAGCCGGCGGTAGCCCACGGCCGCTTCTTCTTCACGCGATGACCGACCGCGCCACCGGCGAGCTTGCTGAGCGAGAACGCCAGGTCGGCAGCGCCTTCCATCGTGCCGAGCGCGGCAACGCCGAGTCCGATGCTCCCGAGATAGAGCGGCAGCACGGCGGTCACCATCTCGTGCCCGAGGTCGGAGAACAGCGTCGCGAGGACGATGCCGACGACGGTCCGCGTGATCCAGGGCCGTTCCACTGGTGAAGCGTACGTCAGCACCGGTCAGTTGCGATCGCGGACGGCACCGGCCACGATCACGCCATGCTCCGCGCCGTCGTGGTCCTGGTGTTGCTGTCGGGCGTGGCGTTGGCTCACGACAGGTTTCCGATGACGGCGGCGGCGTACAAGAGCCGCATCGCGCAGAAGGCGGAGCGCTATCGCCAGCGCCTGGAGGAGCGGATGAAGGAGCACCGGCTCCCCGAGGACAAGCGAAAGGTCGCGCGCAAGCGTCTCGCGACGCTCGAGGGCGAGATCGACAAGCTCGCCGACGAGGCCTGCAAGGATCAGACGGTGACGCAGGCCGAGGCTGACCGGATCAAGGAGCGCAGCAAGCAGGGGCGCGAGGTGCTCTATAAAGAGCTCGGCTGGGAGCGCAAGAAGGGCGAGTGAGTCAGCGCGAGCAGGCGTTCGGTGCCGCCGGCTTGCAGATGCCCATCTTGTTGCACTGCGCGTGATTGCCGGTGCTGTCGATCGGGCACGTCGAGTCGTCGTTCGGCGTGCACGCCGGCACGCAGACCGTGAACGCCGATTGATTGAAGAAGTGACAGTTGCCGGAGTCGCACTCGCTGTTGTCGGTGCACGGATCGAAGTCGGCGTTGGTGCAGGCCGGACCCTGGATCTGCTGGGCGTCCGCGGGCGTCGGATCGGGACCCTCGCCACCGGTGCAGGCGGCGAGCGTGAGGGCGAGCAGCTGGATGAAGCGCATGAAGCCTTTCGTGATGGAAGAGGTCAGTCACCGATGCCGGTCGGACACGCGCCGCCGCCACCGCCGCCACCGCCACCACCGCCGCCGCTGACGATCACGGTGCCGTCGATCTTCGAGCGCGTGAGGCTCGACGAGCAGCCGCTCGCGATCGGCTGGTTGGTCGCCGGGTCGACCTCGACGAAGCCCGCGTTCGTGATCGTCGCCGAGGCCGTGCCGCCGCCGCTGCCGACCGACGTCACGACCACGGTGCCGCTGGTGGCGAAGTAGGTCTTCTCGTCGGCCGTGCCCTTGCCGCCGATCGCGCGCACGCAGACGCCGCAGGTCGCATACGACGCGTCGTCGCCGGTGATCTCGTAGGTGCCGGGGGCGACCGCGCCCGCGAACGGGCCTCGACCGTCGTAGAGCTCGAGCTGGACGATCTCGGTCGCACCGCTCGGCAGCGTCGCCGACAGCCGGTAGAACTTCAGCGCGCCACCCGAGTTGGGCACGTTGCATTGCCGCGCCTCGAGCGCGGACAGATCGCCGGTGTCCGCGATCGAGTCGGCGAGCGGGCAGGTCACCTCCTCCACCGGGCCATCGGGATCCGGATCCGGATCCGGATCCTGCATGTCATCGCCCGAGGTATCGGAGGGACCGACGGAGCAAGCCGCGAACAACAGAGACGCGAGGACGAAGCGCATGGTCGCGGAATCAGCAAGGCACGTGCCCCGTTGTAAGCCTCACGAACCGGATGACACGCGGGTAACAACCCGTCATTCGCTAGGGATTCGACTCCCAGATCGGGGCCCAGCACGAGACCTCGTGACCCCTGTACAGTGGAGCTGTGAACCGTCTCGCGCTGGTCGTCGTTGCGGGCTGCAGTTACTCGCCGAGCCCCGGCACGGTGCCCGGCGACGGTTCGCCGAACGACTCGACGGTGACCACCGACGCTCCGACGGACACGCCGCCGGTGACGCCGGACTGGATGTTCAAGCGCACGCTGACGATCGGCAACCAGGGCATCGCTGCGCTCGAGGGCTTTCCGCTCCACGTCTCGCTGAACAGCTCGCGGATCGACTACGCGGCCGCGAAGGCCGACGGCGCCGATCTGCGGTTCGAGGACGCGCAGGGCACGCCGCTGCCCTACGAGATCGAGCGCTGGAACCCGGCGGGGACCTCGACCGTGTGGGTGCGCGTGCCGGCGATCGCCGACAACGCGAACACCGACATCGTCATGTACTACGGCAACCCCGATGCTGCCGATGCGCAGAACGCGCCGGGTGTGTGGGACGCCGACTATCTCGGGGTCTGGCACCTCGCCGATGCGCACGACTCGACGGCGACCTCGACCTCGACCAACAACGGCGGTACGCCGATCGAGGGCAAGCTCGGACCGGCGATGGACTTCGCCGGCAACGGCTCGGACGACCACGTCGACACCGGCCTGATGACGTTCACGAGCCGGTTCACCGTCGAGGCGTGGATCAATCCCGGGGGCGCGGCGACCGTCGGCACTGCCGCATCACCGGTCAGCGGTCATCCGAACTACATGCTGCTCTATAGCTGCGGCAGCGCGACGTTCTGCGAGACCGTGCTGTTCAATCACGACAACAACCAGCTCACGAGCTTCGCCGAGTTCTCGGTGGCGGCGCAGGACTGGAGCTACGTCGTCGGTCGCTACGACGGCGCGACGATCCGGGCGTTCGTCAACGGCGGCCAGGTCGACAGCAACCCGACGAGCGCGACGCCGGATCCACCGACGCTGACCACCAAGATCGGTTCGCGGCACGATCTCGCGGGCGACTTCGACGGCGGCATCGACGAGGTCCGGATCTCCAAGATCTCGCGATCGACCGCGTACATCGCCGCGCAGTTCAAGTCGATGGCCGACACCTACGTGACGTACGGTCCCCAGCAGCTCAACCAGTAACGCGCGCCTCGGGAACGGCGACCCGGGACGCCCGCAGCACGTTGTCGATCACGAGCCGCGCCTCGATCGCGTGGTCCTCGGTGACGAGGATGTGGATCGGCGCCCACGGCGCGAAGAACGCGAACAGCGTGCGCAGGTGGCTCGCGTGGCAGTGGTACGGGATCGAGGCCTCGGCGAGCGCGTGCTCGATCGCGCCGAGGTACTGCGGCTGGTGAACGATGCCCGCGAGCGTCAGGTTCGCGCGGCGCGCGCGTGCATCCGCGATCACGTCGAGCGCCACCGCGCCGACCAGCAGCGCACTGACCGGATTGATCAACGCGACGAGCGAACCGTCGAGCGGCGCGATCATCGTGAACACGCCCGCGCCGAGCAGGAGCAGGGCGGACGCCGCCATCGCGCGCGTCCAGGTCGCCGTCGTCGGGTGCTCGAGCCCGCCTTGCATCGCGACCCGCGCGATTACGGAGGGACGTGCAAACAACCACGCCCACAGCGGCACGCCGATCGCGATCAGCGCGAGCCGGACCTTCCAGCCCGCCAGCGTGTACGACCAGATCAGCACGTCGAACATGGTGTCGTTCGATGCCATGCCGGTCAGCATGAACACCATCGCGATGAACGCGGCGGTATCGGCGAGCGGTGACACGCCCGACGTGGGAAGGCGCAGCGCGGGCTGGTTGCCCTCGCGGATGCGCCAGCGCAGCATGAACACCGAGGCGGTGACCAGGGCGCCGAACGTGACCACGCCGAGCGCCATCTCGGCGCCGAGCGGATTCACGAAGCGGGTGTTCGGCAGCAGATCGAAGACGATGCCGGTCGCGAGCAGCACGCCGTAGCCGTTGCCCAGCCCGTGCTCGCTGATCAGACCGGCGATCACGGCGAGCATCAGCGAACCGGCGGCGACCGACAGCATCACCATCGACTGGAAACGCAGACCCGGCGTGGCGATGATCGTGTCGTAGCCGTCGAACATCCGCGAACCCTCGAAGTAACGCGCGATCAACCAGCCGTGGCCGAGCGCGAGCACGAGCGCGAGGATCGCGGTCGCACGACCCAGCGCGATCCGACCTTGCGGATCGTGGCGGCGCCAGCGCAGCTGCGGGACGATCAGCGCGACGACCTCGACCAGGAAGTACGCGAGCATGATCGGCGCGAGCCCGAGCGCGATCACGCTCATCTCCTCCATGTGCGCGCCCTGCGTCATCAGCTCCAGCTCCGCCTCGTTGAGCCCCGGTAGCGTGAGACGGGAGCCGACGATCAGTGCGATCGGCCCGATTGCAGTGATCGCGACGCGCTTCCACGGAAACGCACCCTTGAAGTCGTGCGTGCGCGAGCCGACGCTCGGCTTCGCGAACCGGACGATCGCGAAGGTGACGAGCGCGAGCGCGAGGCCGGCCAGCAGGCCGAGGACCAGGCGCCCGAGCAGCTCCGCCACCGAGGTGTCGGCGGGAGGCGACCACTGCTTGCTGCGGATCGTCCCACCCGGTGGCAGCGCGCCGTGGTCGAGGACCTCGACGAGCATGTCGCGCTCGCGGAGCTGGCGATCGGGATCCGAGCCGCCCATCGTGATCGACGCCCTGCCTCCGCAGATCGCGCTGTTGATCACCGGCGCGCTGCGCACGCGACCGCCGAGCATCACCGCCAGCTTCTTGCCGGCGATCCGGCGCGTGATGTCGCAGAAGCGGTCGCCGGCCTCCGCGGTGAAGTCGAGCAACACGATCGCGCGATTGGTGGTGGGCTCGAACGAGCCCGTGGCATGGTCGATCATGGTGCCGTCGATCAACACCTCGGTCGACAGCACGTAGGTCCGGTATCGCGACGGCTGGTCCGGTAAGTGGGCCTCGATCTCCTCGAACGCGATCTCGCGACCGGGTGGCAAGCTCCAGCCGCGCGCACGCGCGTTGTCGATCGCGGCCTCGATCGCCTCGCGCGATGGGCCCTCCAGATAGAACACGCGGTGAACGTTGCCGTCGTACTCGGCCTGCCAGTAGTCGTGTCTCAGCGACACCCGCGGATCGGAGTCGTCTCGGGTGCCGTCGCGATCGTCACTGCGATCGACGACGAGTGGGTTCTGGAGGGAGATCGCCAGCGCCCAGTCCTCCTCGAGCTCTTCCTTCATGGCGAGGCCACCGGCGACCAGCACGTCGATCAGCGTGGCGACGGTGTCCTGCGCGACGCCGGGAAACTCGAGGCGCAGCACGTTGCCATCGCGCTCCGCGCCGGCGGCGGCTTCGAGGTACTCCGCGATCTCGGCCTCGGCACCGGGCGGCGGGATGTACTCGACCCGCAGGCCGCCCCACCGATCGACGCCACCCTCCGGACCACCCATCAGCGTGACCACGCGATCCGGAACGGTGCGCACGCAGAACAGCACCGCCACGCACACGAAGGCCAGGGCGCCCGCGATCAGTGCCGCCACACTCGGCCGAACCACCATCGCTGGACTCTAACCAACGAACCAACGCGCGGCCATCGCGAGCCGGTGCGAAGAACCTTCCGGCGACTTCTCGTTCAGCGCTCCGGCTTCGCGAGCATCACCAGCGCGGTCGCAGCTTCGACGCGGACCACGCCGTTGCTGTCGGCGAGCGCCGCGACGAGGCCGGGCGTCACCTTGCGCGCCGAGCGGTGCGCCGAGGCGGCCGCCGCGCGTTGGTCGGGCGTCGACCTGGCATCGCGCACCATCGCGTCGAGCACCTTGATGCCGCGCTCGTCGCCGAGCTGCGCGAGATCGGTGGCCGCGCCGAGCGCCGAGTCACCGGTCAGCGCCGCGGCGAAGACCTCGATCGCGGAGGCGCGATCTCCCGCGTGAGCGAGCACGCGCGCGGCCGCGAGCCGCACCTTCGGTTCCGGATCGCCGAGCAGCTTCTTCGCGATCGCGACGCCGTTCTCCTTGCCGGCCGCGCGCGCAGCCATCACGGCGGCGCCGGCACGGATCGTCCAGCCCTCGGCACCGACCGCGCGATCGAGCGCCTTGGTCGCGAGGTCGGGACGGCGCGCGGCGATCGCGGCCTCGGCGGCGACGATCGGATCGGGATCGTCGGCGAGCTGGATCAGCCGGGCGGTGCTCTTGTTCGCGAGCAGCAGCTCGATGCCGGCGAGCCGGACCGCGAGCGCCTTGTCGGCGAGCGCGCGGGTCGCGATCGCGTTCAGATCGCCCTGGCCGATGCGCGCGATCGCGAGGACCGCCGCCGCCCGCACGCCTTCATCGGTGTGCCGCAGCTGGCGCTCGAGGACGTCGCCGGCCTCCTTCGCCTTGATCTGGCCGAGCCAGCGGATCGCGGCGCGGCGAACGCGCGGATCTGGATCGCTGCCGGCGAGCTTCTGGAGATCGATCACCGCGAGCGCGCCGACCTTCTTGCCGACGCCCTCGACGGCGAGCCGCCGCGCCTCCGGATCGTGACTGCGCAGCATCTCGGACGCGACCTGCGGTGCCTGCGGATAGCCGCGCAGCACGGCGACCGCCGCCGCCGCCGCGACGCGATCGTCGTCGTCGCCGAGCCGCTCCGCCACCTGATCCGCGAGCGACTGGATCTCCGCCGAGGCGACCGCCTCGATCGCGGCGACCTTGAGGCGCACCGACGGCGACGACAGCGCCTGGCCGAGCGTGGCGACCGCGAGATCCTGAAGCAGCTCGGCATCGTCGCCGTCGCGATGGCCGACGTAGCTCGCGTACGACCGCGCGACCCCATCGGCATCGCCGAGGGCGAGCGCGGCCCGCACGCGCATCTGCCACAGGCCGTGATCGCCCGGATGCGACTGGAGGCCTTGATCGGCACTGCGCGCGGCACCGGCGTAATCGCCGGACTCGTAGAGGTTGACCGACTGCTTCGCGCGACCGGCACAAGACACCAGACCGAGGGACAGGAACAACGCAGCTGCTCGCATGGGACTCCTCAACATGACATGACGACCGTGCACGGATCGGTCGAGGCGGTTACATCCCCCGAGAACCGTGATTCTCCGCCGCGTTGCGCCATCGCTGCGCATTCGCTGACGCCAAAGGAACGTCTGTTGACGCAATTCGCGCACCGCGGCGCACGAACCCTGCCAACCCGACGAAGATTTCGTTTTTGCGAGGTTCTCCGTTGTTGACTCGATCGGTCAACGCGGGAATTGTTGCCGCGCCGGGGAGGGCGCCGGCTGATCATGATGAACCGAATTGCGATCAGCATCGTGTTTGTGATCTCGTGCGGCGGCGGTAGCGACCCGGGAACCCCGGATGGTCCGCTGCCCGATACCGAGCCGTTCGAGTCCGACTGCGGCTTTCCCGGCGACGAGGGCAACGAGCTCGGCATCGGCAAGTTCTGCGACTCGCAGGCCGACTGCGTCGAGGTCAACCTGCCGTTCTGCTCGTCGTTCGGCGATCCCGACACGCACTTCTGCACGAAGCTGTGCGACGAGGGATCGACCGATCAGTGCGGCAGCGATACCGAATGCACGTGTAACGGCGGCGGCCAGTGCGGCTGCACGCCGTCGGTCTGCCTGGGGAACTAACAAGGAGCGCGAACGTGAAGCGACTTGCTGCTGGCGTCGTGATGTTGATCGGATGTGGAGCGACGGAGACGCCGCCCGGTCCCGAGCTCGTCGACGGCTTCGAAGTTCCTCCGCCGCCCGACAACGGTCTGCAGATCATCTCGCCGATCGTCGAGGACATCCAGCCGGGCACCGACAACGAGTACTGCCTGTGGAGCGATCAGTTCCTCACCGCGGAGACCGACATCAAGTCGACGTCGGGCTTCCAGACCGAGCCGCCCGGCCATCACGCCGTCCTCTATTACACGACGCTGACCCAGCCACCCGGCACGCAGCGCAGGTGCAGCGACACCGACATGGCGACGTTCCGCTTCCTCACCGGCAACGGTGCGGAGGGCGAGCTCAACTCGGCGCCCGGCGATCTGGTGTATCGCGCACCGGCGGGCGCGCAGCTGGTGGTCAACTCGCACTACCTCAACACCTCCGACGAGGTGCTGCGCGGCCAGACGGCGATCAACGTCAACTTCGCCGAGCCCGGTGGCGTGCACATCCCGTCGAGCTCGCTCGCGTTCCTCGACACCGGCATCCACGTCCCCGAGGGCGTCAGCACGTTCGAGACCACGTGCAACGTCGACCGCCGGTACAAGCTGTGGTTCGTGATCCCGCACATGCACCAGTGGGGCACCAAGATCACCGTCGATCTCATCCAGGGTGGCACCACCAACCGGCTGTTCGACACGGTGTGGGACGAGTCGTTCGCGTTCCACCCGCCCGAGATGCGGATCGATCCGGCGACCCCGCTGGTCATCGATCAGGGCGACCAGATCAAGGTCCACTGCGAGTGGAACAACGATACCGGCCGCGTCCTCGATTTCGGCTTCGAGATGTGCGTGAGCT
>JAEYYY010000504.1 GCA_023430775.1 Pseudomonadota bacterium
GGGCCCCGCGGCAGCGGCAGCGGCAGCGGTAGCGGTAGCGGTAGCGGCAGCGGCTGCGGCTGCGGTAGCGGCAGCGGCTGCGGTAACGGTAGCGACTGCGGCTGCGGCTGCGGTAACGGTAGCGGTAGCGACTGCGGCTGCGGCTACGGATCGGCTTCGGCTGCCCCGGACGCCACCGAAAACGCGAAACGGCGCCACCGCGAGGTGACGCCGCACGCTCTACCAACGCGCCGTTACGCGGTCGGCTGACCGTTCAAGCCAACAAGCTCGACGAACGCCATCGGAGCGGCGTCGCCCTTGCGGACGCGGGTCTTGAGGACTCGGGTGTATCCGCCCTTGCGGCTGGCGAAGTGCGGCCCGACTTCCTTGAAGAGCTTGTCGAGCGCGTCCTTGGTCATCACCGTCTGCTTCGCCATGCGATACGCGTGAACGATCTTGGCCTTCTCGGCCTTGGTCGCCTTGTCGCCCTTCGCGATGAGGTCGTGCACCGAGATGCTCCAGCCGATCACGGGCTCGGCGTAGCGGCCGAGCTCCTTGGCCTTGGCCTGGGTGGTCTCGATCCGCCCGTACGTGATGAGCGAGGTGACGAGGTTGTTGAAGAGCGCGGCGCGAGCGGTGGCATCGCGACCGAGCTGACGTCCAGATAGGCGGTGACGCATGGCAGTACTCTCTTCTTACGGCTTCTTGAGCGGGTTCGGGCCCGGCCAGTTGTCGAGCTTCATGCCGAGCTGGAGGCCCATCTCGGCGAGGAGCTCTTTGATCTCTTTGAGCGACTTGCGACCGAAGTTCTTGGTCTTGAGCATCTCGCTCT
Organism: Pseudomonadota bacterium; assembly: GCA_023430775.1. Classification (GTDB taxonomy): domain Bacteria; phylum Myxococcota_A; class Polyangia; order Haliangiales; family Haliangiaceae; genus JABFXX01. The sequence goes on from JAEYYY010000504.1 coordinate 812, forward strand.
CGGTCTTCTGCACCAGCTCGCCGATGTACTTGATGTTGGCGTTCTGGAGGCAGTTGGCCGAGCGCACCGAGAGCTCGAGCTCGTCGACGGTGCGCCACAGGTTCTCGTTGAGCTTCTCGGCGGCTTCGTCGCGCGGCGCCTCGACGGGCTCGGCCATCTCTTCGAAGTTGATGAAGAGGTTGAGCTGCTCCTTGAGGATCTTCGCGGCGTAGGCAACCGCGTCGTCCGGGCGGACGGCGCCGTTGGTCCAGCACTCGAGGGTGAGCTTGTCGTAGTCGGTCTGCTGGCCGACGCGCGCGTTGGTCACGGTGAAGTTGACCTTGCGGATCGGCGAGAACAGCGCGTCGATCGCGATGGTGCCGACCGGCAGGTCCGCCGAGTGGCGCTCGGCCGGGGCGTAGCCGCGACCGGTGGCGATCGTGATCTCCATCGCGACCTTGCCGTCCTTCGACAGCGTGCAGATGCGGTGCGACGGGTTGAGGCAGGTGACGCCGTCGACCAGCGTCAGGTCGCCGGCGGTGACGACGCCCTCGCCCTGCTTGTCGAGGCGAATGGTGTACGTCTTGTCGGCCTCGACGCGGAACAGCGTCTCCTTGAGGTTGAGGATGATGTCGGTGACATCCTCGACAACGCCGGGGAGCGAGGTGAACTCGTGGAGCGCGCCTTCGATCGCGATGTGCGTGATCGCGGCGCCCTGCAGCGACGACAGCAGGATCCGGCGGAGCGCCACGCCGAGCGTGGTGCCGAAGCCGCGCTCGAGCGGCTCGCAGGAGAACTTGCCGTAGGTCTCGCTACGCTCCTCGATCTCGAGGGTGCGCGGCCGGATCAGGTCGCGCCAGTTCTTCGCCATGAAGGCAGTCTGTTCGGGGGTCGGTTCCATCTTCGTTTCTCCTTGGCCGGAGCGCTTTCATCACGTCCGGTGTGTTGTGCGGGTTTTCGAGGCCCGCTCCTCGGGGTGCTCTTCTACTTCGAGTAGAGCTCGATGATCAGCTGTTCGCGGATCGGCAGCGTGACGTCCTCGCGGGTCGGCAGCTGCGTGACCTGTCCCTTGAAGTTGTCCTTGTCGAGGGCGATCCACTGCGGCACGCCACGGCGATCGACCGCCGCGAGCGCCTCGTTGATGCGCGCCATCTTCTGCGACGACTCGCGGACCGCGACCACGTCGTTCGGGCGAACCGAGTACGACGGGATGTTGACCTTCTTGCCGTTGATCAGGAAGTGGCCGTGGCGAACCAGCTGGCGCGCTTCCGCGTGATCGCTGGCGAAGCCCATGCGGTAGACGACGTTGTCGAGGCGCCGCTCGAGGAGCTGGATCAGCATGTGACCCGAGACGCCCTTGGTGCGGAGTGCCTTGTGGTAGTAGCCGCGGAACTGGCGCTCGGCGATGCCGTAGATGCGCTTGACCTTCTGCTTCTCGCGGAGCTGCTCGCCGTAGTCCGAGCGCTTCTTCTTGCGGCTCTGGCCGTGCTGGCCAGGCGGATAGCTGCGGCGCTCGTAGCCGCACTTGTCCGTGTAGCAACGCTCTCCCTTGAGGAAGAGCTTCATGTCTTCACGCCGGCAGAGCCGACAAACTGCACCAGTATAACGGGCCATCTTCTTGTCTCTCTATCTCTGCGAGGTGATCAGACGCGACGACGCTTGCGAGGGCGGCAGCCGTTGTGCGGCACCGGCGTCACGTCCCGGATGAGGTTGATCTTGAAACCGGCGGCGCGCAGCGCGCGGACCGCCGACTCGCGACCCGAGCCCGGGCCGTTGACGTAGACGGTGACGTTGCGGACACCGTGCTCCATCGCCTTCTTCGCGGCGTCTTCCGCGGCGAGCTGCGCGGCGAACGGCGTCGACTTGCGCGAGCCCTTGAAGCCGCACGTGCCCGACGAGCTCCACGCAACGACGTTGCCGGAGACATCGGTGATCGAGACGATCGTGTTGTTGAACGTCGCGGAGATGTGCGCGACGCCGGTCTGGATGTTCTTCCGGACCTTCTTCTTCACTTTGCCTTTGGCTTGCGACATGGCGTTCGTTCCCTCGCTCTACTTCTTCGTGACCGCGCCCATCTTCTTCACCGCCATGCGGCGAGGACCCTTGCGGGTGCGGGCGTTGGTGTGAGTGCGCTGACCGCGAGCCGGAAGATTCCGGCGATGACGAGTGCCACGGTACGAGCCGAGGTCCATCAGGCGCTTGATGTTGAGCTGGACGTCGCGGCGCAGGTCGCCTTCGACGCGGTAGTTAGCTTCGATCGCGTCGCGGATCTTGCGGACGTCGTTCTCGTCGAGATCATCGCTCTTCTTGTCGGGCGAGATTCCGGCGTGGTTGAGGACGACGTTCGCCGCGTGGCGACCGAGGCCGTAGATGTACGTGAGAGCGATCTCGATGCGCTTGTTGCGCGGGAGGTCGACGCCTGCAATGCGAGCCATGACTCGTTGTTCCCTTTAGCCTTTAACCTTGCCGCTGCTTGTGGCGCGGGTTGGTGCAGATGATGCGAACGACGCCCTTGCGCTTGATGACCTTGCACTTGGGGCAAATCGGTTTGACGGATGCTCGAACTTTCATGACTCGCTCTTTAGGTGATCGACGTTTTCTCTAAGGTCTTCCAGGCGATGAAGTGGGACGAGTGAGAACCCAGGGGCCTTCTTCAGTGACAGCGATCGTGTGCTCGAAATGGGCGGACATCGAACGATCTCTGGTCACTGCAGTCCACTTATCGTCGAGAACCTCTACGTCAGGGGACCCGGCGTTTACCATGGGCTCGACGGCAATGACAAGACCCGCCTTGAGTCGCTTTCCCGAGCCGGCCGTGCCGAAATTCGGGACCTGCGGGTCCTCGTGCATCTGCTTGCCCGTGCCGTGGCCGACGAACTGGCGGACGACCGAGTAGCCTCGCGATTCCGCGTAGTTCTGGACCGCCCACCCGATATCCCCGAGCCGGCTTCCGACCTTGCAGAGGAGGATGGCCTCGTCCAGGGCGCGCTCGGTGGTGTCGACCAGCTTCCGGTTGTTTTCGGAGACGTTGCCCACCATGACGGTCCGGGCGGTGTCGGCGCAGAAGCCGTGCTTGAAGATGCCGAAGTCGATCCCGATGATGTCGCCGTCGGCGATCACGTCGTCCTTGCGCGGGATGCCGTGGACGATGACGTGATTGCGCGACGTGCAGAGCACGCCCGGGTACGGGGGAACATCGTAGCCGCCGTAACCGAGGAACGCGCTCTTCACCTTGTGCTTGTCGATCCCGGCGCGCGCGATGCGGTCGAGATCCCAGGTCGACGCGCCGGGCTTCGCGGCCTGGCAGACCTCCTCGAGGATCTCGGCGGCGACCAGCCCGGCCTCGCGCATCTGCCGGATCTCGTCCTTGCTCTTGAGCTGGATCCTCATGCGAGCACCGCCGTCAGATCGAACGCGTCGGCGGCGAGCATCGGCAGCCACGCGATCATGCCGGCGGCCTTCGCGATCGCCGGTGCCGTGGGAGAGCCGTAGGTCGTGATCGTATCGTCGATCTCGCCGGTCACCTCACCGTCGATCGCGAACGTCGCGAGCGTCTCGACGAGCGTCTCGTAGGCGAGGTACTCGTCGCGCGCGCACGTGGTGTCGACGCGAACGCGGAGCTCGCAGTCTCTCCTTCGCAGCTCGAGCTCGGTCGCGAGGTCGTCGTCCTCGCCGTCGAGCAACTCCTGGATCGCGTCGAGCGCGCGCTCGAGCTCGGTCGCATCCGCGTAGCGGAAGCTGCCGCGGAACACCACGCTCGTCGGAAAAAACCCGGCTCGCAACATGGTCTAGGTCGCGCTCGACTCGGCCGGACGGCTTCGCTCGCCTCCGCCCATTGTCAGCGGGGACGTGCGGCGACGCGACCGCGAATGCGCGGACCCTTCGGTCCGGCAAAGCCTTCGTAGTTGCGCGTGATGAGGTGCGACTCGATCTGCTGCACCGTATCGAGCGCGACGCCGACGACGATCAGCAAGCCGGTGCCGCCGAACGCGAACGGAACCGAGAAGTACTTCTGCATCAGCGCCGGGATCATGCAGACCACCGACAGGTAGAGCGCACCCGCGAACGTGATCCGCGACAGCACCTTCTCGATGTACTGCGCCGTGTTCTTGCCGGGACGAATGCCCGGCACGAAGCCACCCGACTTCTTCAGGTTGTCGGCGACATCGACCGGGTTGAACACCACGGCGGTGTAGAAGAAGGCGAAGAACACGACGAGGAGCGTGAAGATCGCGTTGTAGCGCCAGTCGGCCGGGTGAAGGATCGACGAGAACTCCTGCATCCAGCCCGAGCTCGACATGCCGGCGATCTGCGCCGGGAACATCAGGATCGACGACGCGAAGATCGGCGGGATGACGCCCGAGACGTTGATCTTGAGCGGCAGGTAGCTCTGCGCGCCGGAGTACATCTTCCGGCCGACTTGCCGCTTCGTGTACTGGACCGGGATGCGGCGGTGGCTGCGCTCGAAGAAGCAGATACCTGCGATGGTCGTGATCACGAGGATGACGACGAACGCGACGGTGAGGCCAGACACACCACCGCCACCTTTGCCGATGAACTGGGTGATGGCGTCGGGCATGTCGGCGACGATGCCCGCGAAGATGATCATCGACGATCCGTTGCCGATGCCCGACTCGGTGATCAGCTCGCCGAACCACATGATGACGACCGTGCCGGTGGTCATCGTGATGACGGTGAGGACGTGGAAGGCGAGGCCCTGGATGTCTTCCGCGACGACCGCGTTGGCGCCGGAGCTTCCTCCGAGACCCTGGACGTAGCTGGCGGCGAACCACGCCTGGACGATCGCGACCATGACCGTGCCGTAGCGGGTGTACTGGTTGATCTTCCGCCTGCCCTGCTCGCCTTCCTTGTTGATCTGGTCGAGCTTGGGGACGACGACCGTGAGCAACTGCATCACGATCGATGCCGTCACGTACGGCATGATGCCGAGCGTGAAGATCGAGAACTGCTCGAGCGCACCACCCGAGAACATGTTGAACATGCCGAGGAACGAGCCCGAGCCACCCTTGGTGACCACGTGCTCCATCTCGGCGCGATTGACGCCCGGGATCGTGATGAACACGCCCAGGCGATAGACGGCGAGAATGAACAGCGTGAAGAGGATCCGCTTTCGCAGTTCCGGGATCTTCGCGATGCTCGAAAAACCAGCCACGCTTGGTCTTCTCTTCTCTTACTGAGCCTGCGCCGGAGCGGTGGTGCGGCCGATGACCTCGACCGATCCGCCCGCCTTCTCGATCTTCTCTTTAGCAGTTGCCGAAGCGTTGTACGCCTTCACCGACAGCTTCTTGGTGATCTCGCCCTCGCCGAGGATCTTGACGTACTCGGCGATCTTCGGGACCAGACCCTTGGCCTGCAGCGCGGCCAGGTCGACCGTGGCGCCCGCATCGAACTTCGCCTCGAGGGTCGACAGGTTGATCGGGTACGCGAAGATCCGGTTCGGGTTCTTGAAGCCACGCTTACCGATGCGGCGAGGCATCGGCATCTGACCACCCTCGAACGCGTAGCGCGCGCCGTGGTGGCCGGCGCGGGCCTTCTGGCCCTTGACGCCCTTGCCGGACGTCTTGCCCTTACCCGAACCGCGGCCGCGGCCGATCCGCTTCTTCTCGCGGGTCGCGCCTTCGTTGGGGTGGAGATTGTGCAACGTGATCGCCATCGGAATTCTCTCGATCTCGAACCGCGCCCGAATCTGGCGCGGAATCTTAGTGGGAGCAACTAGCTAGATCGTTACCTGCCCGAAAAGCTCAGTCCGCCGACTCGACGGTGACGAGGTAGCTGACCTTGCGGATCATCCCGCGGATCTCGGGGGTGTCGAGGAGCACCTTGGTGGTGCGCGGCCCGCGAAGGCCGAGCCCCTGGAGGGTGCGGTTCTGCGTCTCGGACTTGCCGACGCCGCTCTTGACCTGGGTGACTTTGAGCTTGATCGCCATGGGAGTGTCTCCTACGGGGCCGGGGCCGTCGTGTTCTTGCGACCGCTGGCGGCCTGCAGCTCCGACACGCTCTTGCCGCGCGTCTTCGCGACCTGCTCGACCGAGCGCAGCGCCTTGAGGGCGGCGACGGTCGCGTGGATCACGTTGTGCGGGTTCGACGTGCCGAGCGACTTGGTGAGGATGTCGGTGATACCGGCGACCTCGAGGACGGGACGGACGCCACCGCCGGCGATCACGCCGGTACCGGGGGCGGCCGGGCGGAGCAGCACCTGGGCGGCGCCGAACGTGCCCTCGATCTCGTGCGGGATGGTTCCCTTGACGAGCGGGATCTTCATCAGGTTCCGCTTCGCGCGGTCGGTGCCCTTGCGGATCGCCTCGGGCACTTCGTTCGCCTTGCCGAGACCCGCGCCGACATGGCCGTGCTGATCACCGACGACGACGAGCGCCGAGAACGAGAACCGACGGCCACCCTTGACGACCATCGCGACGCGGTTGATGTGGACCACGCGGTCCACGAGCTCGCCGACTTCTTCTGGATTGATGCTCATGAAAGTTCCTTAGAAAGCCAGGCCCGCTTCGCGAGCACCGTCGGCGATCTCTTTGACGCGACCGTGATAGATGAAACCGTTGCGGTCGAACACGACCGCCTTGACGCCGGCGCCCATCAGCTTCTCGCCGATGGTCTTGCCGACGAGCCGCGCGCGCTCCTTCTTCGGCTTGCCCGAGACAGCTTCCTTGAGGCTGCCGTCGAGCTCGCTCGCCGAGGCGAGGACGCGGTTGGTGGTGTCGTCGATCGCCTGCGCGTAGACGTAGCGAGTCGAGCGGAACACCGAGAGCCGCGGGCGCTCCGGGGTACCGGTGACGCGCAAGCGGATGTGCACCTTGCGCTTCAGGCGCTTGCGGGTCTTCGGGTTTGCAATTTTGACGTGTCCAGCCATGTTCGTTCTTCCTTAACTTGCCTTCGAGAGCTGCGGCCCCTGCGGCCAGGCCGCGATCATGTTGCGCAGCTCAAGCAAGTCAGTTGTTCACTTGCCTGCCGTCTTACCGGCCTTGCGGCGAATCGTCTCGTCGACGTACTTGATGCCCTTGCCCTTGTAGGGCTCCGGCGGACGGAAGCTGCGGACCTTCGCGGCAGCCGCGCCGACCGCCTGCTTGTCGATGCCGGACAGGATGAGGTTGTTCTTGTCGACCTTCGCCGAGATGCCCTCGGGGAGCGTGTACTCGATCGGGTGCGAGAAGCCGAGCGACAGCACGACCTTCGTTCCCTTGAGCTCGGCCTTGTAGCCGACGCCGTTGATCTCGAGGGTCTTGGTGAAGCCGTTGGTCACGCCGGTCAGCATGTTGCTGACGAGCGCGCGCATCAGGCCGTGGGCGGCGCGCTGCGGGCCGAGGTTGCCCTTGCGCTCGAACGTCAACACGTCCTTGCCCTCTTCCTGACCCTGCTTGATGTCGACCTCGGCGTGGCGCTTCATCTGCAGCGTGCCCTTGGGGCCCTTCGCAGAGAACGCGTCCTTGGTGATCGACACGGTGACCCCCTTCGGGATCTCGACTGGTTTACGTCCAATACGCGACATGACTCACCAGACCTCGCAGAGGACCTCACCGCCGACGCCCTTGTTGCGCGCCTCGCGGTCGGTCATCACGCCCTGCGACGTGGAAAGGATGGCGATGCCCAGGCCATTGCGAACCCGGGGCACCTGCTTGGCGGGAACGTACGCACGCTGACCGGGGCGAGACACGCGGCGCATGCCGGTGATCGCGGAGCCGTGGCCGGTGCGGCCGTCGTAGCGCAGGGTCATCTTGAGCATGCCCTGCTTGTTGTCCTCGCTCGCAGTCACGCTGCCGAGGAAGCCTTCGTCGCGCAGGATCTCTGCGAGGCGGAGCTTCATGTTCGAACGCGGGCACGTCACGTCCACCTTGCGGGCGCGGATGCCGTTGCGGATACGGGCGAGGAAATCAGCGATCGGATCAGTCATCGACATGGCTATTCCTCACCAGCTCGACTTGATAACGCCCGGGATGTCGCCGCGCAGTGCGAGCTCGCGAAAGCAGCACCGGCACATCTCGAACTTGCGGAGGTAGGCACGCGAACGACCGCAGCGCTTGCAGCGGCTCTTGATGCGAACCTTGAACTTTTGCTTCTTGGGAAGCGTATCGATCAGCTTGGCCATGACTAGGCAGCTCCAGAGGTCGTAACGGTCGGCGTGGCCGGCGTGGGTTGACGGAACGGCATGCCGAGGTGAGTGAGCAGCGAGCGACCCTCGGCGTCGGTGGACGCGGTGGTCACGATCGAGATGTTCATGCCCTTGATCGAATCGATCTTGTCGTACTCGATCTCCGGGAAGATGATCTGCTCCTTCACGCCCATCGTGAAGTTGCCGCGGCCATCGAACCCGCGCGGCGAGATGCCACGGAAGTCGCGAACGCGCGGCAGCGCGATGTTCATCAGGCGGTCGAGGAACTCCCACATGCGCTCGCGGCGAAGCGTGACCATGACGCCGATCTTCTGGCCCTTGCGGAGCTTGAAGACCGCGATGTCCTTCTTCGCGCGCGACACCACCGGCGACTGACCGGTGATCGCCTTGAGCTCCTCGATCGCGTTGTCGATCATCTTGGGCTCGTCCTTGGCTTTGCCGAGGCCCATGTTGACCGTCACCTTGAGGATCCGCGGCACCTGCATGACGGTCGAGTAGGAGAACTCCTTGACCATCTGCGGCTTCACGGTCTGGTCGTACAGCGACTTCAGCTTGGGAGCCTTCTCGCGCTTGTACTTCGGCGCCGGGCCGGTGGGCTCCGCCGCCTTCTTCTTGCCTTCACCCTTGGCCTTGGCCGGCTTCTCCTTCTTCGGAGCGTCGCCGCCTTCGGGCTTCTTGTCGTTCTCTTCAGCCATGGCTCAGCCCATTCCTACGTCGGCGAACTTGGTGCCCGACTTCACGCCGACGCGGACCTTGGTGTCCCCGTCGACCACATTCTTGGTGCGCGTTCCACGGCCCAGCTTGTCGTCGAACAGCGCGACGTTGCTGATGTGGATCGTGCCTTCCTTCTCGATGATGCCGCCCTGCGGGTTCGCCTGGGTGGCGCGGCTGTGGCGCTTGATCATCGCGACCTTCTCGACCACCACGCGGTCACCAACGACGCGAAGGATCTTGCCCTTCTTGCCCTTGTTCGAACCGCCGGTGACGATCACGAGGTCGCCCTTACGAACATGTGCGGCGCGTGCCATCACAGCACCTCCGGAGCCAGCGAGATGATCTTCATGAACCGCTTGGCGCGCAGCTCGCGCGCGACGGGTCCGAAGATACGAGTCCCGATCGGCTCGTTCTCTTTGTTGATCAGAACGGCCGAGTTGCCGTCGAACTTGATGTAGCTGCCGTCGTTGCGTGCGAGCTCGCGCTTGGTCCGCACGATCACCGCGCGCGAGACCTCGCCCTTCTTCACCTTCGCGCCCGGAATCGCTTCGCGGATCGAGACGATGATGATGTCGCCGATGCCCGCATAGCGCCGGCGCGAACCGCCGAGCACCTTGATGCAGTACACCTTCTTCGCGCCGCTGTTGTCGGCAACGTCGAGGACCGAAGTCATCTGGATCATGACTGCGCTCCTTCGACCGCCTTGGTGATCGTGCGGAGCAGGCGCCAGCGCTTGGTGCGCGACATCGGACGCGACTCGATGATCTCGACGAGGTCGCCGACCTTGCCGGAGTTGTTCTCGTCGTGCACGTGGTACTTGACGCGGTTCGTCAGGAACTTGTGGAACCGGCGATCGCGGACGCGGCGAACGACCGTGACGGTGATCGTCTTGTCCATCTTCGTCGACGTGACGGTGCCGACGATCACTCGGCGGCTACCACGCTCGTCAACCTTCTTGGTTTCGGTCTCGCTCATGACTTCTTCGCCTTCGTCTTCTTGGCCTTCTTCTCGTCAGCCGCCGGGGTCTCCGTCGCCGGAGCCGTCGTGTCGGCCTTCTTCTGCGCCTGCGCCTCGAAGCCGGCCTTGCGGCCGTTGAGGATCGTCAGGATGCGCGCGATGTCGCGGCGCTTGGTCTTGAGCTGCGCGGTCGACGTCACCTGGTTGGTGTGCTGGCCGAGGTGGAGGCGGAACAGCTCGTCGCGGGTGCGCGCGAGTGCATCCTTCAGCTCGTCGTCCGGCTGATCGCGGAACTGCTCGAGGGTGGTGGAGACTTTGCTCATAGGACGGGCTCCCGCGAGATCAGGTGGGTCTTGACGGTCAGCTTGTGGTGCGCGCGATCGAACGCGGTCTTCGCGACCTCGTACGGCACGCCTTCGACCTCGAAGATCACGCGACCCGGCTTGACCACGGCCACCCAGCCTTCGACACCGCCCTTACCGGTACCCATGCGGGTCTCGGCGGGCTTCTTCGTGAACGGGTGGTCCGGGAAGACGCGGACGTAGATCTTTCCGAGCTTCTTGACGTGGCGGCTGATCGCGACGCGAGCCGCCTCGATCTGACGCGCGGTGATCCAGCCCGGCGACGTGACCTGGAGGCCGTAGTCGCCGAACGAGACCTCGTTACCGCCCTTCGCCATGCCGGCCAGGTGGCCCTTGTGGCTCTTGCGGAACTTGGTGCGCTTGGGTGAAAGCATCGACATAGGACTTCTCCGTGATCCTTAGGTGGCGCTCGGGGTGCGGCCCGAGGCGCGTGCCGCGGGATCCTTGCGCGGCGCCGGCAGCACCTCGCCGTGGAAGACCCACGCCTTGACGCCGATCGAGCCGTACGTGGTGGACGCGGTGGTGAAGCCGTATTCGATGTCCGCACGCAGCGTGTGCAGCGGAACGCGGCCTTCCTTGTACCACTCGCGGCGGCACATCTCGGCGCCGCCGAGGCGACCCGACGACGCGACCTTGATGCCCTTGGCGCCGAACTTCATCGCCGTCTGCGTGGCCTTCTTCATGGCGCGGCGAAAGGCGATGCGGCGCTCGAGCTGCGTCGCGATGTTCTCGGCGACGAGCTGCGCGTTGGTCTCGGCCTTGCGGACCTCGATGATGTTCAAGAACACCTCGTTGCCCGTCAGCGCCTGGACTTCCTTCTTCAGGGTCTCGACGCCCGCGCCGCGCTTGCCGATCACGATGCCGGGACGCGCGGTGTGGATGTTGATCTTGGCCTTGTTCGCCGCGCGCTCGATCTCGATGTACGAGACGCCCGCGTGGTTGAGCTTCTTCTTGATGAAGGCCTTGAGCTTCAGATCTTCATGCAGCCACTTCGCGTAGTTCTTGGTCTCGAACCAGCGCGACGACCAGGTCTTGATGATGCCGAGGCGAAAGCCCGTCGGATGTGTCTTCTGTCCCATTGGCTGTCTCCTAGGCCTCGTCCGTGACGACCACCGTCAGGTGGCTGGTGCGGTGATTGATCCGGTTCGCGCGTCCCATCGACCGCGGCATCCAGCGCTTCTGGATGGTGCCGCCGTCGACGGCGATCGTGTGGATGCGCAGGTCCTCGACCGACGCGTCGCCACCCGAGCGATCCTCGGCGTTGGCGGCAGCCGACTTGATCGCCTTGCTGATCAGACCGGCGGCCTTCTTCGGCAGGTGGTCGAGCAGCGCGACGGCGTCCTCGACCGACTTGCCACGGATGATGTTCGCGACGACGCGCATCTTGCGCGGCGACATCGAGATGTTCCTGACGATTGCACGAGCCTGCATGATCACTTCTTCCGTTCGCCGGTGTGGCCGTGGAACGTGCGGGTGTGGCTGAACTCGCCGAGCTTGTGACCGACCATCTGCTCGGTCACGAACACGGGGATGAACTTGCGGCCGTTGTAGACGGCCATGGTGATGCCGACCATGTCGGGAATCACCATCGAGCGACGAGAGTAGGTCGACACCACGCGCTTCGCCGGATTCGCTTCCTTCTTCGCGTTGGCGATCTTCTTCGGGATGTAGTGGTCGACGAACGGACCTTTTTTGAGTGAACGGGGCATGTCTTGTTCTCTTGGCTCTCGTCGTTACTTGCGGCGGCGGATGATGAACTGCTCGGTGCGCTTGTTGTGGCGCGTCTTCAGACCCTTGGTCTTCTGACCCCACGGCGTGCACGGGTGGCGACCACCCGAGCTGCGACCTTCGCCACCACCCATCGGGTGATCGACGGGGTTCATCGACACGCCGCGGTTGTGCGGGCGCTTGCCGAGCCAGCGCATGCGGCCGGCCTTGCCCCACATGATGTTCGCGTGCTCGGTGTTGCCGATCACGCCGATCGTCGCGCGGCAGTCGATGTGGACGCGCCGCATCTCGCCCGAGGGCAGACGGAGCGTGGCCCAGTCGGTCTCCTTCGCCATCAGCGTGACGCGCGCGCCGGCCGAGCGGCCGAGCTGCGCACCACGACCGACCTTGAGCTCCACCGCGTGGATCTCGGTACCGATCGGGATGTAGCGGAGCGGCAGCGAGTTGCCCGGCTTGATATCGGCCGAGTTGGCGCTGACGACGGTGTCGCCGACGCCCAGGCGCTGCGGCGCGAGGATGTACGCCTTCTCGCCGTCCTTGTACTGGATCAGCGCGATGCGAGCCGTGCGGTTCGGGTCGTACTCGATGCCGAGCACGGTGGCCTCGATGCCGGTCTTCTGGCGCTTGAAATCGATCGTGCGATAGCGCTGCTTGTGACCACCGCCGCGGAACCGCGAGGTGATCCGGCCGTAGTTGTTGCGGCCAGCGGTCTCGACGTTGTGCGCGAGCAGCGACTTCTCGGGCGCGTGCTTGGTGATCTCGGAGAAATCCTGCGTCGAGGCCTGACGGCGACCCGGCGAGGTGGGCTTGTACTTCTTGGTCGGCATGGTCCTAGACCCCCTCGAAGAACTCGATGTTGTCGCCGGCCTTCAGCGTCACGAACGCTTTCTTCCAGGCGGGGCGGCGGCCCGAGAAGCGACCGATGCGCTTCATCTTGCCGCGCACGACGAGCGTGCGGACGTCGGTCACCGACACGTTGAACAGCTTCTCGACGGCCGACTTCACTTCGATCTTGTTCGCGTCGCGAGCGACCTCGAACACGACCTGCTGTGCGTAGTCGGCGCCCTCGGCATGCGCCGCGGCACCGCCGCCGGTCTCGCGGAGGCGAGCCGACTTCTCGGTGAGCAGCGGGCGCTTGATGATGCTCTGTGCGTCCTTCATGACTATTCCTTGCCAACCAGCGAGGCTTCGATCGCCTTGACGGCAGCCTGCGTGAGCACGAGCGTCTCGTGGCGCAGGATGTCGTAGACGTTGACGCCTTCGGTCGCGAGCCACTGCGACGAGCGCAGGTTCTTCGCGCCGGCCTTGAGGTTCGCGTTGTCCTTCGAATCGACGATCAACACCTTCGCGTTGACGGCGTCGTTCTTCTTGGTGTTGCCGAGCAGCGTGTTGATCGCGCCGGCGACCTTCTGCGTGGAGCCCTTCGGGCCGTCCACGTCGAAGTTGTCGACGACGATCAGCTTGTTCTCCGACGCGCGCAGCGACAGCGCCGACACCAGCGCGGCCTTCTTGACGTGGCGGGGAAGCTTGTAGTCGTACGAGCGCGGCTTCGGGCCCTTGGCCGAGCCACCGCCGACCCAGTGCGGAGCCTGACGGCTGCCCTGGCGCGCCTGACCGGTGCCCTTCTGCTTCCAGACCTTCTTCGACGAGCCGCGGACTTCACCGAGGCGCTTCGTCGAGGCGGTACCCGCGCGACGGCGCGCGAGCTGCCACTTCACGGTCTCCCACAGGAGGTGCTCGTG
>JAEYYY010000421.1 GCA_023430775.1 Pseudomonadota bacterium
CTCTCGAGCAGCGACTCGGCGACCGCCGCGCAGTTGATCGTGACGTACGGCTCGCTCGCGCGCGACGACAGCGTGTGGATCGCGCGCGCGACCAGCTCCTTGCCGGTGCCCCTGGGGCCGAGCACCAGCACCGGACGCGGCACCGGCGCGACGCGCTCGATCTTCGTCATCACGGTGCGCATCGCGCCCGAGTCACCGACGATCTGCCAGCGCCGCCCCGCCGCCTTGCGCAGCCGCTCGTTGGTGGCGCGTAGCTCGCGGTTCTCGGCCTCGAGACGCTTGCGATCGACCGCGTGCTGGAGGATGCGCTCGACCTTCTCGACGGATATCTCGAGCTTGTCCTCGAGGTACGGATCCTTGGTGATGAAGTCGACGGCCCCGGCCTTGACCGCGGCGACGGCGTCGTCGATCGCGCCGTGCCCGGTCAGGATGATGATCGGCAGATCGGGGAGCTTGCCGTGGATGGTCCGGCAGATCTCGATGCCGCTGCGACGGCCGGCGCCGAGATCGAGATCGAGCACCGCGAGGTCTGCCTCGTTGGTCGACAGCCACGCGATCGCGTCCTCGCCGTTATCGAAGCCGACCACGTGGCCGCCCTTGGCGCGAAACACGTCGCCGAGGAGCCGGCGCACCTCGGCCTGATCATCGACACACACGATCGTTCCGATCGTCATCGCTTACATGACCTCGCCGGGACCGCAGAAGTGAACCGCGAACACGATGTTGAGCGTGCCGTCGGGACAACCGACCTTGTAGCGCTCGATCATCGTGTTGCAGCGGCCGCCGAGACCGACCGAATCGAACCGCCCGCCCTGCTTGCCGGCGGAGCCATCGGGGCACCTGGTGGCCTCGAGCCACTTGCGCACGCCGTCGAGCCCGCACACCTCGATCGGTTGCTCCTTCGAGTAGTCGACGTCGGCGTACGTCTTCGCGCCGGTGCCGCGACGCTGCGCGGCGAGCGTGGCATCGAGGACGAACGGCCCGGCCTTCTCCGGGCGATTCGCACAGAACGGATCGACCTTCGGGACGTTCGGTGCGGCATCGGGCGTGATGGCGATCGGATCGGTGCCGCCATCAGCGGTCGGTTTCGGATCGTCGGGCTTCGGCGTGCCCTTCTTGGGGCAGCCGGTCCCGAAGACAACCAGACCGAGTAGCGCGACCAGCGGCAGCTTCATGACGAACGCTCCGAGACATTCCATAGCGGCAGGGACTGCAGGCCTGCCTTGTCGGTGGGCAGCGTCACCGTGATCGTGGTGCCGTGCCCCTCTTCGGACTCGATGGTGATCCGGCCGTGGTGCGCCGATACCGCGCGCTCGGCGATCGCGAGCCCGACGCCCGAGCCGGTCTCCTTGGTGGTGAACCCGGGCACGAACATCCGGCCGAGGTGCGCGCGCGGAATGCCGGGCCCGGTATCGGCGACCACGAGCTCGACGATCGGCGCGGTGGTGCCCGACGGTGCGGCGATCGCGCGCACGCGCACCGAGACATCGCCGCGGTTGGCGTGCGCGCACGCTTCCGCGGCGTTCGACACGATGTTGAGCAGCGCCTCGCGCAGTAGCATGCGATCGCCGCGGACGTCGGGAAGCCCGGCCTGGGTCTCGAGCGCGATCGAGATCTGCTGGGTGCGCGCCTGCGCGGCGACGACGACCTCGTGGAGGAGTGGTGCGAGTGGCACCAGCTCGACGGTCGGGGTCGGCGCCTGCATCGAGCGCAGGTACTGCGCCCACTCTTCATAGAGCGCGGTGACGTCCTTCTCGAGATCGACGAGCTTGTCGTGGACGTCGCCCTCGCTGATCTTGCGTGCCGACCGCGCGCGCGAGCCGATGATGCCGAGGAGGTTCTTGACGCGATGGCCGTGCGCGTAGACACCGGCGAGCACGTCGTGGCGCGCCACCTCGGCGGTCGCGGTGACCAGGCGCGGCGCGACGCCGGCGGCGACGCTGCCGGCACCGGGGTTGGCGGCGTCGAGCAAGCGCTGGACGATGCCCGACACGCCGAGGCTCTGCGCATCGATCATCCGCGCGGCACTGCGCCAGGCGAGCCCGTGGCTGGCATCGACGCGGAGCGCGCGCTCGATCTCGGCGAGCGCGCCGGCTTGATCGCCGCGATCGAGCACGAGCAGCGCGAGCCGGCACGCCGCCGCGGTGTTGCCCGGCTGATAGGCGAGCCCCTTGCGATACGCGGCCTCCGCGCGATCGCGCGCATCGTCGGCATGCAGTGTCGCGAACAAGAACCACAGCCGCGCGCGATCCGCAGGCAACAGCTCGTCG
The DNA here is from genome assembly GCA_023430775.1 of Pseudomonadota bacterium. Classification (GTDB taxonomy): domain Bacteria; phylum Myxococcota_A; class Polyangia; order Haliangiales; family Haliangiaceae; genus JABFXX01. Next base: position 2,271 of record JAEYYY010000421.1, read on the forward strand.
CCCTCCGAGGTCTCGATCAGCTGCTCGACCTCGCGGACCAGCGCCTCGCGCTGGGTCACCGAGTGCTTGCGTGCGCGGCGCTCGAGCCGGCGCAGCTTGAGCGCGTTCGCCGGCAGCGGGATATCGTCGACCTCGTCGACGCGGCCGAGCGCCTCGTCGACCATCGCGTCGGTCACCGCATCACCACCGCTCTGGCGCGCCGCGCGCAACGCCGCCGCACACACCCGCCTGCCGCGAGAATCCGGTGTGGCCTCGAGCGTGGTGGTCGCGTCGGCACCGCGCGCATTCGCCACCACCGCCGCGCAGACCTCCTCGATCAGCGCGATCGACTCGTGGGTCACGGCGGTCTTCGCCGCGGCGAGGATCGCTTCGAAGGCCGCGCCCACCTGCGCGGCTGCGCCGGAGGTATCGCTCTGCCCCGCCGCGATCCGCGACAGCTCGAGGTGAGCGCGCGCGCGATCCCACGGCGTCAGCTTCGGCGCATCGATCGCGACCAGGATCGACATCCGCGCCGCACTCAGCTCTCCCGCGGCGAGCTGCGCGCGGCCGAGCAAGATCTTGCTGGCCGGTCCGGGCGCACGCTTCGCGGCCTCGGCGGCGAACACGCGGGCCGCGCGGACGTCGCCCTGGGCGAGCGCGATATCGGTGAGCCGCAGCGCGGGCGCCGGATCGGTGCTCGCGTCGAGCGCGCGTCCGAGGGCACTGCGTGCCGCGGCCGGCAGACCGAGCGCCCAGTAGCGCTCGCCGAGCTCGAGCAGCTGTCCAGCGGAAGCCATGGGACGCGTGATGTTAGCAACAGAAATCGTGGCCCATCAGAGTGCTCGGCACATTCCGTCGATCGTCGAGGGCGCATCGGCTTTGACCGATCCGTACCCCACGGCTACTCCGGGATACCCGACCCGAACGCGCACGCTGGTCGAACGCACTCCACCCATGCGAAACCCAGCCGAACCATTCACCCTCGTCCTTCTCGCTCTCACCGCGGGCTGCATGCTCGACGTCGAGGAGACGGATGGGAACGAGATCGAGCTCGAGGAACTGGAGAGCGAGGTCGCGCTTCCGCCGTGTGCCTCCGGCACCTGGTGCGTCGAGACGACGCCGGCCGGGACGACCACGCTGCACGACGTGTGGGCCGCGAGCGCCAACGACGTGTTCGCCGTCGGTGACAGCGGCACCATCATGCGGCGCCAGAACAACGAGTGGGTGATGATGAACAGCGGCACCACGCAGAGTCTGCGCAGCGTGCGCGGCACCAGCGCCAGCAACGTGTGGGCGGTCGGCCTGGGCGGCGCCGTGCTTCACTACGATGGAGCGAGCTGGAGCACCGTCGCCGTCACCTCGGCAAACGTCGACGCGGTGTGGCTCGCCGATGCCAACAACATCTTCCTGTGCGGCGGCAGCACGGTGTGGCGGTCGTCCAACGGCGGCGCGTCGTTCACCGCGAGCGCGCTCGGCGGCACGCTGTTCTCGATCAGCGGTGTCAGCGCGAACGAGGTCTACGTCACCGGCGAGAACGCGTATGTCCGCAAGTGGAGCGGCTCGTCGTGGTCGACGATCAATCCCGGTGCCGGCACCAGCACCTACTTCTCGGTGCTCGCGATCGCCGCCGGCGACGTCTGGGTCTCGGACTTCACGCCGAGCAAGGAGACGATGCACCTGACCAAGAACAAGTGGGCCGCGAAGGCGACGTCGTTCTCGATCTTCCAGAGCATGCACAAGGCGTCGGCGACCGACGTCTGGGGCGCCGGCGGCACCAAGGTCGGGCGCTTCAACGGCAGCTCGTGGACGACGTCGGCGCCGTTCGGTAGCGGCGCGTCGCTGTGGGGCGTGACCGGCGCGTCGGGCCACGTGTGGACCGTCGGCTCGAGCGGCCTGGTCGGCCACTACGTGTACTAGGACAGGTTCTTCTTGCGCTGCGCCAGGTGCTGCTCGAGCTTGTCGAGCTCCTCGGCGAACGAGTTGTGCGCGTCGCCGCGGTAGTCGCCCTGGTTGCGTGACTCGCGAAGCGCCGCGATCGCCTGCTCCATCTCCGCGACATCGTCGATCGCGCGCTGGCGTACCGTGTCGTGCATGTTCTTGAACTTCTCGAAGAAGTCCTGGAGCATGTCGCCGCGCCTCAGCGGCGTGACGACGGAGAGCCGGCCCTGCGCCATCCGGTCGAAGTAGATCGACGTCTTGTAGAGCGGCCCGGCGACCTTGTGGGTCATCAGGATGAGATAGAGCGACAGGATGACGACGAGGCCGACGCCGGCGGCGACCATCTTGTAGACCAGCACGCGGTCCTCGGACTCGTAGTCGCCGGTGATGCTCTTGATGTCCTCCTCGTCGGGGACCAGCTCCTGGAGGTCTTCCTCGATCGACTGCGTCGACTGGTGACGCTGGTCGTAGATCATGAACCCGAGCGCGCCGGCGATCATGCCCGACAGCAGCGTGACGACGAGGATGTAGCGAAGCTGCAGCTTCTTATCGAGCAGGTAGTTCGAGAGCTTGCGCTTGTACTTCGGATGCCCCGGATTCGACGCTCCAGGTCCGAGGTTGGCGGCCGTTGGATCACTCAACGGACTTCTCCTTCCTCGCGAGCATGGTGCGCAGCTGGACGATCGAGGGATGGTCGCCGGCACCGGCGTTCTCCGCGGCGGCGATCGTCTTCTTGAGCTGCGCGATGTCGCTCTTCTCGAGCGCGACGACACCGGCGTGCGCTTGCTTGAAGTGATCGTAGAACTCGACGAGCTGATCGCCCTTGCGCAGGTTGTAGACCTTGTCGAACCGACCGTCGCGCATCTTCGCGAGGTACAGCTGGACCTTGAACAGCGGACCCGCGACCTTGTGGGTCATCTTGATGCCGTAGATCGCGAGCCCGAACACCAGCAGGATGCCGGCGCCGATCAGCGTCATCAGAATCCGCAGCCGCCCAGCCTCCAGCCGCTTCACGTTGGCCGCGATGTCGAGCTCGCACTTCCAGTGCTCGACGACGCGCTTGCCAAAGTTCTCGGGCACCGGCGGGATGACCTTGACCGGCTTGGGCAGCTCCATCTCGTCGAGCGTGACGTCGATCTTCGGACGCTTGCGGCCGCCGGGCTCGTCCTCGTCGGGCGACGGTGCGGGTTCGGGTGCCGGTGCCGGTGCCGGCTCGGGCAGCTTCATCGGCGTCGGCGGCAGCGACGGTTGCTCCTCGTACGGCGCCTGGATCTGCGGGATCCGCGGGCAGCGCTTGCCGCGCTCGCTGGTGATCGAGACCTTCGTGGTCTCGTTGGCCACGATCATGATCCAGAAGCCGAGGCCGATCATCAGCAGCGTCGACAGGCCGACCATGAACAGCGTGAAGCGCAGCTGGTACCTCTTGTTGATCAAGAGGTTCTTCCAGCTCCGTTTATATCCGCGGTCGTTCGCCATCTCAGATCTTGGTTTTGATCGTCGGAACAATTTGCTTGCTGATCAAGCTTTCGATCACGGCCTGCACGCAGTCCGACGTTCCGAGCTCGATGTCCCTCGCCGACGCCCCACCCTGCACGTTGGCCTGGCCACTGCCCGGAGCGATGATGTTCCGGCTGGGGAATTCAGCGAGCAACACGCTGACTTTACACGTGACTGTCGCGTTGTTCCCGGATTTGTTGACGGTGACCGAGTTGAGCGTCCCATCGATGTAGAAGCCTGCGAATTTTTTCTGCGCCAGCTGCGAGGCCGTCGGGTCGCCACCCGACCAGGTCTGGAGCCAGCTCGGCTGGACCGCCGAGAGCTTCGATTTCGCGGCTTTTTCCATCGCGCTGCGATACGCCGGATCCGACGCGCTGCCGGTCTTCGACGACATCGGACCGATCTTGACGAACACGCCGACGATGCTGCCGCCCGGGGCAGATGGCCTCGATCCACCCGAGCTGCTGCTGCCGGCGACGGAGAGCGCGGCATCGGCCTTCGCCGACACGAACGGCTCGGGGTCGTTCTTCGCGCGGGTCAGGGCATCGATCGCCGCCTTCCGCTGCGGTGCGCTCGGGCTGCCCTTCGACACGATCTCGCCGAGAGCGCTCGCCGCGAGACCGCGGATGTTCTTCTTCTCGCCGGTGTCGAGCATGCGCTTGACGAGCCCGGGGATCGATCGCGGCGACTGCTGATTGGTGAGCGCGAGGACGGCGGTGAGACGAACACGATCGGAATCGTTATCGAGGTCGCCGATCAGATCGTCGATCTTGTCGGCGTGCGCCGGACTCACCATCGCGAGCACGGTGATCGCGAGCACACGCAACGCGTGAGCGCGGAGACGTCCGCTGCGGGCTTGATCGCGATCCATGCGCTTGTCGGCTGAGACGCTGCGTTCACGCGCCGCTTCATTCGCCGACTGAGTACTAACGTACCGAGGATCGCTCCTCGCTCGCAAGCGAGCCGAGACCGGGACTCAGGTAGTCGCGAGCAAGCTCGACGTAGTGTTTCGCGCCGTACTCGATCTGCTCCCGCTCGGCGTCGTTGACCGGGCGCTTGATGCGCGCCGGCGCTCCGAGCACCAGGCTGCCCGGTGGGATAACCGTGCCCGGTGTGACGAGCGCACCTGCACCGACGAAGCTGCCCCGCCCGATCACGCAGCCGTCGAGCAAGGTCGCGCCCATCCCGATGAGGCAAAAATCCTCGACGGTGCAGGCGTGGATGATCGTGGCGTGACCGATCGTGCAGTCGCTGCCGATCGTGGTTCCGGACCTGTCGCTGGTGACGTGGATGACCGTGTTGTCCTGGATGTTGGTGCGCGCGCCGATCCGGATCGGCATGACGTCACCGCGGACGACCGTGCCGTACCAGATCGACGATGCCTCGCCGATCTCGACGTCGCCGATCACGGCGCACGTCTCGGCCAGAAACACACCTGCCCCGACGACGGGATGCTTGCCTCGAACGCTGCGGATCACGCCGACAGACTACTTCATGCGGCGCACGGCCATCTCGGTCGCGGCGAACAGCTCGTCGAGCACCGCCGGGCGATCGTCGGCATCCGGCTTGAGCGGAGCGACGTACGAGATGATGCCGCGACAATCGATCACCATGAAGTGGATGCGCTTGATGTCGTTGATCGACAGCTCGGCGAAGGTCTCGGTATCGGCGACCATCAGCGGCACGTCGTAGCGACGCTGCACGTCCTTGAGGCCGGCGATCGTCTCGGGCACCGACTTGCGGTTCGCGCCGGTGACGCCGACGATCGAGATCGCGCCGGCCTTGCCCTTGTCCTTCGCCCAGTCGGCGAGCTTGGCGAACGCCGACGCGCAGCCGACGCAGTTCTCCTGATCGAACCAGCCGACGATCGTGGTCTTGCCGCGCGACGCGAGGTCCGCGACCGATTGATCATCGACGCGGGTCAGCGTGGTGAGCGGCACCGGCTTGCCGACGAAGCGCTTGCGCAGGACATCAGCGCGCGACGGCAGCGTGGCGTCGAGTGTCAGCTGGGTGCCCGAGCGCTGGACCTTGATCTTGACGACCTGCCCGGCGACGCGGTTCTGGATCGTCTTCACCAGGTCATCGCAGCCCACGATCTCGGTGCCATCGATATCGACGACGATGTCGCCGGCTCGGATGCCCGCCGCCGCGGCGCCGGTATCCGGGGTCACCCGCTCGATCGCGCACGGGCCGAGCACGCCGGTGGGGCGCCGGCCGATGTCCGCCATCGACACGCCGAGGAACGCCGGGT
>JAEYYY010000443.1 GCA_023430775.1 Pseudomonadota bacterium
GCCCGGCCCCCCCCCCCCGCCCCCCCCCCACTACAACCAGATCCTCGATCAGCGGACGACCACCGTCGACTGGAAGTCTGCCGAGGAGATGAAGCGCGCCGACGAGCTCTACACCTGGGTCGTCGACCTCGGCCACAACACCGCGCGCACGCCGAGCGGCGGCAGCTGCGTCTTCCTTCACGTCTGGCGCGATGCCGACGGCGCGACCCTCGGTTGCACCGCGATGCCCGAGCCCGTTCTCGCGGAGCTGATCGCGACGCTCGATCCTTCCGCCGCGTTCGTCCTGTTGCCGCTCGCCGAGTATCAGGCCCTCGCGCCGAGCTGGGGCTTGCCGCACTGAGTGCGCGAGTTGCGCACCGCCGAAACGATCGTCGGCCCCGCTACAAACCGCGCGCTGACTGGGAGATCAGCCTGGGAGTGAGTGCCGCTTACCGCGGGCTCGTCGGCTGTTAACTCGCCGTCAACAAGGCCGCGGCGCCCGGCACCTGCGTTGCACGACCGGCGGGCACCATGAAGCGGTTCGCCCTCCTCTTCACCATCATCGGTTGCACCGGCGACCTCGAATCCCAGACCACGCAGCAGGCCTCGTGTCCCGCGACCCAGGCGTTCGCGGTGTCGGCGTGCATCTGCGAGGACTTCGACGACATCGGCAACCTGATCGTCGGCAAGAGCGTGGAGAAGGATCACGCCACGCTCGCGGTGATGGGCTCGACCCGCGCGATCAACAACTTCCAGGTCCGCGGCGACTTCCGCCCGCACGGCGGCCTCACCGCGACCGGCAACCTCGAGGTCACCGGCTCGCTGTCGACGCCGGCCACCGTCGACGATATCGGCAACATCGAGGTCGACGGCGATCTCGCGATCGGTGGCGATCTCAAGGGCATCGGGCGGCTCGCGGTCGGCGGCGCGCTCAGCGTCGCCGGCAACGATACGTTCCTCGGCTACGAGGAGATCAATGCCACCGCACCGTATGCCCCCGTCGACGAGCCGGCGTGCGGCTGCACCGGCCCGAACGCGATCGACGTCGCGGCCGTGGTCGCCGCGGCGAAGACGGCGAACGACAACGCGGCCGCCGGCGTGCCGACCTCGTTCAAGAACATCGGCGCCGCTCGCCTCGAGCTGACCACCGGCAGCTACTACATGACCGATCTGTCCCAGATCGGCGCGACGTTCGTGTCCGTGAAGGGCCACGTCTCGCTCTATCTCGACGGCAACCTCGAGAGCATCGGCGCCGCGTGGATCCGCCTCGAGAACGGCGGCATGCTGGACCTCTACGTCTCCGGCTCGGTGCGCCAGATCGGTCACCTCGATCTCGGCAACAAGTGGGACCCGTCGGCGTTCCGTCTCTACATCGGCGGCGGCGACAAGGGCACGATCAACGTCGGCAACCAGATCTACAACGGCGCGATCTACGCGCCCGACGCGGAGATCGAGTACATCGGCAACACGCAGATCCGCGGCGCGATCACCGCGAAGCGGTTGACCGGCATCGGCAACCTCGAGATCGGCTACGCCGCGCCGGAGTGCCCGGTCGAGGATCCCGATCCGACGCCGCCGCCTCCGCCGAGCGACGCCGAGCCACCCGTCCTCCTGTGATCACTTCGGCGTCGGCGCCATCCCGCCGATCACCTTGAACACGACGCGGCGGTTCTGCGCCCTGCCCTCCTTCGTCGAGTTATCACCCTCGGGTTGCTCTTCGCCGAAGCCCGCCGCGACCAGGTGCTGCGCGTCGACGCCCTTCTTGATCAGATAGGCGACCACCGCGTCGGCGCGCTTCTCCGTCAACGTCTTGTTCGCCGCGTCGTCGCCGACGTTGTCGGTGTGAACGCCGACCTCGATCACCAGCTTCGGGTGCGCCACGAGGACCGCGGCGATGTTGTCGAGCAGCTTGAAGCTCTTCGGTGCGATCGCGGCGCGATTGAACTCGACACCTTCGCGCGTCGCGAGCTTCGCCACCGTGATCGCGACCAGCTGCTTCTTCATGCAGCCCGCGTTCGGCTGCTCGCCCTTCTCGTCGGGACAGTTGTCGAACCGATCGACCACACCGTCGCCATCGCGATCGGCATCGGGACAGCCCCCGTGATCGACCGGGCCGGCCTCCGCCGGGCAGATGTCCTGCGCATCGGAGAGACCGTCGTTGTCGTTGTCGGGTTCGGGGCAGCCGTCCTCGTCCTGGAAGCCGTCGAAGTCCTCCGCCTGGTCGGGGCACTTGTCGAGGTGATCCATCACGCCGTCGACATCGGCATCGACCGCGGGACAGCCGTTGTTCTCGACGACGCCCGCCTCGTCGCGACACTTGTCGGTCGCATCGGGCACCCTATCGCTGTCGTTATCGAGCTCGGGGCAACCGTCGGAGTCCCTGAACCCGTCCTTGTCCTCCGGCTCGTCCTTGCAGTTGTCCCGCCAGTCCATCACGCCGTCGCCGTCGCTGTCGGTCTCCTCGGGAGGCGCCTCCGGCGTCGTCTCGACGACCTCCACCCGATCGGCCGAGCCGAGCCGCAGGCCACCAACGATGCGGTAGTCGGGCGTTCCGAAGCCATCGACCAGCCCGAGCCCGGCGCCGGCGAAGAACACCGCGGTCTTGCGGACCGTGAAGCTGGCACCGAGCATCGCCTCGAGCGGGCTGGCGTTCGAGCTCCCGAACGGATCCTTCGCCGCGACCGCCGCCGACAACGTGGCGTCGAAGCCGATCGGCACCGGGCCGGCATCGAGCCGGACGCCGACACCGAGGCGCAGGAAGATCTCGTCGTCGACCTCGAGGTCGAGCAGCTCGCTATCGGGCCGCAGCCGGTAGCCGAGGTTCACCGCGATCCGGACCTTGTCGATGCGGCGCGACAGGTCGAGCTCGGGTGCGAACGTCGCGCCGTCGTCGGCGAGGTAGTCGCGCTCCGAGCTCTGGGTCGGCAGTAGTACCGCCGGCACGATCGCCAGGCCGATGCCGTCGCGCTTCTGCGTCAGCATCGTCAGCTTCGGGATCAGCCGCAGACTGCCGGAGCCGGCCTTGAGCGTGGTGAGCGCGCCGATGTTCATGTCGCGATCGCGCTCCTGCGAGAACACCACCGGCATGTCGAGGCCAAGCGACACCCACGGCGCCGGCGAGATCGAGGCGACGAGCCCACCCGTCGTGCGCTCCTTGACCAGCGCGCCGACCCGCATGGCGTTGTCGTTGACGACCAGCGGATCGTTCGCGTAGCCGAGGTACACCGAGACATCGAACGCGAGGTAGCCGCGGCTCTCCGCCCACTCGACACCGAGCAGGCCGTTGCGATCGCTCGCGAGCTGGAATCGCTCGATCGAGAAGTTGCGCAGCTCGTCGCGCGGGCCGGCATCCTGGGCGGCGGCGAACCGCGGCACCAGCAGCAACGCGGCCCCCGCGAGGGCTCTGCGGCGGCGTAGCGCGAGGATCAAGCCGAGGATGACGAGCACGCCCGCCGAGCCACCCGAGCTCGAGCAGCCACCACCGCCCGCGGTCAGGTTGTCGTTGAGCCCGCCGCCGTTCGCGTCGGCATCGCACACGTCGCCGATGTCATCACTGTCGGTGTCGGCCTGGTTGGCGTTCGGAACGTTCGGGCAGTTGTCGCGATCGTCGCGCACGCCGTCGCCGTCCTCGTCGCCCTGGTTGACGCTGTCGTCGTCGTCGTCCGGATCGTTCGGATCGCGCTCGCCGTTGTCGACCCTGCCGTTGTGGTTCACATCCTCGTCGCCATCCTTCACTCCACCGCCGTCGGTGTCTGCCTTGACCGCGCTCGTCGAGTTTCCCGGATCTTGATCGGCCACGAAGTTGCCGGCGCCGGTGTCGGTGTCGGCATCGGGCGTGGTGACGCCGAGCTCGGTGCCATCCTTGAGCCCGTCGTTGTCGCTATCGGGATCCTTCGCGTTGATCAGGTTGTCGCTGTCGAGGTCGTCGGCGAAGTTCGGCTCGTCGCCGTCGCGCACGCCATCGTCGTCGGTATCGGCATCGTTCGGGTCCGTCCCGAGCGCGTTCTCCAGCGCGTCGGACAGACCGTCGCCGTCGGAATCGACCACGGCCGCATCGTCGGCATCGTCGTTCGGATCGGTCTCGCCGTCGTCGACCTTGCCGTTGCGGTTCGCGTCCTCGGAACCGTCGATCGCGCCACCGCCATCGCTGTCGGCCTTCGTCGGATCGGTGGTGGTCGATGGATCGGCGTCGGCGATGAAGTTGCCGTTCGCCGGCACGGTACCGCTGCCCGCGACCGCGATCCCCGCCTCGGTACCGTCGAAGATGCCATCGTTGTCGGAGTCGGGATCGAGGGCGTTGATCAGGCCATCACCGTCCGAGTCGTCCGCGAAGTCGGGCTCGCTGCCGTCCTTGAGACCGTCGTCGTCGCTGTCGGCATCGGTCGGGCTGGTCCCGATGTCGAGCTCGACGGAGTCAGGGATCCCATCGCCGTCGCTATCGGGTTCGCCGACCATCACCTGCGCGGTGACCTCGACCGACGAGTCACCACCAGCACAACCCACCACCATCAACAGCAAGACAATACGAAGAGTCGAAGCCACAGTACCCCCTGCAAAAGGCGCGACAGATCCACGCTACCGGATCTGACCCGCCGGAAGGTTACGTGCCTTCGCGTTTTCGACGGTGTGCCCCCACACCTACATGAGTCGCTACCCGACGGTCATGCGCCCGCCATCGCGGAGGGCCGTGGGGATCAGCGAGCTCGGCTCGCCGGTCGACACCAGCCACAGCTGGTGTGCGGCGCGCGTGACGCCGATGTGAAGCAGGTGGCGCGCCCAGTGCTGATCCGGATAGCTGGTGTCGTTGACGTCGACCATCACGACGTAGTCGAACTCGAGGCCTTTGACCTGGGCGACATCGGTGACGTCGACGCCGGGCTGGAAGTTGAACTCGTCGCGACGCACGCGGCGCAGCGCCGGCACCTCGGCGCGCTTGAGGCCCTCGAACCAGGCATCCGCTTGCTCGGAGTGACGCGACACCACGGCGCACGACGCGGTGGGCTCGCGCGCCATCAGCGTGCGCAGCGCATCGCCGAGGAAGGCCACGGCCTCGCCGAGATCGCCGAACTCGTGCAGCTCGACGGGCTCGCCCGGTCGCGCCGCGAGGTCGTCCTTGGGCGCGAGCTCGGGACCGAGGATCTCGCGCGCGAGCAGCATGACCTCGGCGGTGGAGCGGTACGACAGCTTGAGCGGCCGGACGATCGCCGGCTGACCGGTGTGCTCGAGCAGCTGCTCCCAGCCGGTGAAGTTGTTGTCGAACACCAGGCGCTGCGCGGTGTCACCGGCGATCGTCACCGAGCGCTTCTCCGGATCGTTGTCGGGTGCGCGCACGGCCTCGACGAGCACCTTGACCTCGAGCGCGCTGCGATCCTGCGCCTCGTCGATCGCGACGTGCTCGTAGATGATCTCGTCACCGGTCGGCGGCACCAGGCCTCCGCGCTTGAGCTGCACCAGGCGCAGCAGGATCGGATCATCCTCGTCGTCGAACCGGCCCGCCGGATCATCCTCGTCGGGACCGACGGCGTGACCCTCGGAGTCGAGGATCGGCTTGCCATCCTCGTCGACCGGCGCCTTCTCGGGCTTCGCGAGCTGACGGCGCAGCCACGCGACCAGGCGATCGACATCGCGCGGCGTCACATCGGTGCCCTCGAAGCCGGCCTTGAGCGCGCTGGCATCGGTGAGCAACTCCGCCCAGTCGAGCGTGATGTCGTCGCTGCGCTTCTTCCACTTCTTGAGCACGCCCTCGAGCGCGATGCGCACGGAGGTCTCCAGGATCGCTCCCTCACCCTCCTGCTTCTTCACCCACGCCGACATCCCCGAGGTGCGAGACACCAAGGGACGCTTGGCGCGGCGATCCCACTCCTCGGCCGCCACCGGCGAGTGCTCGGCGATGTCGGCGCGGATCTGCGCCGCCTGCGAATCGACCCAGCTCGCGAGCAGCTTGATCATCGCCGGGTGCTTCTTGACGCGCGATACCTGATCGGGCGGCTCGGCGTTGTACTTGGTGGGCGTGTCGGGCAGACAGCGCATCCGCGTGGTGCGCGCCCAGCCGGTGTACGTCACCACCGGCACGCCGGAGACGCCGAGCGACGGCAACACGCCGGCCACGTAACGCACGAGCGCCTGCGACGGCACCACGAACAGCGTGTTCTGCGGCTTGAACCGGCGAGGATCCTCGAAGTTGAGGAACGCGACGCGATGGAGCGCGACGGTGGTCTTGCCGCTACCGGCGCCACCTTGAATGACGACGATGCCGCTGCCCGGCTGGCTGATCAGCTCGAACTGCGCGCTGTCGATCAGCGCCGCGATCTCGGGCAGCACCTTGTCGGCACGCACGACACCGTGGTGGACGCCGAGCTTGCCCTTCTCGCCCTTCGCGGCGACCGGACGCGCAGCCTTGCCCATGCCGCCATGCAGCACCGGCGTCAGCTGACCGACCGCTTGCACCCACGCGCCACTCGCACCCTTGAGGTACGTGCCTTGCGGTGCACCGATGCGGCGCAGGTTGCCGCGCGCGATCGAGACGTTGCGGCGAGTCTCGACCATGCCCTCGACGCGGCGGCCGGCGATCTCTTCCTCGTAGTCGTCGCCCTCTTCGTAACGGTAGTAGATGCGCGACACCGGCGCGTTGCGCCAGTCGACGATCTGCACGTTGCTCTCGCGATCGATGAAGCCGCGCTTGCCGACCAGCACGTCGCGCGACTTGCCCGACTCCTTGAGCTTCATGTGCGCGAAGTACGGCGACGTGATGTCGACCGGAAGGTTCCTGCCACCGCCGAGCCGCGCCTTGAGTGCTGCGAGCCGCGTCATCTGCTCGATCAGCGGCGGCAGATCCTCGGCACGCGCTTCGGCGATCTGATCGCGAAGCGACAACAGGTCGGCATCGAGGTCGCTCGCACCGATCTTGGGCCGGTCATCCTCTTCGCCCATCGCGACGCGGGCCTGGACCTGACCGAACAGCCGCTCCTCTTCCGCGATGATGCGAGCGCCGGGACTGTCTTTGGCAATCTGGTTGCCCATGGGGAACGGGCGAATCTATCCAACTGACATTGGAGGGCAAGGATGTAAGTGCCCTCACGACAGGCCATCTGTAACCTGTTGAAACCGTGGGCTCAAAATTCTCAGAAACGATCCGGCGTCGCCGTTCGTAGGATGTTCGATGACTGGTGAGGGCGACTCGGCATCCCGCACGCTGACGGTTCTCCGCACCCTCGGTTCCTACGAGCTGCTCCGGCCCCTCGCGCAGGGCGGCATGGCCGACATCTATCTCGGCCGGGGCTCGGACCACCGCCACTACGCGATCAAGGTCCTCAACAAGGAGCGCAGCAAGGAGCCCGAGGCCTGCACGATGTTCATCCAGGAAGCGCGCGTCGTGGCGCTCCTCGATCATCCGAACATCGCGCACGTGGTCGATGTCGATGTCACCGAGGACGGCCACCACTACCTCGCGATGGAGTACGTCCACGGCGCCGACCTCCGCGAGATGCTGTCGGCCGCCTCGCACCACGGCCGCGCGCTGCCGTACGACACCGCGATCGCGATCGTGATCGGTGCCGCCGCGGGTCTCGATCACGCGCACCGCCGCTGCACCGCCGATGGCAAGCCGCTCCGCCTCGTGCATCGCGATGTCTCGCTGTCGAACATCATGGTCGGTCACGACGGCACCGTGAAGGTCGTCGACTTCGGCATCGCGTCGACCGCGATCCAGACCGTCCACACCTCGCCCGGCATCGTCCGCGGCAAGGCGAGCTACATGTCCCCCGAGCAGTGCATGGGTGATCGCGTCGATCACCGCACCGACGTGTTCGCGCTCGGCGTCGTGCTCTACGAGCTGACCACCGGGGCGCGCTGCTTCGCCGGCAAGAGTGACTTCGAGCGGATGCTCGCGGTCGTCCGCGGCGAGTACCACCAGCCGCACGATCTGATCGAGAGCTTCCCGCCCGAGCTCGAGCAGGTGATCCGCTGCGCGCTGTCGATCGATGCCAGCCAGCGCTATCCGTCGGCCGCCGCGCTGATCGAGGCGCTCGAGCGCGTGCTCGATGGCCGTGGCTGGCAGCGCGGCACCGCGCCGATCACGCGCGAGATGCAGCTGCTGTTCGGCATCGTCCCCGCGCCGCACATGCTGACGAACGCCGAGCCCACCGAGTCCGATCTGACCGCGTTGCCGCCGTCCGCGATGCGGCCGCGCCCGACCGCGCCGACCCAGGCCGCTCGCCCGACCCGGATGGCGCGCGGCACCGAATCGGACGCGCCTCCGGGCACGCTGATCTCGCAGCTCGCACCCCTGCACAACCCTGCTCGCGGCTCGAGCCCGTCGATCGAGCCAAACCCCGCGCTGGTGCCGCTTCACGGCCCGCGATCGATCCGCACCGTCACCGGCTGGGCGCCCGCACCGAACATCATCGACGACGATCAGCCGACGCGCGGTCGCTACGTGATGCGGCGCCCGCCGACCGCACCCGGCATCGACTAGGGTTCGACCGAGATCTGCGCGACGTTGGCGCAGAACTCGTTGAGTGGGCGTTGGTTGGGGAGAACAACCTCGGGGAGCTGGCCGTCGCGGACCGGGAGCTGAAACGCGGCGAGCTGCGCGACGGCACCGATCCGCTCCGTCCCCACCGGTGCATCGATGTCGCTCCACGGCGTCAACGCACTGCCACCGAACCAGGCGATCGATCCCGGCGCGAGCGTGGCCTCGGGGAACGCGAGTGCCGGCTCGTTCTGCAGGTTCCCCATCAGCTTGAAGTCGAGAAGCCGTGCATCACTCGCTCCGGTGTAGACCGAGACCAGCACGTTCATCGAGCCCTCGACATCGAAGTCGATCTCGGACTCGGACTCGGTGTCGGGCGTGACGACCGTCTTCAAGAACGAGACGTGAAACTGGCCCGGGCACATCACGGCTTCCTCTTCCGCCATCAGGGTCCAGCCCGGGCTGAGCTCCTCGATCTCGATATCGTCGAGTTCGCGCGCACCGATCATCACGATCAGCAAGTCGCCGAGCTGGACGGCGGGATCGAGTGGCAACGTGATGCGTTTCGTCGTGCCGGGGTCGTGCAGATACGTCTTGCGCAGCGTGACGGGATCCCGATCGCCCTCGAGCGGGAACACGAGCTGGCACCCGGTCACAAGGCTCAGCAGAACCGTCAGCCGCATCGATCCGAGGATACCGCGGTGGCGTACGATCGGTCCGCATGGACGAGACCGGAACCTGGGTCGAGAAGCGCGCCGGCGCCGATGTGTTGCGCGTGCGCACGATCCGGCTCGACGTGGTCGAGGGTCCCGATCGCGGGCTGTCCAGGACCTTCTCGGCGCCGGCGATCACCCTGGGCCGTGCCAATGCGGACTTCCAGCTCGACGATCGCCGCGTGTCGGCGCTGCACGCCGAGCTGCGCCTCGAGGACATCGGGTTCCGGCTGCGCGACCTCGGATCGACCAACGGCACCTGCGTCGGATCGGTGCGCGTGATCGAGGCGCTGCTCTCCCCGGGGGCCACGATCGTGATCGGCGACACCCACATTCGCTTCACGCCGCTCGACGCCTCGTTCGAGCTCCCGATCGCGAGCATCGATCGCCTCGGTGGCTTCATCGGCGGCGGCATCGCGATGCGCCGGATGTACGAGCTGATCGCGCGCTACGCCGCCACCGACGCGACCGTGCTGGTCACCGGCGAGACCGGCTCGGGGAAGGAGGTCGCGGCCGAGGCGATCCACGAGCGCAGCAAGCGCAAGCACCAGCCGTTCGTGGTGCTCGACTGCGGTGCGATTCCGGCGCAGCTGGTCGAGGATCAGCTGTTCGGTCACGAGGCCGGCGCGTTCACCGGCGCCGGCGCGGCGAGGCCCGGCGTGTTCGAGGCAGCGCACGGCGGCACGCTGTTCCTCGACGAGATCGGCGAGCTGCCGATCGAGGTCCAGCCGAAGCTGTTGCGCGCGGTCGAGACCAAGACGATCTCGCGGCTCGGCTCGACGGAGCCGCGCAAGTGCGATGTCCGCATCGTCGCGGCGACCAATCGCGATCTCGCCGCCGAGGTCAATCGCGATCGGTTTCGCTCCGACCTCTACTTCCGGCTCGCGGTGGCGCGTATCCACGTGCCGCCGCTGCGCGATCACCGCGAGGATCTCGAGATGCTGATCGATCACTTCGCCGGCAAGCTCGGCGGCGCGGTGCCGCCCGAGTTTGTCGCCTGGGCGAAGAAGCATCCGTGGCCCGGCAACGTCCGCGAGCTGCGCGCGGCGATCGAGCAAGCGCTCGCGCTCGCCAGACATCCCGAGCTGCAGGCCAGGATGTTCAGCACGCCCGTCCCGACTTCGCTCGAGCTCGATGTCTCGGTGCCGTACAAGGAGACCAAGCGCCGCCTGCTCGACGAGCTCGAGCGCCGCTACATCACCGAGCTGCTCGACGCGCACGGCGGCAACGTCTCGGCGGCGGCGCGCGCGGCGGATCTGGATCGGATGACGATCTACAAGATGCTGCGCCGCGCGGGCCTGCGCGACCCGGAGTAGCGCTGGGTGGCACGCGGCGACGGTACGCTGCTGTTCACGCCGAAGCAGGTGTTCCTGCCGCTCGCCGCGGCGTGCACCGCGGGCATCGGCCTGCTCCTCTTGCTCGCGCGCGATCGCGAAGCGACGATCGCCGCCTGTCTCGCGTGGGCCGCGGCGTCGCTGATCTCGCTGCTGCTCGCCACCGTGCTCGGCAACGGCGAAGGTCGTCGCGCGACAGGAGTCGCGGTTGCCAGGGCGCGGGTGATCGCCGTCGGAGCGCTCGGCGCATCGGCCACCCTGCCCGGCTGGTTCTTCGGCCCGAGCTCGGCGTACGCCGGCATCGTCGCCTGCTTGCTGCTGTTCGCCGGCGTCGTGCTCGGTGGCAAGGACACGCCGTTCCCCACCGGCGGTGCGTGGGCCGTGTTCGTCGGGCTCGTCGGTGGCCAGGCGACGATGGCCGCACTGGTGTTCACCGGCACGCTCCGCGACGCCTCGCTGTTGCCGCTGCTGCCGCCGGATGCGGTGCTCTGGCATCACGTCGCGGCGCACGTCACCGTGCTCGCCGTCTACGTCGCCGCGTTCGCGATCGGCCGCACGCTCCACCGCCGCTACTGGGCGCTGTCCGAGGAGCTCGATGCCTCGTCGCGCGCGATCGCTCGTCGCGAGGCGCTGCTCGACGAGGCGCGCAGCGAATATCGGCGGACGTTCGCGCTGGGCCGCGAAGGCGTGTT
Source organism: Pseudomonadota bacterium (assembly GCA_023430775.1). GTDB lineage: Bacteria > Myxococcota_A > Polyangia > Haliangiales > Haliangiaceae > JABFXX01. The sequence goes on from JAEYYY010000443.1 coordinate 11,189, forward strand.
CGGTGGGCACACGATCGGTCGCTACCAGCTCGGCGAGCTGATCGGCCGCGGCGGCGCCGGCGAGGTCTACCGCGCGCGCGACGTGGTCGATGGCTCGCTGGCTGCGGTGAAGCTGCTGCGCGCCGACAAGCTCGCCGACGAGCCGAAGGTCCGCGAGTTCCTAGACGAGGCCACGCTGCTGACGCAGATCGACTCCGCGCATGTCGTGCGCACCAAGGGGGTCGGCGGGCTCGACGCGGAGCTGCCCTACATCGCGATGGAGCACCTCGAGGGCGAGACGCTCGCGCAGCTGATCGCGAAGCGCGGCCGCCTCGATCGCACCGCGCTGCGCTCGCTGATCGAAGGTGGTTGTGCGGCGCTCGCTGCGGTGCACGCCGCGGGTGCCGTTCACGGTGACGTGTCGCCGAATAACCTCGTGCTCGAGGGTGACACCTGGAAGCTGATCGACTTCGGGTTGCGCTCGACGGGAACCCAGGGAACGCCGAGGTTCATCGCGCCGGAGCGGCTCGCAGGTGGGCCGCCGTCGCCGGCGTCGGATCTGTATGGGTTCGCCGCGTGTCTCTATACGGCGATCACGGGAAACGAGCCGTTCGCAGGTGTGAAGGCCTCGGCGCTGCCGGCGATCGTGGCGCGCGAGCTGCCGATGGATCCGCGTTTGAACGCCGAGGTCTCCTCGGACCTGGCGGACGTGCTTGCGGTGACGATGGCGATGGAGCCGGCCACGCGGTTTTTTGCGAACGCAGAAGAGCTGCGTCGCGGACTCCTCGCTGCAATCGATGGCTCGATCGATGACGACCTACGCTCCCTCTTCACAACGGCCGCGTCGTGGAGTGTGGTGCCTCCGATCGTCGCATCCGACGACACCTCCCCCGGCCGCAGGGCGTTGTCAGAAATTGGTTCGGATCAGGATCGGGATCCGTCTGGGTTGGATCCTGATCCCGATCCTTCGAGTCTCCGCGGCTTTGCGTACAAAAATCTGGAGCCGGATCCTGCCCGTGAGCGATCCGGCAGCAGCGCACCACAGCGCGGCCCTTCCGCCGACCACGCCGAAGAAATGGGGTCCGACGGTTTCGCGCCGAAGCCGGAACGTGTTCGACGTGTTCGACCTTCGGCAACCGAGATCGCTCCGCGTTCGATCCACGATGCACCCACCGATCTCCTCCATGCACCACCGGGCATCGCCGCTCACGTCATCAGCGTTCCAGCCTCCGCGCCGCAACCATCCCTCGAATGGCTCGGCGTTCCCGCCGGCACCACCACCGCCGCCGAAACGATCGTCGGCACCGCATGGCGCGGCGCCTTCGCCGACCGCATGCGCATCCAGTACCTCTATGTCCTGGTCGCGTGCGTCGTCGGCGCCGGCCTCATCCTCGCGATCGCCCCGACGCGCTGGATCCTCGGCGTCGCGCTCGTCACGATCGCCGGCGCCGCGCTCGTCGTCGCGATCGAGCAGCGCGTGAAGCGCGAGTGGCCGTGGCTGATCGTGGCCGCACTCGCCATCGGCCCCGCCTACGTCCTCGGCCTGCACTCCGGGTTCGCCGCGGTGCTCGTCGTCGTGCTGTTCATCGAGAGCTCGTTCACCGCGCAGGCGGGCGGGTACACCGGCCGCGGCTTCACGCTCGGCGCCGTCCTCGTCCCCCACGCGGCCTGCTTCGTGTTGATCCAGCTCGGCGTGCTGCCCGACTCCGGGGTGACGCCGATCCTCCATCACCAGCCCGCGTGGTCCGGCTGGGTGATCGAGACGCTGATCCTCGGCATCTACGTCACCGCCTTCGCGATGGGCAAGATCACCCAGCAGCGCTACGCCGACCTCGTGCGCCGCAACGAGGCCGCGGCGAAGCAAGCCGCGCATCAGCAAGCACTGCTCGCCACCGCGCGCGCCGAGGTCGATCGCGTGCTCGCCGGCTTCACCGGCGGCCTGTTCACCGGCTCGACGATCGGCGGCTATGCCGTCGGCCGGCTGCTCGGCCGCGGCGGCATGGGCGAGGTCTACGCCGCGACGCGAGCCGACGATCCGCGACTCCTGTCGCGCGATGCCGGCGAGGTCGCGCTCAAGGTGATCCGCGCCGACAAGGTCGCCGGTTCGACGCTGCGCCGGTTCCGCCGCGAGGCCGAGGCCCTGACCCGCGTCGAGAGCCCGTACGTCGCGCGCGTGCTCGACGCCGGCACCGAAGATGGCCGGCTGCCCTACATGGCGATGGAGCTGGTGAGCGGCGCGAGGC
>JAEYYY010000483.1 GCA_023430775.1 Pseudomonadota bacterium
ATCTCGATCAGCGGGCTCGGCTTCGTCGAGAAGCGCCAGCCCGACGTCGCGGTCACCGAGGGCAAGGACACCGACCTCGGCACGATCACGGTGACGCCTGGCCGCTCGATCTCGGGCCGCGTGCTCGACGCCGGTGGCACCCCGGTCGCCAAGGCGATGGTCGCGGCAGGTGCGCTGCTGACCGGCAGCGGCAAGGAGCTCTACATCCCCTCCGAGAGTCCGGGTGCGAAGAGCACCGAGACCGACAAGGATGGCCGGTTCGTGCTCGAAGGCTTCAACAACGGTCCGATGATGGTGGTCGCCGGCAAGCCCGATGTCGGTCGCAGCGCGAGCATCCGCATCCCGCCCGGACCGAACAGCGCGACGCTCGACCTGGTGCTCGCACCGACGACCTCGCTCGAAGGCAAGATCATTCGCGAGGGCAAGCCGGTGGGAGACGTGGTGATCATCGCCAACCCGATCGGTGCCGTGGGGGCGAACTTCTTCACCACCACTGGAGCGGACGGCACCTTCGCCCTCGATGCGATCGCGCCGGGTAACTACATCGTCTACCCGATGTTCGGCGGTGGTGGCCCGCGGCCCAAGGACATCTATACGCGCCAGGTGATCGTGGTGCCCGGCAAGCGCACCCGGGTGGAGATCGATGCCACCCCCGGAAGCGCGGCGGTCGAGCTGTCGGTCAAGAACCCCGATGGTTCTCCTGCGATGGCGCAGGTGATCACCGTCGAGGCGGCGATCGAGGTGACGAACCTCGAGGAGCTGCGCGAGGGTGCGGGCATGCCGTTCTCGGAGGCGATCGTCCCGATCTACATGCGTGCCCACATGGGTGCTCCGATCGAGATCACCACGGCACGTCCAGCCACCCACACCGCGTGCGCCATGAGCATGCTGGGCATCAATGCCGACACCGACCTCTCGAAGGCACCGTTCAAGTGCCAGCAGTTCAAGCTCGAGGCAGGTCAGCCGAAGAAGCAGATCGAGTTAACCCTGCCCAAACCCAAATCGTAGTAGCGCCGGGATAGGATGGAGCTATGCGGCTCTATCTGAAGAAGACTTGAACGAGCTGTCGAACCGCGAGGAGTTCCTTGCGAGACAACGGCGTCGAGGTCGAGGAGATCGATTACGCGAAGACCGGGCTGACCGCAGCCACGGTCGAGGAGATCGTGGCGAAGGCGGGCTCGGTCGCGGCGGTGCTCAACACGCGCCACGCGACGGCCAAGGAGAAGGGCTGGATCGCGAAGCCGCCGCCGGCGAGCGTGTTCGCGAAGGCGGTCGCCGAGGACGTCAACCTGCTGCGGCGTCCGATCCTGATCGACGGCGAGCGCGTGGTGATCATCGGCTTCGACAAGCCGGCGTACGACGCGCTCAAGCCCAAGAAGAAAACCTGACAGGTTCGGGCAAGCCCTTCTCCCCCGACCGGGTAAGGTGCTGCCGTGCTCGCTGGCGAGGTGCTCGATCGGATCCCGATGGAGCCCGGGGTGTACCTGTTCAAGGATGCGAAGGGCACCGTCATCTACGTCGGCAAGGCGAAGAGCCTGCGCACGCGCGTGCGTCAGTATTTTCGTGAGGGCGGCGACGAGCGGTTCTTCGTCGCCGCCGGGTTCCTCGGCCGAGCGGTCACCGATGTCGAGACGATCGTGGTGTCGTCGTCGAAGGAGGCGCTGCTCCTCGAGAACCACCTGATCAAGAAGCACCAGCCGAAGTTCAACGTCAAGCTGCGCGACGACAAGCAGTACCTGGTGCTGCGGCTGCTCGATCCGGATCCAGCGGGCGACTCGAAGCGGAGACAATTTCCGCGCGTCGAGGTCGTGCGCAACATCCGCGACGACAAGGCCAACTACTTCGGGCCGTATCACTCGGCGACCGGCGCGCGCGAGACGCTGCGCACGCTCAACCGTCACTTCCAGCTGCGCACGTGTACCGATCACGTGCTCGAGACGCGTGGCCGGCCGTGCCTGCAGTATCAGATCAAGCGCTGCTCGGGCCCGTGCGCGCTCGACGTCCCACCGGAGGCATATGCCGAGCAGGTCGAGGACGTGAAGATGTTCCTCGGCGGCAAGAATGCCGAGCTGGTGCAGCGCTTGCGCGGCCGCATGATGGCGCGCGCGGAGAACGAGGATTACGAGACCGCGGCGGTGCTGCGCGATTCGCTGGCCGCCGTCGAGCGCACGCTCGCGAAGCAGCACATCGTGCAGGACGACTTCGTCGATCAGGATGTCTGGGGCCTGTTCCGCGAGGCCGATCAGGTCGAGGTCGTGGTGATGTTCATCCGCGCCGGCAAGCTGGTCGGCCGCCGCGCGTTCGCGCAGAAGGATCAGGAGCTGCCCGACGCGCAGGTGATCGCGGAGTACCTGCAGCAGTACTACGCGACGGGCACGTTCATCCCCGATGAAGTGGTCGTCGGGGTCGAGCTCGAGGATGCCGAACCGCTCGCCGAGTGGCTCGGCACGGCGCGCGGCAAGAAGGTGAAGATCGTCGAGCCGCGGCGCGGCGTGCGCGCGAAGCTGGTCGAGCTTGCCGATCGCAACGCGGCGGCGTCGGCGCAATCGCGGCGTGGCAAGAACGCCGATGCCGAGGAGCTGCTCGCGAAGGTGGCGAAGCGGCTCGAGCTCGCGCGGCCGCCGCGGCGCATCGAGTGCTTCGACATCGCGCACATCCAGGGCACCGAGACCGTCGCCGCGATGGTGACCTTCGTCGACGGCGTGCCGGCGCGCGGGCTGTATCGCAAGTTCAAGGTCCGCGAGTCCGGCAACGATGACTTCGCGGCGATGTACGAGGTGCTGACGCGCAGGTTCCGCCGCTACGCGAAGGAGGCAGATCCATCGTGGGCGGCTCCCGATCTGCTCGTCATCGACGGCGGCAAGGGTCAGCTCGCGATGGCGATCGCCGCGCTCACCGACCTCGGCGTCAAGCTCGGCGGTGATGGCCTCGAGGTGATCGGCCTGGCAAAGGAGCGCGAGCTCGAAGCCGGCAGCGCGCCGGATCGGATCTATCGCCGCAACGTCAAGGACTCGATCGCGCTCCGCCCGAACTCGCCGGAGCTGTACGTGCTGGCGAGGATCAGAGACGAGGCGCACCGGTTCGCCAACACGTTCCACCAGGCGCGCCGCACCAAGGCCACGCTCAAGAGCGAGCTCGACTCGATCCCCGGCATTGGCGAGACCCGGCGGCAGAAGCTGCTCAAGCACTTCGGTAGCGTGCGCGCGGTGCGGCTCGCCAGCGTCGAGGATCTCGCGAAGGCGCCCGGCATGAATCGCAAGGCGGCCGACGCGATCGCGGCGTACTTCGCCGAGCGCGCCGAGCTGGAGATGCCCATCGACCCCTCGGGCGAGTATCCGAACGCGGCGACGATCTCGGGCGAGATCTCCGCCGGTGCCGTCCTCGCCGAGCAGGAGCCGGCGGAACCGGAAGATGCCCTGACCTCCGCGTCGGCGGAATCCGATGACGACGCCAACGTCGAGGGTCGCGCGGGCGACGCCGACGTCGATGCAGAGCTCGAGGAGTGATCTCGGGGGCGCCGTCTCGGCCGGTGCGCTCCTCGTCACCAAGGGGGAGCCAGGTGACGAGGAGATCGCACTGCCGCCCCGGCGGGCTCACACGATCACGCGAGGTGCGTTTGGGGAAACGCGAGGGGGAAAGCTCGGGGGTCGTGGAGCGCGATGCCGAGGGCCCTGATTCCTAGAGCTCCAGCGTGCTGATCACCGGACCGCGGGTGCAGTCGTCCTGGCACTGCTTCGGGGTGAACGTGCACGCCTGGAGGAAGTTGTTGTCGTCGGTCGAGAAGTTGATCCAGTTGAGCTCGTCGTTCTTGGTCAGCACGACGGTCGCGCACTCGTCGTAGAGCGCGTCGACGGTGACCGCCGGGTGGCCTTCGTCGTGGCTGCCGATCGCGGCGCCGATCTCGGTCCACTGCGTCGAGTCGCCGCCGCTGATGTGCTGCGCCTTGTAGGTGCGCTCGACGACGACGCCCTTGTCGACGACGATCGTGGTCTGGAAGCCGAAGCCCGAGAACGACTGGAAGTCGCGGGTGTACGTGTACGAGTTGTCGTGCTTGGCCTTCGCGGCGTCGAACGACACGCGGCTGTCGGCGAGCATCTCGAGGCGCTCCGCGTTGGTCGGCGAGCACCGCTTCACCTCGCTGTGCGATGCGGCGAGTGCGAATGCCGGGCGCGGCGACGGGATCGCGAACTTGACGACGTGATGCGGGTTGGTGAACGCCTGGGTGACGAAGCAATCGTCGCCGGGCGAGGTCGCCTTGGTGTCGAGCACGATCGCGCCGTAGCTGGGGTACAGCGAGACGGCGGTGATGCGCGCGCCGAAGCCACCGGTGTTCTTCGAGCCGGTGCCGAAGAACGCGACCCACTCCTTCGCGAAGTTGATGTCCTCGGGAGCGTCGGTGCCCATCACGCGCTTCCACGCGGTCTTGCTGGTGATGATGAACGTGCCGCCGCGCTGCAGCCGGTCGATGCCGATCTCGGCGGAGTCGAGCTCGCTGACATCGATGGTGACGGCGTCGGCCTTGGAGAGGCCGTCGGCTTCACCCTCGAAGGGGAGCTCGCCCTCGATCGTCACATCGGAGGCGCAGGCGGCGGTGGCAAGCAGAGTCGAAGCGAGAAGGTAAGCAAGGCGCATTGGTAGTTCCTCGGAACGGTTTATGGGCGTCTCTTTAGGACACGCGTGTGCAACCTGCCAGTGGCGATCGGATCTGCCACGGGAGCGCGGGTGAACCGTCGTACTCGAGGAGGGACGCCGAGTTGTGCGCTGGCACGCGAGCGCGACGAGGCGGCGGCCGCGAGCTGACAGCAGACGTCAGGACGGGATCGTCCTGCGACAACGCCAGGACACTCGTTCTACGCCATCAAGATTTCTAATACCGGTACAGGCCGCGTGAATCGCGAGCAATCGCCGGTTTTCTCGATCAGCGCTTCTTCTTCTTCTTCGCCGCGGGCTTCTTCGCCGCAGCTTTCTTCGCCGGCTTCTTCGCCGCAGCTTTCTTCGCCGGCTTCTTCGCCGCGGGCTTCTTCTTCGCTGCTTTCTTCGCAGGCTTCTTCGCCGCGGCCTTCGGCGTCTCCGCGCTCACGGGCTCGGCGGCATCTTCGGCGTCGTCGTCCGCCTGGTTGTCACCGGTGCCCTCGTTGGAGAACGAGTAGTAGAGAACGTCACTCCAGTATCCGGGCCGCGCCTGATCGGCCCAGTTCGCGCGCAGCTCGTTCAACCAGTCGTCGTCCTGACCGGCGACCGCCGCGCTCGCGCGCGACACCACGCTCGGGATCTCGGCGTGGAGGTCCGCGATCAGCTGCGATAGCTCGCCGTCCATCATGTCGAGGATCTCGCCGGCCTCGAGCAGGATGAACTTGCTCGGCGGCGTGCTCGCGAGGAACTCCTTCATCTGGGCGAGCTCGTCGTCGAATTCCTGGCGATCGGGCAGCTCGCCTTCGCCGAGCTTGTCGAAGAATGCGATCGTGCGTTCGAACGCTCCCTCGCGATCCGCGAGGATGCCGATGTCGTGCTCCCAGATCGCCGACCGCACGATGCGCGGGCTGGTGCCCACCATCAGCTTGTGCGCGAGCGGGATCTCGTAGTTCCACTCGCTGAGCCCCCGCGCATAGAACCCCCTGCCGCCGGGAACCTCGTCACATGTGTAGATGTGGGAGCGATTCGCCATGCGGCGACCGTACTCGAAGTCGCGGTCGATTGTGCTCGCCCCGCCGCCTGCGATACTTGGAAACGATGAAGTGGGCGTTGTTGCTTGGCGTTGTCATCACCGCGTGTCACCCGCGCCCGCCTGCGGCGCCCGTCCGGGAGACCAAGCTCGGCCTCGCGATCGAGCACTTCGAGCTCGGCAATGGCTTGAAGGTCGTGCTCGTCGAGGATCCACGCGCGACCGAGGTTCAGGTGACGATGCGCTACCGCGTCGGTGGGATCAACGATCCGGCGGGTCAGGAAGGCCTGGCCCACCTGGTCGAGCACCTGATGTTCCAGCAAGTGCTCGGCGGCCAGTCGCTGTTCGATCAGCTCGAGAACATCACCACCTCGTTCGACGGCCTGACCACGCTCGATGCCACGACGTACCTGTCGCGGGCCAAGGCCGAGCACCTCGAGAAGCTGCTCTCGATCGAGGCGGTGCGCGTCGGGTTCCGCTGCACCACGATCACCGACGCGACGTTCGAGCGCGAGCGCGAGGTCGTGATCAACGAGCTGCGGCAGCGCGATCAGGCGGCCGCCGCATACCTCGCGGTCCAGCAGGGCATCTTTCCCGTCGGTCATCCGTATGCCCGCAATGTCGGCGGGACCGAGACGTCCCTGCGCGCGATCACGCGCGACCAGGCATGTGCATTCGCCGACAGGCACTACACCACCCGCAACAGCGTGCTCGTGGTGTCCGGCGATCTGACGAAGGAGCGCGTCGTCGCGGCGCTGCAGAAGTTCCTCGGGAAGCTGCCCGCACGCCCGAGTGCGCCCGCCATCGCGGTACCGCAGCCGGCGGGTCGCCGTGTCGATCTGCCGGGTCCCGTCGATAGCGAGCTGCTCGTCATCGGCTGGCCGCTACCTCCCGATCCGAAGCTGCGCTCGCAGGTGCGCGCCTTGCTGCCGTCGGCCGTCGCCTGGATCGACAGTCGGGTCAAGGGGCGCGTCCAGGCCATCCGGTTCGGCGATGAAGCCGCGACGCTGGCCGGCGTCGCGATCGAGCTCGCGGAAGGCGAGACCGCCGAGGATGCGATTGCCGCCGCGACGGCTGCCGTCAGCAACGCAGGGGTCAGCCTCGCCGCGCTCGAGCGCCTCGACCTCGGTGGCGTCGCCTACGATCGAATCCGTCAGACCGCGGTCCACGAGATCTTCTCGCAGCTCGAGGAGGGCAGCATGCGCGACGTCCGGCTCGCTGCCGAGGTGCTCGCCGGCCGCGATCCACGCATCGCGGTCGCCGCCGAGCTCGAAGGTCTGCGCGCCCTCGACCGCGACACCATGGTCCGCATCGCCGAGTCAGCGCTACAGATCGATCGTGCATCGCTGCTGGTCCTCAAGCCCGAGGCCAGCGCGCCGCGTGCGAAGACCGAGATCAAGGCACCGATCCACGATCAGGGCCAGCGCCGCGATCCTCCCGATCCCGCGCTCGCGCAGCAACCGATCGCGAAGGAGCTCGACGCGCGCGGCTTTGCAGCGATGCGGACCCGCCAGCTGCCGAACGGCATGTCCGTGGTGTTGCTCCCGATCGCGAGCGTGCCGACCGTCGACATCCGCATGGTGTTTCGCTCGGGTGCGGTCGACGAACCGCCGGATGCGATCGGCGCCGCGCTGCTCGCAGGTCACGGCCTGACCTGGAACCTCCAGCACCTCAACGACCTGCTGCTGTTCTACGGTGCCGGCGGCAGCAGCGATGTCGATGTCGGTCCCGATCACATCGTGTTCACCGTTCGCGGCATGGAGATGCACCTCGACGCGCTGCTCGCCGGCGTCCGCAGGTGGGTCGCCGAAGGTCTCTACGATTCGGGGACCGAAGCGGTCGCCCAGGCACTGCGCAGCACGATCAAGGAGAGCACCGATCTCGGCGCGCTGTCGGATGCGTGGGCAGATGCGGTCTTCGGCATCAATCATCCGTACGCGAAGTTCGGGTCGCCTCGCCGCCTCAGCAGCGGACTCTCCGGTCGAGATGGCGAGCGGTTTCACGACGAACACCTGACACCCGACAACGCGACCCTCGTGATCTCGGGTGGCTTCGATCCGGTGCTCGCCGACAAGTGGATCGATTTCTTGTTTGCCAGCTGGCAAGGCAAGGCGATCCCTCGCAGCGAGCTGGCCGCCGGGTTCAAGCGCGTCTCGCTCGCCCACGACGAGCCGGCGCAGCAGTCGCTGATCCGACTCGCGTTCCCCGTCGTCGCGAAGACGCGCGCGCATCAGCTGCTGCTCGCCGAGATGCTCGCGATCGTCGTCGGTGAAGTGCGCCACCAGCTCGGCGCGAGTTACGGCGTGCACGCGGCACTCGCGGATGCGCGGCTCGGTCCGCGCTACGTCGTCCAGGGCTACATCGAGACGTCGCGCCTCGCGGAGGCCATGCAGCTGATCCACGACCAGCTGGTGAAGCTGCAGGACGATCCCGACCACGCGGCGCGCACGTTCGTGATCGCGCGCCAGCGCGTGCTCACGCGGCTGCTCTCGCTGGCGGGCAGGCCTTCACTGCTGAGCGATCAGATCGTCGCCGACGTGATCAACGACCGCCCGCCGCTGTCGAACCTCACCACCGCGCTGGCGGTCAAGCAGCTCACGCTTCCCGCCGTGCCGCTGCACGAGCTCGACGTCGACAACTGCGCGGTGTTGATGCAGGGCCCGCGCGAGACGCTCGACCCGGCATTCGGCGCACTCGGTCGGATCGCGACCTACGTCGAGGCGCCGAAGGCCACCGCCGCACCGGAGGTCGCGCCGGCTCGGCCGTTGCTCACCGATCGGGTGCCGAGCAACCTCGAGATGCCGCTGACCTATCAGGGCACGCGGCGTCCGTTCATGTTCGCGCTCGGCGCCACCTACGGCGTCGGCAGCGCGTTCGACGGCGACCTCACCGGTTTTCAGCTGAACGGCACCGTCGGCTATCGCGTCGATCGCCGGACCTCGCTCGGGCTGTCGCTCTCGCTCGGCAGCTTCGAAGGCGAGGCCGAGCTGCTGATGCTGGAGCCGCCCACGACGGTGAAGCTCCGGCCCCTCGGGTTGATGGTCGGCGTCCAGGCGACGTGGGCCGATCGCGTGTTCACCGCGGCGTATCTCGGTCTCCATCGCGACTCCATCACCAGCCGGCTGGGCGACAGGACGTTCAACACCGGCGCGTTCGAGCTCCACGTCGGCGTCGACCTCTACGAATTCATCCCCGGCAATCGGATCGCCCTCTACGGCCGCCTCGACTCCGCGCCGCTGACCGACGCGTCGTTCAGCGCGTTCACGGTGGGGCTGGCATATCGCCGCACCCGTCTCTAAGGCTTGCCGGCGCGCAGCGAGAACATCATCGGGATCTGCGGCTTGTCGGCCGGCATCACGAAGCGATCCGGCGCTTCCTCGACGAGGAACGGGAACGCCTTCCACACGGTGTGGCGATACTCGCGCATCTCGTCGAGGCGCAGGCCGGCCGAGATCAGTGCGCCGATGGTCTCGCCGAGCTCGTGCGGCCACGAGTACTCGGTGCCGGAGAACGTCGCGGTCGGATCCGAGTAGGTGCCGACGGTAGGCTCGAGCGCGATCGGCTCACGCTGCCGGAAGTAGGGATACTTGAGGACGAGCTCGTCGGCGCTGCCGTCGAACATCCACATCGTCGGGTGCCCCTCGATCAGGAAGAACCGGCCGCCCGGCTTCAGGTAGCGCGCGATGATCTGGCCCCACGGCCCGAGGTCCGGCAGCCAGCCGATCACGCCGTACGACGTGAAGACGAGGTCGAACTGACCGTCGAGCACCTCGGGAAGCTTGTAGAGATCGGTCTCGACGAAGCGCACGTCGACGGCCATCTCGGCGGCGAGCTCGCGCGCCTTCGCGATCGCGACCGGCGAGAAATCGACGCCGACCACCTCGCGCGCCCCGGCGAGCTTCAGCCGGATCGAGTCCATCCCGAAGTGACACTGCAGATGGAGCACCGACTTGCCGGCGAGGTCGCCGAGGCCGGCGAGCACCTCGGCGTCGAGGGGCGTCGGCTTCGCCTTGAAGCCGGCGACGTCATAGAACGCGGACTTGTAGTTGATGTCCGCCCACTCGTCCCACAGGTTCCGGTTGCTGGCGACGTGATCCACGGCCGCACCCTAGCGTATCGTCGGCGCATGTGGCGTGCCCTCGAGCTGGATGGAGAGGTCCTGCTGTTCGACCGCGATACCGGGACGAACGTGCTGATCGATAACGAGCAGACGCGCGGGTTGACCCGCCAGGCGCCGCGCATGTTGCAGGTCGCGGTGACCAACGCGTGCGACAAGGACTGCAGCTTCTGTTACCGGCCGATGGAGGCGAAGAACCGGTGGTCGTTCGACGACGTCGTCGAGCTCGCGCGGGTTTGCGATCGCTGGGGCGTGCTCGAGATCGCGTTCGGCGGTGGCGAGCCCACGCTGTTCCCGCGGTTCGCCGAGCTGCTCGAGACGATCTGGAAGCAGACCGGCATGTGCCCGAGCTTCACCACGCACGGCAAGCGGCTGACACCCGAGCTGCTGCGCGCGCTGCGCGGCCACTACGGGCAGCTGCAAGTCTCCGTCTACGACGAGGACGATACCGCCGGGATCGTCGAGCTGCTGATCGCCGAGCGGGCGCGGTTCGGGCTCAACTATCTGGTGACGCCGAAGCGCGTGCGCTCGATCGAGGCCGACGTGATGATGTGGGTCGCGCGCGGCGTGCGCGACATCCTGTTCCTGTCGTACAAGGGCAACGATCCGGCGCTGCACCTCTCCGACAAGGAGACGCGGATGTTCGATGCCAGCCTCGCGAAGCTGCACGCGAGGCTGCCGCGCACCGCGCTCAAGGTCGATGTCTGCTGGGCCGGCCGGCTCGTCGAGGCGCCGCAGCTGCTCAACGCGCCCGATTGCGGAGCGAACATCGACTTCCTCAGCCTGACCAGCGACAAGCGCGTGCTCGCGTGCTCGTTCGCGAACGAGGGCATCGCGTTCGAGTCTCCGTCGGAGCTTCCCGAGATCTGGCGCTCGCTGCAGTCCAGGAAGCTCGCGGCACCATCGCCCGGCTGTGCGCGCCTGCCGGCGTTTGGATTCACCAGGCGCTCTCTTCCGATCGCGAGGCACCCGTGACGTTCAAGATCTGGCAGTCGTACTCCTGCAACAACAGCAGCAGCTTCCGGCTGGTGGCGCGGTTCGCCGGCGCGCCGGCCGCAGAAGCCGTGGCCACCGAGCTGCGCGAGTTCTTGTCCGCGCATGCCGCCGAGGTCGACGAGCGTGGTGACTACAGCGAGGAGCCGTCGGAAGCGCAGCGCGTCGCCGGCGTCAAGCATGGCTTCACGTGGGGCGAGTCGCTGTACTGGGGTGACGACGGGCTGGTCGGCGACGAGCCCGAGGTGATCGTTCGCAACGAGGTGCTGATCGTCCAGCACACCTACTGCGGCGGGCTCGGCGACATCGCGGGCTTCCTGCAGGCGCTCGGGGCGAGCAGCGCGGAGGAGGAAGACTCCCGCACGGTCAACGTGTCGCTGCTGTTCCGGGCGGCGCCGGGTGCGAAGCCAGAGCTCGACGGCGAGCTGACCACGTTCTTCGCCGACCTCGCCGCGCGCGCAGATGACCGCTACGCCGAGCACAAGGCTCCGTGGGCCGAGCACGAGACATACGGCAAGACCGCGATGTTTCGCGACAACGGCACCGTCGGGATGTTCCTCCCGGTCGACCCTCGCGATCTCGCGGCGATGGATCGGTGGCTCGCCGATCACGGGATCGAGAAGCCATCGGTGCAGATCGAGGAGACGGCCGATCTCGTCGCGTTCGCGGCGATCGCGAAGGCGCGCTGCACGTCGTGCAGTGGCGGCCTCGACTATCTCGATCCGCGCCTGCACGACATCGAATCTCCGCAGCTCGTGTGCAAGCCGTGCGGCGGGCTCTACGAGCTGTCGACATTCCTGCCGAAGCCATGATCGAGATCTGGCTCAGCTACCGCCTGATCGCGCGGTTCGCCGACGACGCGCCCGCGAAGCGCGTGTCGAGCACGTTCGTACCGCACACGTCATGATCCGGATCTGGAACGCGTACTCGTGCAACAACAGCGGCGCGTCCCGTCTGGTCGCCCGGTTCGTCGATGCCGCGCGCGAGGAGCCACTCGACTCCCTCCACGACATCGAGTCACCGCAGCTGGTGTGCAAGCCGTGCGGGGGGCTCTACGATCTGGAGGCGTTCACGTGATCAAGGTCTGGCAGCAGTACTCGTGCAACAACAGCGGCTCGTACCGGCTGGTCGCGCGCTTCGACAGCGCCGCCGCGGCATCCGCCGCAGGGGACGAGCTCCGGCAGCTGCTCGCGAAGCACGCCGCCGAGGATGTCGAGGAGCGGCGATCGGGCTTCGAGGGCCTCGCCCGGCAGTACGGCTTCGACTGGGAGGACGATGGTTACGGCGGTCCGGCGGAGGGCCCGCACGTGATCGTCGACAACGAGACGTTGATCGTGTTCCACGCCTACTGTCTCGGTCTCGGTCCCGGGGTTCCCGCGTTCCTCGGCGAGCGCAACGCCACCGTCGGCAAGCAGTCGTGGGATGCGATCCACGTCTCGGTGCTGTTCACCACCGGCCCCGATCCGCGGCTCTCCGACGAGCTCGATGCCTTTCGTGCGCGCGCCGCGAAGGCCGAGGACAACATCGTCGAGCGGCTCGACGTGCCGTGGACCCGCACGCCGGTGCGCGGCAAGCTCGCCATGTTTCGCGACGCCGGGACGACCGGGCTGTTCTTTCCGATCGATCCGCGCGACCTCGCCTACCTGCGCCTGTGGCTCGCGGAGCGCGGCGTCGACCACCCGATCGTGAGCATCGACGCCGATCCGGATCGCGAGCTGTTCCTCGCACTCTCGCGCGCGCGTTGCACGGCGTGTGGCGGCGCGGTCGAGTATCTCGATCCTCGGCTCCACGACATCGAGACGCCCCAGCTGGTGTGCCGGGCGTGCGGCGGCTTCTACGATCTCGAGGCGCTCACGTGATCAGGGTCTGGCAGTCGTACTCGTGCAACAACAGCGGGGCGTATCGGCTGGTCGCACGGTTCGCCAGCGCCGAGCTGGCGCGCGAGGTTGCCGGCGAGCTCGAGGAGTTCTTCGTCGCGCACGCCGCGGAGGTCGATGCCGACAACGACTCCGACGACATCCCGACGCGAGCCCAGCTCGAGCTGGCAAGCCGCCATGGCTTCACGTGGACGCACCGGTTCTCGCCGACCGGTCGCCCCGACGACGCGCCTGCGCTCGTGGTGCACGACAGCGCGCTCGTGGTCCATCACTACAACGGGAGCTTCGGCGATCTGCTCGCGTACTTCGAGCAGCGGGGAGCCACGGTCGACCACCAGCAGGGATCGACGATCTCCGTCACCGTCCTGTTCCGCCCCCCGGCAGACGCCGACTTCGAGACCGACCTGTCGATCATGTTCCAGCTGTTCGTGCCGGCGGATCCGGACGACCAGCAGATCGACGAGTTGCTGATCCCGTGGAAGGAGGATCATAGCGTCGAGGGCAGCGTCGCGTGGTTCCGGGATCCGAGCACCGTCGCGTTTCACGTGCCGATCCATCCGCGCGACCTCGCTCACCTGAAACAGTGGCTCGCCGATCGCCGGGTCGAACGGCCCGTGATCCAGATCGGAGACACCTCCAACCTCACCCGGCTGCGGGCGATCGCGCGTGCGCGGTGCGCGTCGTGTGGCGGCGCGCTCGAGTATCTCGATCCGCGGCTCCACGACATCGAGACGCCGCAGCTGGTGTGCAGGCCGTGCGGTGGCTTCTACGACCTCGAGACCTTCACGTGATCGAGGCGTTCACGTGGTGAGAGTCTGGCAGTCGTACTCGTGCAACAACAGCGCGGCGTATCGGCTGATCGCGCGGTTTTCCGATCCGGCTCGCGCTCGCGAGACCACCGCGGAGCTGCACGACTACTTCGAGGCGCAAGCGCGGCTCGGCAATCATCGCTACGACGCCGGTCCGCTCGCGACCCTGGCCCGGACGTACGGCTTCGACTGGACCGACGGCAGCATGGGCCGCGGACCTGCCGTGGTCTGCGAGGGAGATCTGGTCATCGTGTTTCACCCGCAATGTCTCGGCCTGGGCCCCGGCGTCGCCGCGTTCCTCGAGGACCGAGGCGGTGTGCCCGGCAAGGAGACCTCGGGGACGCTCCACATCTCGGTGTTGTTTCGCGCGCCACCCGGCGTCGATGCGCAGCTCGATGCGGAGCTCGACACGCTGTTCGCCCAGCCGACCGAGAGCAAGCGCGGTGTGGTCGCGTGGAAGGCACCGTGGTCGAAGACGCCGGCGAGCGGCGAGGTGATGTGGTTTCGCGATGCCGGCACCGTCGGCATCTACGGTCCGATCACGCCGCCGGACCTTCCCGCGTTGAAGAGCTGGCTCGCCGATCGCGGGATCGACAGGCCCGTGCTCGCGATCGAAGACCATGCCGATCGCGATCTGTTCGCGGCACTTCGCACGGCGCGGTGCACGTCGTGCGGTGGTCTGCTCGAATATCTCGATCCGCGGCTGCACGATATCGAGGCGCCGCAGCTGGTGTGCACGCCGTGCGGCGGGCTCTACGATCTGAAGGCATTCGTCCCGTGATCAAGATCTGGAGCGCGTACTCGCCGAACAACAGCAGCAGCTACCGGCTGATCGCGCGCTTCTCCGATCTGCGCGCTGCCCGAGAGAGCGCGGCCGAGCTCGCCAGATTCCTGATCGACAACGCCCGACAAGGCCACGGCGAGTGGATGGAGACGGACGCGGCCCGCGAGCTCGCAGCGCGCTACGGCTTCACGTGGACCGATCTACTCGACTGGAGCCCGCACCTGCATCGCGGCGACGAGCCGCAGGTCGCGATCGATGGTGGGCTCGTCATCCTCTATCACCGCTACTGTCAGGGCTTCGGCGAGCTGACGAAGTTCCTCGAGGCCAAGGGCGGGACGGTCGAGCCGGAGGACGCCAGACCGCCGACGCTGTCGGTGCTGTTTCGCTCGCCGGGCGCCACCCCCGAGCTCGACACCGAGCTGGCAGCCTTGTTCCAGCACATGGTCGAAGTCCCGAAGGACTGGCAGAAGTTCGAGGCGCCGTGGCCGACGCACGAGCACACCTATGGCACCGGTGTCGGGTTTCGCGATGCCGGCACGGTCGGCTTGTACGTGCCGCTGGCGCCGCAGGACCTGGCCGCGTTCCAGCACTGGCTCGCGTCGCGCGGGATCGAGCAGGCGTCGCTGCGCTGGTGCGAGGACGCCGACGCGAAGCTGTTTCGTGCGATCGCGAAGGCGCGGTGCACGGCGTGCGGTGGTGCGGTCGAGTATCTCGATCCGCGGATCCACGACATCGAGACACCACAGTTCGTCTGTCGTCCGTGTGGCGGATTCTATGAAATGGGGGCACTGACATGAGCTATCGACTGAAGATGAAGATCGCGGCGAGCAGTGACATGGGGCTACTCGAGGTGATCGGCCTCGGCGTGATCGAGGATGTGAAGGCCGTCCTCGCCGGCGCGCGCGGGGAGTCGCCGATCGAGTTCGAGCTCCAGCTCGGCAACGACAAGCACCGCAGTATCGGCCGCATCGCGAGCCTGCTGTCCGAGCTGCATCTCGAGACGATGTCGCGGCTGCGCGACGAGCTGCGGGCGAAAGGATCGATCACCGCCGGACCGCTGACGCTCACCACAAAAGAACTAATATGGAAGCGCAGCGACCCGCTGACGCGCGACGAGGTCGAGTCGATCGAGCTGTTCGATGCGTCACCGATCCAGTTGCGCGTGATGAAGCACGGCAAGGTCCTGCCCTACGGCAAGGCCGACACCGACGACATCCCGGACCTGATCGAGGTGATGGAGCTGGCGCGCGAGCTCGGTTATCGCGTGCGCGGCATCGAGCTGCTGGCCGCGCTGCGGTCCGCGGTGGCGTGATCGAGCTATCGATCAGCTGGTCTGTAGCGACGTCACGCGCTTGTGGTGTGCGAGCAGCTCGCTGCGCTTCGCCGCCGCAAACTTCGCGACCGCGAGCCGGATCGCCTCCTTCGACATCAGCAGGGCGTGCTTGCGCAGGAACGCCTCGACGAGCTCCGGTAGCGCGCGCGACAGCTCGCGCAGCACCGAGCCGACGGCCGTCTGATCGTGGCGCTCGATCGACCACACGACGGTCGCGCAGATCGTGAGCACGGCCTCGGCGACACTGGCATCGCCCTGCGGTGCGAGCTTGACGAAGGCGAGACATGCGGCGCGGCGTTGCCACACGGTGTCGGCGGCGCGCCACTGCGCGATCGCGCGCACGACCTCGCGGCGACCTTGCGGCCGATCGAGCAGCGTGACCAGCACCTTCATGACGAACCAGTCGACGACGTTCCACTCCGCGAGGTGACCGGCCGCGAACAGCCGCGCGAACGCCGGGAGATCGGTGGCGCGCAGGTGCGAGCTCATCAGATCCTGGAGCACGAGGATGCCGGCGAGCTTCTCCTCGACCATCGGTTGCTCGATCAGCGCGATCGCGACGCGCTTGCCGACGTTCGCGGGATGGACGTCGAGCCCGTGATCGGTCCACCAGGCGCGGACGCACGTCTTGACCCGCGCCATCGGCACGCCGTGGAACGTGCCGGCGCCCTTCAAGTACCGGGTCCAGAACCCGCGAGCCTGGTCGGTCGACTCGCGCGCCAGCCGGACCCGGAGGTCGGCGACTGGATCGATCGACACGGTCCGGGCCATGATTCCAGCGTGCCTGGGCCCGGCGAGGGCAGCGGTGAAAACTTGGGCCCGGCAGGTCGGTGCATGTAGGATATTGTCCTCCCAGACCCGGGTGGCTTATGTCCAAAAACCGAAAGATCCAAAGCACATCTAGTTCAGGCTCGGATCGGCGCAGGGAAGTGATGGGGATCGTGGGGCTGGGAGCCGCGATGTTTCTGCTCGTCGCGATGATCTCGCTTCAGGCCGGAAAGCTGATCATGGGCCCGTTCGGCAAGTCGTCCGCGGGGCTGTTCTACGGCCTCGCCGGCGTCTGCGGCTACGCGCTGATCGCGCTCGCGCTGGTCGCCGCGATCCGCACGCTGCTCGAGAAGGATCCGGTGATGCCCGGTGCGATCGCGCTCGGCACGCTGATCGGCGTGCTGTCGCTCGCCACGCTCGCGCACCTCGCGTTCGGCAGCTACCGCGTCTCCGGTCACGGTCCGGGCGGCGCGATCGGCGAGCACACCGCCGAGATCCTGCGCGCCGTGATCTCCACCGCCGGCACGGCGCTGCTCGCGTTCGTCGGTCTCGTCGTCGCCGTCGTGGTCGCCACGCCGCTGCGCATGCGCGACGTGCTGGGCGCGGTGGGTCGTGCCGCGATGACCGTCGGCCGCACCGTGATGACCGGCGTGTTCGCGTTCGGCCGGTTCTGGCGCGACGTGTTCCGCGCGATCCTGCCGGGTCGCGACGCCAGCGACGACGACGAGGACGAGGAGATCGAGGAAGACGACGTCCTCGAGGTGCTGCCCGAGGAGGAGGCAGCGAGCGCGCCGATCATCATCGAGAAGCCGGCGAAGAAGAAGAAGACGCCGCAGGGCACCGAGATCGATCTCGCGCCTCCGGGCCCGGTGATCGAGGCGACGAAGAAGAAGGCGAAGGCCGAGATCGTCGACGACGAACAAGAAGAAGAGCCGAAGGTCATCGTCGCCAAACCCGAGAAGCCGCGCCGCGCCCGGATGGCCGCCGGCACGCAAGCACCCGATCCCGCCGACGAGGAGGACGTCAAGGTCGAGCCGCCCAAGCCGGTCGCCGCGCCGGTGGCCCCGGGCGATGGGCCGGTGATCGTCGAGTCGAAGTTCAAGGGCGTCGACAAGGCGGCGATGGCGGCGAAGGAGAAGGCGGTCGAGGCCGAGCGCCAGACGTTCATCAAGCTCGGCGACGGCGACTACAAGCTGCCGTCGATCCAGCTGCTCAACTACGACGCCAACGCGCAGAACGCGATCGATCGCACGGCGATGCTCGAGCTGTCCGCGAAGCTGACGCAGACGCTCGAGAACTACGGCGTCAAGGGCGACGTCGTCGCGATCCGTCCCGGTCCCGTCGTCACCATGTACGAGTTCGCGCCGGCGCCCGGCGTGCGCGTCAACAAGATCGTCAACCTGTCCGACGACCTCGCGCTCGCCCTCGAGGCACTGCGCGTGCGCATCGTCGCGCCGATTCCCGGCAAGGCCGCCGTCGGTATCGAGGTGCCGAACCGCACCCGCGAGAAGGTGTTCCTCAAGGAGATCCTCGCCGACGACGTGTTCATGAAGGGTCGCTCGAAGCTGCCGATCGCGCTCGGCAAGGACATCGAGGGTGGTCCCGCGGTCTGCGATCTCGCGCGCATGCCGCACTTGCTCGTCGCCGGCACCACCGGCTCCGGCAAGTCGGTCGCGGTCAACGCGTTCATCACGTCGCTGCTCTATCACTGCAGCCCCGAAGACGTCCGCATGATCATGGTCGACCCGAAGATGCTTGAGCTCTCGATCTACGAGGGCGTGCCGCATCTCCTGCTGCCGGTCGTCACCGATCCGAAGAAGGCGAACCTCGCGCTGCGGTGGGCCGTCGAGGAGATGGATCGCCGCTACGATCTGCTCGCGCAGGCTGGGGTCCGCGACATCTCGACCTACAACGACAAGGTCGGCAAGCAGCTCGCGAAGCTCGAGGCCGACAAGCTGCAGGCCGCCGCCACCGCCGCGGCCGCCGCGCTCGCCGACGACGTCGAGAAGGCGATCCTGCAGGCCGACACGCCCGAGGAGGCCGACGCGCGCGAGAAGATCGTCACCGCGCCGCCGCACCGGCTGCCGTACATCGTCGTCGTCATCGACGAGTTCGCCGACCTGATGATGCAGGCGCCGAAGGACGTCGAGACGTCGGTCGCGCGCATCGCGCAGAAGGCGCGCGCCGCCGGTATCCACCTGATCCTGGCGACGCAGCGTCCGTCGGTCGATGTCATCACCGGCCTGATCAAGGCGAACTTCCCGTCGAGGATCGCGTTCTCCGTCGCGTCGAAGATCGATTCGCGGACGATCCTCGATCAGACGGGCGCCGAAGCGCTGCTCGGTGCCGGCGACATGCTGTTCTCGGATCGCGGCGCCGCGCCGCAGCGTCTGCACGGTTGCTTCGTCGACGAGGAAGAGATCCACAAGGTGGTCGGCTTCCTCAAGACGCAGGGTCGCCCGGTCTACAACCTCGACATCCTCAAGCCGCGCGACGAAGAGGGCGAAGGTGGCGGGGACATGGGCGCGATGCCGGGCGGCAAGTCCGACGACGATATGTACGACAAGGCCGTGTACATCGTGACGACCACGCGCAACGCCTCGATCTCGTGGGTGCAGCGCCAGCTGCGCATCGGCTACAACCGCGCCGCGCGTCTCGTCGAGGAGATGGAGAAGCAGGGCGTGGTGTCGCCGCCGGATCACACCAACAAGCGCGAAGTGCTCGTCGGCGGCATCCAGGTCGGTTAGCGCTTCGCCGAGTCGCTATCGATCTCCTCGGTCATGTACCCGGGGCCGATCGGGATGTTCTCCGGATCCTGGCAGAACCAGTCGATGAAGCCGCAACGCTTGCAGATGTACGCCTCGAGCAGACCGTAGCCGTTCTGTGCCGACGGCGGGTGGACCGCGATCGACTGCTTGCCGAAGAACGACTGCACGCGCTGCTGCTGGAACGTGTAGGTGGCAAACATCGGCGCCGTGTTCGCCGCGTTTTTTGGGGGCGAATAGACGTGATCTCGCCCGGTGTCGACCGACATCTCGCGAGGGATCACACGGATCAGCTTCGAATGGTTGCACCGAGCACATGGCGCCAGCCGGCGTCGGGCCGGCGGCATCTCGCGCACGCCGGTGATCTTCTGGCACTCGTCGCAGACGCGCGGACCCTGGGTCCCGCAGAGCATGCATGACATGCCGTGACGTTACTCGCCGGCGGATGCGGGAACCAGGAAGGGGGCGTCGGCCTTGAACACCTTCACCTCTTTTCCGAACTTCACCTCGAGCTTGCCGTTGGCGCGCTTGACGATCTTGCCCCTGCCCCACTCCGGCTTGTTCGCGTGGGTGACGTGCGTGGTGGCGTCGTCGAGCACGACCGCGTGCGACGGGCAGATCAGCTCCTCGCAGCAGGGCGTCAGCGCGGCGCGCACCGGTAGCGGGATCGGGATGTTGGTGATCTCGAGCCTGGGCAGCTTGCGCTTCTTGAAGCGACGCGCGAAGGCCTCGGCCTCTTCCATCGTCATCGGCGCGCCACAGCCGACCCGCTCTTCGAGGTGAAAGTGATCGACGACCTTCGCCCACTTCGAGCGCGCGAACGTGCCGAGCGGGTTGTGGTAGCTCGATGCGCGACTCACCACCAGCGTCCGCACCGCGGGGAACAGATCGGGCGAGAGGATGTTCAGCGCGCGCGTCGGCGCATAGCCATGGTTGTACCCGCAGATCGCGATGCGCTCGAGCTTGGGGTGTGACATCTCCGGTTCCGGGAGGCGTCCCAGCAGCTCGAGGTCGGTGAGATTTGGCAACGCGCGCAGCAGCGGTTGCAGCGAGCTCGGGATCTCGGGCGAGCCCGTGATCTCGAGCTTCCGCAGCGAGCGCGGCAACACCTCGGCGAGCTGCTCGATCACGGAGCTGGCGGGAACCGGTGGCAACTCGAGCCGGAGCTCGGACAGCACGCGCATGCTCGGATGGCTCCACAGTCCGGCGAGCTCCTGGACGTGCATGCCGGACCGATTACCGATCTCGATCCGGCGAATGAACCCGAGGCCCCAGTGCGAGCGATCGGTGGAGTCGAGACGCGGGGACAGCTGCGCGATCAACTGGTCGCGGCGGAAGCCGAGATCCTTCGACGTGGTGTCCTCGACCTCCTGCGCGCGCGTCCGTCCCTTGGGGTTCGCGACCTCGGGCCCGCGCTCGCGCTTCGCGTTGCGCATCGCGAGCTGGATCGAGATCAGCTCACCGCGCGGATCGTTCGCCGCCTGGTAGAGGTCGCCGATGATCGCGACCAGCTCGGGATCGTCGGGGTTGTCGGCGAGCTGCTCGAGGAGCGGCGTCAGGTTCGGATCCTCGGCGGCCACCTCGACGGGCGGTGCCATCCGCGCGGTGGCGGCGGCGACGCGCACCTTGCGCTCTTCCTCGAGTGCTTCGGCGAGGCGCTTGTCGAGCCCTGCGCGATCCTCGATCAGCGCCGCATCGTGTGGACGCTTGAGCGCGGTGGCGACGACGGCCGGGTGCTTGTCGACCGCGCACTGCAGGTGGTGGAAGCGCTGGATCGCCTCGCGATGCTCGCTGCGATACCGCGAGTAGTTGCCATCGCCGCGATAGCGCTCCTCGTACATCGGCCGGCCGTGCTGGGCATCCTGGTAGAGCTCGGCGACACGGGTCACGCCCTTGCCGATCTTCTCGCCGCAGGTCGCGCAGGTCGCGCGATTCGACTTCGCTGCCTCGATCGTGTGGGACATCAGTTCTCCAGCGCAGGCGTGACGCGAAATGGTTTCTTGCCGCGCAGCCGGAACAAGCACTCGCGCGCGCGGGTCACCGACAGCGTCGCCGCGTCGTCGTCTTGCACCGCGGGCATCGGTCGCTTCTCGAGCTGCTCGATCGCGACATCGAGGCTGTCGATGCAGCCGAGCGTGCGGCACGCGCAGGCGCGACCGTGGAGCTCCGCCGCGATCACGCGCCAGCTATCGAGATCGAACCGCAGCGGTGCCTCGAGGGGTGGCGTACCGCCGGCATCGGGATCGGGATCGAACATCCACGGCGGATCGTCGAGCCTGGGCGGGCACCACTGACCTTGCGACTCGCACGCCTCGAGCGACGCGATGAAGCGCCGCCGCACCGCGAGATCGGAGAGCGCCACGCGCAGGCGATCGGATCCAGCCATCGTTGCTCCGGACGCCACCAGCGCCTCGAGGTCGCGGACCTTGCGCTCTCCCGAGGCCTCCGCGCCACGCTCGGCGATCAGCGCACGCTGGAGCTCGGCCTTGCCGTAGCTCGGAACGAAGCGATCTTCCTCGGCCAGCTGGTCGTTGCCACCGATCGGCGTGTCCGTCACGCGCCCGGGCGCGCTCGTGCCACCGCAGCCTGCAAGGAATGCCACGAGAGCCCACGCCGGTCTCACGCAAACAGGGTAACCGGGCCCACGTCGTGCTACCACCAATCGAGTCGAGGACTTCCGTGTATGAATCCCGCCACCGTGCAGCTCGTCTATGAGCCACGGTGCTTGTCGGGCACCCTTCGGAGACTGCAATGAATCTCAGCGACATCATGCTTCGGGTCCTGTTCAGCGTGCTGGCGGGTCCTTCGGCTCCCTCGGCTCCTGCAGCACAGCCGGCCATCGTGCCGGTGATTCCCCTGGTTGCCGCACCCGGCGCCACCGCGCAGGACGCGAACGCGGTCGTCGATAACGTCCAGAAGTTCTACGCCAACGTGAAGCAGGTCACCGCGTCGTTCCGTCAGGCCGTCACCAACGACACCTTCGGTAGCACCAAGACCAGCGACGGCACGGTGTGGATCATGAAGCCCGGCAAGATGCGCTGGGACTACCTCGAGAAGAAGCAGCAGACCGTCAAGGTCAAGAAGAGCTTCATCTCGAACGGCTCGAACCTGTACCTCGTCGAGCACGACAACATGCAGGTGGTGAAGAAGAACCTGCAGCAGGATCTGATGCCGGTCGCGGTGTCGTTCCTCTACGGCAAGGGCGATCTCAAGAGCGAGTTCAACGCGGCGCTCGACACGTCGAACAAGTTCGGGGCGAAGGACGAGATCGTGCTCAAGCTGACGCCGAAGAAGCCGTCGGCCCAGTACAAGAACCTGTTCCTCGTCGTCAATCCCACCGACTATCGCGTCACCCAGTCGGTGATCATCGACTCGTCGAACAACACGAACCACTTCCGGTTCTACTCGCCGAACTTCCAGAAGGCGATCGACGCGAAGTGGTTCGAGTTCGACGAGAAGAGCGTCAAGAACTACCGCGTCGTCGACGCCGATCAGCAAGCGGCCGGCAGCGGCAGCCCGCAGAAGGCTCCCGCGCCGGCGCCCAAGAAGTGATTCGCAGCGCGCTGGTCCTCGTCGCGCTCGCGGGTGCGGCACGTGCGCAACCTACGAAGCCGTCGCCGGCTGCGGCGCTGTTGACCGCCGTCGAAGCGAACTACAAGGCGCCGCGGCACCTGAAGGTGACGTTCGAGCAGACCGTCACCAACGCGGTGAGTGGTCAGGTCCAGGAAGCACCGGGCGTGTTCTACGTCGAGAAGCCGGACAAGCTGCGCTTCGATTTCTTCCAGCCCAAGCGAAAGGATCCGAAGCTGAAGTCGCAGTACTTCCTCGACGGCAAGACGCTGTGGGTGCTCGATCACAAGAACACGCAGTACGCGAAGCAGTCCGCGGCGAATAGCGAGCTCCCGGCGACGGTGGCGTTCTTCCTCGGCGCGGGCTCGCTCGCGCGCGACTTCAACGTCGCGACCACCACGGCCTCGCTCCCCGCGGGCACGACCGGCCTCGAGCTGACGCCGAAGAAGCCGTCGGCGACGTACGCGAAGATCGTGCTCGCGGTCGACGCGAAGCGGATGGTCACGCAGGTCGTGATCGTCAACAGCAGCGGCAACACGCAGACCATGAAGTTCTCGGCGGTCGAGATCGACAAGCCCGCGCCGAAGAACTGGTTCGTCGTCGATGCGAAGGCGATCGCCGGCTACCGCGTCATCAAGCCGTGATCGCGAAGCACGCGCACCAGCTCGGTGCGGAACTCGTCGGGATGCTCGCGGTGCATGAAGTGGCCGCCCGGCACCTGGATGACCTCGTACGAGCTCGTGAACTTGTGGCGCGCCTTCTCGAACAGCCGCGGCGAGATCATGTCGTGCGTGCCCGCGAACGCGACGCTCGGCACCGTGATCGGCAGGCGCTGCGTCGGCGGGGTGCGCAGCCGATAGCCCTGCGCGCGGTAGTAGCCACACGCCGCCGCGGCACACGCCGGATCCTGAAACGCGGACTTGACGTGCGCCGTCTCCGACGCGGGAATCTGCTTCCACGCCGG
Organism: Pseudomonadota bacterium; assembly: GCA_023430775.1. Taxonomy (GTDB): domain Bacteria; phylum Myxococcota_A; class Polyangia; order Haliangiales; family Haliangiaceae; genus JABFXX01. The sequence goes on from JAEYYY010000483.1 coordinate 23,643, forward strand.
TGACCACCGGCGCCACAGCTCGTCGACATACGCGCAGTCGTTCGCCATCAGCGCCGCCGCGGCGTTCTGCTTGCCGAGCGTGAAGAAGTGACGGACGAGCCACACCAGGCGCGGCGTCGGTCGCACGCCGCCGGGATGCGGCAACGCGACGGTGACGAGCAGCCGGATCTTCTCGGGGCCGAGGGCGGCCGCGCAGTAACCGGCGATCGCACCCCAGTCATGACCGACGACGATCGCCGGCTTGCCGTCACCGAGCGCGTCGATCAGCGCGAGCAGATCGCGGCCCAGCGTGTCGGTCTCGTAGTCGCCGTCCTTCGGGATCTCCGTCGGCTTGTAGCCGCGCGTGAACGGCGCGACCGCGCGAAAGCCGGCCTCCGCGATCGCCGGCATGACATCGCGCCAGGTATGCGCGGTATCCGGGAAGCCGTGCACGAGCAGCACGAGCGGCCCGCTGCCCTGTTCGAGATACGCGAACTTCAGCCCGTTGGCCTCGACCGTCTTGGTCTCCACGGCAGCAACCCTAACCGACCTCGGAGACCCGATTTGCCGTTTCGGTCGAGACGCTGAACGATCTCGGCTCCCCGATCTGCAAGTGCTGGGGAGAGCGGCTCAGCGGCGGTTTGCGCGACGGACCGTCGGGGGCAGCCTGGTGATCTTCGGCTTCGCGACGGCGACGCGCTGGACGATCGATACGGGCGCAACGGCCAGCTCGGGCGATGCGGGCTTCGGTTCCGGCTTCGGAGCTTCGGCCTTCGGTGGAGGTGCCGGCACGGGCTTCGGGGCGGGCGTGGTCTCCTCGTCCGGCGCGGTTTCTTCTTCGTCCTCCGCCGAGCCGCGGCTGAAGATCACGACGAGCAGGATCGCGATCACCGCGATCGCGACTGCGATGCCGGCGATCATCAACCAGCGGCGCTGCGGCGCGAGATCGATCGACAGGTTCGGATCGAAGTCGGTCGTCGGATACGACGCCATCGTGTGGGGATGCATGCCGGGATAGCCCTGCGGCATGCCCATCGTGCCCGGCGGGAACGAACCGACCGGCATGACGCCCGGCGGTTGCATCTGATTTGGCGGCAGCTGGCCGTGCTGCATGCCGAGCGGCGGCATCGCACCGGACTGGTTCGGCAGCTGGCCCGACATTCCGGGCTGCATCGCACCCGGGCCGCCGAGCATCGCCGGCTGGATCGCGTCGGGCATCGGCGGCGGAGCGGATGGGGGCGGCTGGCCGTACTTGGTGGGCGCGTTCGGTGTCGCGGCCTTGGGGACGACGCCGAGCATCGCGGGCACGCCGACCGGCGGCGTCTGCGGCGCGACCAGCACCGAGGGATCGGACTGCGGTGCGAGATGCGAGACGTGCGGCACGCTCGGCAGGTTCGGCGGTGGCTTCGCCTCGGCGAGCGGATACTGCGCCGTGCCCGGCGTCGGCTTCGCGAACGGCGTGGTCGGCGATTCCTTGGTGTCGTAGCGCCGGCCCGGCGGTGGCGTCGGGAAGCTCGTGTCGGGCAGCGTCTTCGGATCGGTGTAGCGAGGCGAGGCGACGGCGGTCTCGTCGGCCTCGGCGAACGCCTTCTGCAGGATGTCGGGCGGCGCGCTGACCGTCGGCGCCTCGTCGGTGAAGATCGGCTGGCCGACCTTGGTGGGCGAGTCGAAGCTCGGCTCGGGACCACTGCTCGTCATCGGGTTCGGACGCAGGCGGGTGGTCGCGTGATCGAACGGGTTGTCCTCGCGCTCGGTGTCGGGTCCCTTCGGGATCAGGGTCGGGATCACCGGCGCCTTCGGGCGAGGTACCGTCGCGGCCAGCGGGCGCGGCGAGCTGGTGGGCGGACGCGCTGCCGGTGCCGGCGTCTTGATCGGTTCCGGCATCGCCGGCGGCGGACCGAAATCGGTGGCGTCCTCTGGCTCGTCGTTCGAGATCAGGCCGGCGCGCGGCTGTTGCGGCGGTAGGGTCGTGCGCTGCGATTCCTCGTCGAGATCGTCGTCGTCGTCGAGATCGTCGTCGTCATCGTCGGGATCACCGGGATCGTCGAGCGACAGCTCGCTCTCGCTGACCGGCGTGGCATGCGACGGCCCCGAGTGCGCGACGATGAAGTCGGTGACCGTGGCGCCCGACGATTGCGCCTCGCGCCAGGCGGCGATCTCCTCGTCGAACAGCTCGTTCATGTAGCGCGACAGCGCGATCGACGATTGGTCGAGCTTCAGCTCGCGCGACAGCTCGTCGAGATCGCTCTGCAGCTGCTGCGCGTTCTGGTAGCGGGTGGCCGGATCCTTCTCGAGCGCGCGGCGCGCGATCCGATCGAGCTCGGGCGGGCACTCGGGGCGGAGCTCGGTCAGCGACGGCGGTGGCGTGTTGATGATCGCCTGGATGGTGGCCAGGTCGTTGTCGCTCTTGAACAGGCGACGCATCGCGACCAGCTCCCACAGCACGACACCGAGCGAAAAGATGTCGCTGCGGCGATCGATCGTCATGCCGCGCGCCTGCTCGGGCGACATGTACCCGACCTTGCCCTTGAGCGCGCCGGTCCGCGTACGCACCGAGCTGGTCGCGGCCTTCGCGACGCCGAAATCGGCGAGCTTGATCGCGCCGTCGTAGCTGACGAGGATGTTCGACGGCGAGACGTCGCGATGGACGACATCGCGCGACGTGCCATCGGGCCGCTTGCGCTCGTGCGCGTGATGGAGCGCGGCCGCCATCGTGCGAGCGATGTGGACGGCGACGTGGACCGGGATATCGCGGCCCTTCGTGCGCGACGCCTTGCGCAGGATCGAGCGCGTGTCCTGACCGTGCACGTACTCCATCGTGAAGAAGTAGTGACCGTCGGCTCGGCCCATGTCGTAGACGTGGACGATGTGCGGATGATCGAGGCTCGCCGCGAGCTTCGCTTCATCGAGGAACAGCTGCACGAAGCGCGGGTTCTCGGCGTACTTCGGAAGAATCCGCTTGAGGACGACCAGCTTCTCGAACCCCTCGGGGCCGACGCTGCGCGCGAGATAGATCTCCGCCATCCCGCCCTTCGCGAGCTTGCGAACGATCGTGTACCCGCCGAGGCGGGTCATCTCGAGCTTGGGCTCTGTTTCGGCCAATCACGGCGATCATACACGCGGGCCGTCGAGAGCATGGAATTCGCCGCCGGGTCGGCAGGGGGATATTTCGTGCGGTAAGGTCTCGCCATGCTTCGCCCTCACCGTGCGTTCTCGCCTCGCGGACCGGTGGTGCTGGTGGTGATGGATGGCATCGGCCGCGGGGCCGGCGACGAGGCGGATGCCGTCGCCATCGCGTCCACCCCCACCCTCGACAGGCTGTGGGTGCCCGGCGTACGCGCCGAATTGCGGGCACATGGCAAGGCGGTGGGCCTGCCGTCCGATGACGACATGGGCAACTCCGAGGTCGGCCACAACGCACTCGGCGCAGGAAAAATTTACGCCCAGGGTGCACTCCTCGTCGGTCGGGCCATCAGCTCGGGGGCGCTGTTCGACGGCGCGGTGTGGAAGCAGGTGGTCGAGCGCGGGGCGAAGGGCGGGGCCATCCACTTCCTCGGGCTCCACTCCGACGGCAACGTGCACTCGCACCTCGATCACCTGGAGGCGCTGATGGGTGCCGCCGCTCTCGCCGGCTGCAAGCGGCTCTACGTCCACGCGCTGCTCGACGGCCGCGACGTGCCACCGACCTCGGCGCTGGAATACATCGATCGCACGGAGCAGTTCCTCGGCAAGCTGCGCGAGTCCGGCATCGACGCGCGGATCGTCTCCGGCGGCGGGCGCATGCAGATCACGATGGATCGCTACGAGGCGGACTGGAAGATGGTGGAGCGCGGCTGGCACGCCCACGTGCTCGCCGATGCGCCGGTGTTTCCGTCGGCGCGTGCGGCGATCGAAGCTGCACGCGAGGCGCGTCCCGGTGTCATCGATCAGGACCTGCCGGCGTTCACCGTCGCGCCCGCCACGCCGATCGCGGATGGCGACGCGGTGGTGTTCTATAACTTCCGCGGCGACCGCGCGATCGAGATCTCGCGCGCGTTCGATGACGATTCGTTCGACAAGTTCGAACGCGTGCGCCGGCCGGACGTCATCTATGCCGGGATGATGGAGTACGACGGCGACCTCCACATCCCGAAGCGCTACCTGGTCAACCCGCCCGAGATCGAGCGCCCGATGGGCGAGATCCTCGCCGCCCAGCACGTCCGCCAGCTCGCGATCTCCGAGACCCAGAAGTACGGCCACGTCACCTACTTCTGGAACGGCAACCGCAGCGGCATGTTCGACGACGGCACCGAGTGCTACATCGAGATCCCGTCGGACAACGTGCCGTTCGAGCAGCGGCCGTGGATGAAGGCGGCCGAGATCACCGACCGCCTGATCGCCGAGCTGCGCACCGGCAAGCACCAGTTCGCGCGCGTCAACTACGCCAACGGCGACATGGTCGGCCACACGGGTGCGTTCGATGCCACGGTGATCGCGGTCGAGACCGTCGATCTCCAGCTCGCGCGGCTGGTCAAGGCGGTCGAGGAGCTGCAAGGAATCCTCGTCGTTACCGCCGACCACGGCAACGCCGACGAGATGTATCAGCGCGACAAGGCCGGCAAGGTCGCCCGCGACAAGAAGTCGGGCACTCCGATCGCAAAGACCAGCCACACGCTCAACGCCGTGCCATTCTTGATCCACGACCCCGCCAGGGGCGATCGTTACGAGATCGATCCCGAGCGTGCGGCCAGCGCCGGAATCGCCAACGTCACCGCCACCTGTCTCGAGCTCCTCGGCCTGACCCCTCCTGACGATCTCGAACCCTCGATCCTCCGCTTCCGATGACGCAACCTCCTCCCCACAAACCAGGCAACAGCAAGGCGCTGATCGGCCTGCTCCTCGCCGGCTCCGCCGGCATCATCATCTTCTTGTTCGTCCAGCTGTCGGGGGGGAACAAGCCCACGATCGGAACGAAGACCGCCGCCGCCGCGTGCAAGAAGGGCGAGCACTGCCTGCCCGAGGTCAACTACGTCGACACCAACGGCACCGCGTACACGAAGCAGTCGCTGACCGGCAAGGTGGTGGTGGTCAACTTCTGGGCGACCTGGTGCAAGCCGTGCCTCAAGGAGATTCCGGATCTGTCGAAGATCTACGAGCGCTACAAGAGCCGGGGCGTGGTCGTGCTCGGCGTGCTCGCCAGCGATAACCCCGACAACGCGACGCTGCTGAACTTCCAGTCCGACAACGAGATGACGTTCCCGGTGATCCGCGCGACCAGCGACATCCTGGTCTCGTACGACTATCCCGGTTCGCTGCCGACCACGTTCATCTTCGATCGCACGGGTCACCAGGCCCACACGCATGTCGGCGCGCTGTCGGCGGAGAAGCTGACCGCGATCCTGGAGCCGTTGATCGGCGGGCCGGAAGCGAACTAGCAGCTTCCGGGGAGGACGGATGAAGTCTTCGTTCGCGTTGGTGGTGGTCGCTGCGTCGTCGACGGCTGCTGCGGACCCTACGGTCTACAGCGCGGTCAAAGGGGACTACACCGTCGAGCTGAAGCTTCCGAACGGCAAGGTCGACAAGCGAAAGCTCGGTGACGGGTCGGAGTCCGTATCCAAGCAGTCGTTCCTGGTGCCACCGGGGGTCGACAAGCTCGCGCTGCGAGTGGTCGATAGTGCCGGCAAGGAAGTCTGGAAGACGACCACCGGAGCGAACGACGTCTACGTGCTGATCCCCGACGGCAAGAAGGTGAAGGGCGTGTTCGCAGGCCACGCCTCGGGCGCCGGCGAGACGCCGAAGGCCGCTGGCTTCATCAGCATCTCGCCGGTCGACGTCACGCTCGATCTGATCGGCCACAACGGCATCGGTGCCCACCGCGGCATCGAGCCGGGCAAGGCCTTCCAGACGATCAAGCTCGACCCCAGGGAGACCTACTTCGGCGTCGAGGTGAAGTTGAAGGACGCGAACGTCACCGTGACTACCGCGGCGAAGGTCGAGCCCGGTCGCTACTACCTGGTCTCGACGCACCGGCGCGAAGGCTTTCGGCTGTTGTCGCTCGGCCACATCCCGGCGCCCGCGAAGAAGAAGTGAGCTAGAAGCTGCCGACGAGCGACAGGCCTGCGCCGTGGCGAACCGCCGTCGGTGTGATCGTCGCCGTCGTCCCTTGGCGCTTGTTGTACCGGCGCGCCGCCGCACCGGCATCGCGCACGTCGTAGGCGATGCCGCCGATGTACGCGATCGCGGCGAGCGAGACGATCGTCAGCCCGGTCCCCGTGGTCTCCGGGCAGTTGTCCGCGGGCCGCGTCAGGCACGCGTGATCCTCTTTCTGCGACAGCCCGTAGAGCGCGAGGGCTCCGGCGGCCGCGCGGATCCCCATCCCGATCGTCAGCCACTGCTCCGAGTAGAGATGGCCGAGCGATGGCGTGATCACCGACGTGCCGATCCCCGCGTAGAGCGTGGGCATGTGGACGTCGGCATCCTGGGCATCGACCAGGAACGCCGCCAGGATCAGCGCCGACGACACGCCGGTTCCGGTGGCAGCCAGAGCGACCGACGTCTTCTCGCTCTTCTCGGCGCGCGCGGGCGAAGCAGCGAGGAGGAGCGACGAGACGACAACAGCCGTGCGCATGGGTGGCACCATAGCCAAAACCGAGTCGCCGGGGGCTGTCAGCTGCTGGCCTGGCGATTCGCTAGAGCAGCGGGGTGAACAGCTCGTGGGACGGGAACAGCCCGAACATCCCGCCGGTGTGGACGAACGCGACCGCGGACCCGAACCGCTGCGGATTCTGCTTCAGCTCGGTGACCACGCCGTGGAACGCCTTGCCGGTGTAGACCGGGTCGAGCACGACGCCGTCGCTGCGGCAGACATCGCGGATGGTGGCGAGCTCCTCGGGCCGGCTCTTCGCATAGCCGAGGCCGACGTGACCGTCGACCATGTCGATGTCGTCGGCGGTGACGTTGGCGCCGATCGACCACCGCGCCTCCATGTCGGCGCAGATCCGGCCGATCGCGTCGAGGAAGTACGCGCGGTCGTCGCAGACGTTGACGCCGGCGACCCGGATGCCCCTGGCGGCGAGGCCGAGCAGCTTCGCGCCGGTGACCAGGCCGGCGCCGGTGCCACCGGAACCGCACGCGTAGACCACGGTGACCGGGTGCGCCGGGGAGGCGATGTCCGCGAGGTCGTGCGCCAGCTCGTGCATCGCGCGGACGTAGCCCCAGCTACCGAGCGCGTTCGAGCCACCCTCGGGTACGACGTAGGGTTTGCCGCCGGCGGCGCGGACCTTGTCGGCCTGCTCGGCGAGCAGCTGGTTGCGCTGCTTCCACGCCGGGCGCGAGATCCAGACGATCTCCGAGCCGACCAGCTTGTCGAGGAGGATGTTACCGGTGGCCGCCGGAGGCTTTTGCGGATCGTCGGTACGAAGAATCAGCACGCTTTTCATTCCGAGCTGGCAGGCCGCGAACGCGGTGGCGCGCGCGTGATTGCTCTGCTCGCCGCCGCAGGTGATGACGTGGGTGGCGTTCTCGGCGACCGCCTCGGCCATCAAGTATTCGAGCTTGCGGACCTTGTTGCCCATCAGCTCGGAGCCCGTGTGGTCGTCGCGCTTGAGCCAGAAGCGCGGGCCGAGGCCTTCGCCGTAGCGGAGCCAGTGACCTCTCGTGGGTTGGTTCGCCAGCGCGATGCGCGGCGGCTCGCGATCGTGGATGCGGTCTGACACGCGTGCACTCTACCGCCGGAGCGCTAGAAAGAATCTCTCTCCGCGTTCGCGTGTTAGAGGTTCGATGGTGCCGCTCCGCAGTCTGCTCCTGTCCAGCGCGATCGCCTTCTGTCTGGCGGGCGATGCCACCGCCAAGGGCTGGCCGCAGCCGGCGGCGGGCGATGGACCCGAGGGGCAGATCCAGCTGGTGCTGACCTTCGACGACGGCCCGAACCCGGTGACCACGCCGAAGGTGCTCGACATCCTCAAGGAGCACCACATCCAGGCGATCTTCTTCCTCGTCGGCGAGATGGTGGATTCGCGCGACAAGCGCGTGCCGAAGATCCTCGACCGCATGCTCGCCGAGGGCCACGTGATCGCGAATCACACGATGCGCCACAAGGATCTCTGCCGGGTCACCGAGGAGAAGGCGATCGAGGATCTCGACAAGGGCAAGGAGACCATCGAGCGGGTCACGCACATGGAGCTGGCCTGGCTGCGGCTGCCGTTCGGCGTCCGCTGCGATCGGGTCGACCGCATGCTCGAGGAGCGGAAGGTGAAGCACTTCCACTGGGACCTCGATCCGCAGGAGTGGAAGCATGGCAAGACCGACAAGACGGTCAGCTACGTCACCAAGGAGCTGTCGCGCGCGGGTGGTCGCGCGGTGCTGCTGCTCCACGACGTCAAGAAGGTTACCGTCGAGGCGCTGCCCGAGATCCTGAAGTGGATCGACGAGGAAAACGCGCGGCGCGAGCGGTCGCGCAAGATGAAGATCAAGATCCTGTCCGGACCCGACCTGGCAGCCGAGCAGCTCCCCAAGGGGCTGGTGCCCTGGCTGGCCGACGCGACCGAGGGCGCCCGCGCGCTACCCGCGGTGCTGGCCAGCCTCCTGCCGTAAGCGTGCAAGCGTGCACGTGCACGTGCCCACGTTCGGCCCATCGACGTTCCAGTAGCTCACACCCTGGGTGACGACCGGGAGGATGCGCCGAACTGCGCCGTCGCTCCGGGCGTCACGCGATCGATCGGCAACGGGAAGTCGACGACGGAGCGCGAGGACAGCGCGTCGGCGATCCGGGGATGCGAACGGGAACAGGGCTCCAAGGGTTAGGCCGTGCGCGTGACACGTGCACGTGCTCGTGACACGTGCACGTGCACGTGCACGTCCTCGTGCGCACGTTCGGCCCGTCGACGTTCCAGTAGCTCACGCGCTCGGTGACGACCGGAAGATGCGCCGAACTGCGCCGTCGCTCCGGCCGTCACGCGATCGATCGGCAACGGGAAGTCGATGACGTCGAGCTTGTGGACTGCACCTTGCGAGGCGCTGATCGTCCGCCACCCGCGCCATTGCCTTCCCGATGCGCGAGGACAGCGCCTCGGCGATCCACGGGGATGCGAGCGGGAACAGGGCTCCAGGGCCAGGCTGTGCACGAGGACGAGCCGGGTGGGTGCCGACCGGGAGATGCGCCGACCGGGGAGATGCGCCGAACTGCGCCGCCGCACTGCGCAGCCGCTCCGGCGTCACGCGATCGATCGGCAACGGGAAGTCGACGATGTAGCGCGAGGACAGCGCGTCGGCGATCCACGGGGATGCGAGCGGGAACAGGGCCAGGGTCATGCCGTGCACGAGGACGAGCACGTGCACGTGACACGTGCACGACGACGACGGCGACCCATGGTAGGGTGCGCGAGGCTGTGACGTTTCGAATTCGTCAATCCTCTCGGGATGATGTCGATCAGGTGCTGGCGGTTGCCGAGCACCTCGACACCGTCAACCTGCCTGCGGATCGGCCGCACATCGAAGCGATCCTCGAACGCTCCGAGAAGGCGTTCAACGAAGAGGTCCCGCCCGGCGAGCGCGAGTTCCTGTTCGTGCTCGAAGACCTCGACGCGAAGAAGATCATCGGCACGTCGATCATCTACGCGCAGCACGGCACCAAGCGCGCACCGCACATCTTCTTCCGCGTCGAGGACGACGAGCGTTACTCGGTCACCCTCGACAAGCACATGGTCCATCAGACTCTGCGCATCGGCTACAACTACAACGGCCCGACCGAGATCGGCGGCTTGATCCTGCTGCCCGAGTACCGCCGGTCGTCGGCGCCGGGCGGCGAGTCGCTCGGCAAGGCGCTGTCGTTCGTGCGCTTCCTGTACATCCGCATGCACCGGTCGTGGTTCCGCGACACCGTGCTGTCGGAGCTGCTGCCGCCGCTCGAGCCCGACGGCACCTCGAAGCTGTGGAAGGCGCTCGGCAAGAAGTTCACCGGGCTGACCTATCAGGAAGCGGATCTGCTGTCGCGCGACAACAAGGAGTTCATCCACGCGCTGTTCCCCGACGATCCGATCCACACCGAGCTGTTTCCAGACGA
>JAEYYY010000490.1 GCA_023430775.1 Pseudomonadota bacterium
CGCCGGGCCACAGCGATGCACCGAAGCTCGCGATCGATCGCCGCGGCGTCGTCCACGTCGTGTGGTCGGAGGATCGCCGCGAGGTGCGGTATGCGCGGTCGCGCGGCGACGCGTTCGAGGACTCGCGCAGCCTCGGCGGCGGTGCGTTTCCCTCGCTGGTCCTCGACGGCGATCAGCTGTGGACGAGCTGGGAGCTGCTCGACGATGGCCACGGCCGCGGGCTCGCGCTCAGCTACTCGCTCGACGGCGGCACCACGTTCGCCGCGCCGCAACCGATCGCCGGCAGTGTCGATCCCGGCGGCGGCTGGAACGGCAGTCAGCAGGGCAAGCTGATGCGCAAGCTCGACGTCCGCGACGGGAGCATCGCCATCGTCAACAGCGCCCTCGCGCACGGCGAAGGCAGCCGCGTCTGGCTGATCCGCGGGCAGTGGACCGAACGGCTGAGCCGGCGCTGAGGCCGAGCACATCGCTTGCACCACTCCGGGTCATGGCCGGTCACCCTCCAAAGAGTTACGACGAGATCACGCGGAAGACAGTTCCCGATCCGGAAGGCTCGTGGCGACCATCTCCGGATCAAGTGACCCAGGCGTTCACCGGTGGGTACAAGGCGCTCGATGAAGACGAGCAAGACCTCCACGATCGCGTGCGAGATGCGCTGATCGCCGAGCAGATCGACACCTCGCGGATCTCGATCGAGGTCCTGCGCGAGCGCGTCACGCTGCGCGGCACCGTCACGCCGGGTCACCGGCTCGACCGGATCGAGAACGTGGTGGCGTCGGTCGCGGGAGTCTCCGAGCTGGTGAACTGGCTCGTGATCGAGTGATCACAGCTCGTCTGCGGTGAACGTCAGGACCTGATCGATCGAGCGCGCTCCGGTCGCCAGCATGACGAGGCGATCGAAGCCGAGGGCGATGCCCGCGGAGGGTGGCAGGCCCTCGCCGAGTGCGGCGATCAGCTTGTCGTCGATCGGGTACTGCGCCCTGCCCCGCGCGCCGCGGATCCGCAGGTCGTCCTCGAATCGTGCGCGCTGCTCGACCGGGTCGACCAGCTCGTCGAACGCGTTCGCGAGCTCGAGCCCGCCGACGTACGCCTCGAAGCGCAGCGCGGTGTGCGGATCGTCGGGCCGCCGGCGCGCGAGCGCGGCGAGTGGCGTGGGCCAATCGTGGAGGATCAGCGCGCGATCGAGCTTCGCGATCTGCGGCTCGACGCGCTCGAGGAACGCGGCGAAGAACGCGTCGTCCCAGGCGGTGTCGTCGGCGACATCGATCCCGGCGGCGCGCACCTTCGCGACCAGCTCGGCGGCGGGCTCGCCACCATGGACGTCGACGCCGGCCCACCTCGTCATCGCTTCGCGCACGGTCATTCGCTGCCACGGCGGCGTGACGTCGCAGCCCGGCACGCGCGTGCTGCCGGTGAGCGCGCCGACGACGGCGGCGACCAGCTGCTCGGTGTCGGCGATGATCGCGTCGAGGTTCGCGCCGGCGCGATACCACTCGATCATCGTGAACTCGCCCGAGTGGTGCGGCCCGTGCTCGTTACCGCGGAAGCACTTGCAGACCTGGAAGATCCGCTCGCAGCCGGCGGCGAGCAGCCGCTTCATCTGGTACTCGGGCGACGTGATCAGGAAGCCGTCGCCGGCGGGCACGGCATCGAGATGGATCTCGAGCCCGGGCGAGCGCACCAGCAGCGGCGTCTCGACCTCGAGGAAGTCCTGGTCGGCAAAGTAGCCGCGCACGGCGGCGAGCGCCTTCGCGCGTTGCTGCAGCGCTCGCATCCGTTCGCGCGGCAGCCGGGCGACCTCGGTCGTCGGGCCCGGATACGGCGGGCCGGCGTAGCGGCGCACCGGCGCGTAGGCGGGATAGCCTTCGTCGCCGAAGCTGGTCTCGGAGATCAGATCGCCGGGCTGCCAGCCGGCAGCGGCCTGGACCTCGATGTCCTCGCGCTCGAACCGGAGCGTCGCGATCGGCCCGTCGATCGCCAGGACCCGACCGACGCGAACGACGCGGTTCACTACTTGTTCACGCGCTCGACGTACTCGTGCGTGCGCGTATCGATCTTGATGGTGTCACCGACGCGGATGAACAGCGGCACCGCGATCGTGGCACCCGTCTCGACGGTGGCCGGCTTGGTGACGTTGCCGGTGGTATCGCCCTTGACGCCCGGCTCCGAGGCGGTGACCTCGAGGAACACGAACGTGGGGAGCGAGATATCGACCGGGCGCTCGTTGAAGAAGATCACCGTGGCCGGCAGGTTGTCCTTCATCAGGTCGACGGCCTCGCCGATCAGGTCCGCGCTGATCGTGACCTGCTCGTAGTTCGTCTGGTCCATGAACACGAGGTCGCCGCCCTCCTTGTAGAGGAACTGCATGTCGCGCTGATCGACGTTGGCCGGCTCGAGCTTCTCGCCCGATCGGATGTTCCGTTCGATCACGGCGCCCGTTAACAGATTCTTGAACTTCGTACGGGTGAACGCGGCACCCTTACCGGGCTTCACGAACTGGAACTCGATGACGGTGAAGGGGTTACCGTCCATCAGCACCTTCAGGCCCTTGCGGATATCCGACGTATCGTACATGGCCGGGCTGTTTACCCCGCCGTCGTCGGGGCTGTCAAACCTCGATCTCGGCATCTCCTCCCGGGCGCCGCAGCCCGAAAACGCGTGTATACCCACCGCGATGGATGCTTCGGCGCATTACCGCCAGCTGATCAAGCTGGGCCGCGATGAGTTCCTGGCGGCCGCGGCGCCGGCGGCGCTCGTGCGCTACCGGGGCGAATCGTCGGCGGGCGACGGCGGCCGCACGCTGACGCTCGATCACGACGGCGAAGGCAGCATCGACGAGACCCTGCCGATGGATGGCATCGGCAGCTTCTCGATCACCGACATCGACATGGCCATTCATCCACTCCTCAAGAAGGCCGGGGCGTCGTTTCCCGACCGGATCACGATCGGGCGCACCTCGAACAACGATCTCGCGATCGCCGATCATTCGATCTCGCGCCTCCACGCCTACCTGCGATCGCAGGGCACCGGCTGGGTGGTCGCCGATGCCGGCAGCAAGAACGGCAGCTGGCTGCGTGGCGAGCCGCTCGAGCCGCGCAAGGAGAAGCCGATCCGGTCGCGCGAGGTGCTGCGCCTCGGCGATGTCGATCTGACGTTCTATCTCGCGATCGATCTCTACCAGGTGCTCGGAGGCAGGCCGTGACCGTCGACAAGTGGGAAGGCCGCCAGCTCTGCGAGGACGGCGCGTGCACCGGCGTGATCGGTCAGGACGGCACCTGCAAGATGTGCGGGAAGCCGGCGCCGAACTTCGGCGACTTCCGCAAGCCCGGCCGCGTCAGCTCGAAGTCCGACGCCGACGAGGTCGAGGAGGAGTCGTCGGAGCCGGTCGCGTCGCCGGCCAAGGTCGCTGCGAAGGGCGGCAAGGTCGCCGCGTGGAACGAGCGCAAGCTGTGCAGCGATGGCGCGTGCGTCGGCCTGATCGGTGACAACGGCAAGTGCAAGGTCTGCGGCAAGGCCGCGGATGGCTCGGAGCCTGACGAGGATGACGACGACGACGACGACGAGGACGACGA
>JAEYYY010000496.1 GCA_023430775.1 Pseudomonadota bacterium
CAGGTGGACCTCGCGGTGGAACTGCCTGCGCAGGCGCTCCTCGGTCCAGCCGTAGCCGACCAGCGCCGTCGGGCCGAGCGCGCGGATGTGCGCGTCCTCGAGGAAGTCGCGATCGAGATCGTCGGCGCGTCGCCGGCGCACCGCGCGAGGATCGATCCGTGGTCTCAGTTCACGGTCTCGGTGCACGGGGCGAGCTCGCAGAGGAGGTGGCTCACGTGACCGAGCGTGCGTTGCAGGCGGACCATCGGATCGCACGCCTCGAGTAGCTCCTGGCGCGCGTCGGCATCCATGATCAGCGCGGCCGCCACCGCATCGGCGCACTCGCCCGGCGCCTCGAACGAACGCACCAGATCGCGCAGCTGCGAGCCGCCTTGTTCGATGACCTCGGCGAGGCGGTCGCACAGCGTGATCAACCGGCGCTGGTGCTGCTTGATCTCGACCTGATCGGTCGACGCGTCATCGAGCAGTCGCGCCTCGACCCTGCGATACGAGTGCTCGGCTGGAAGCTCGCGCGCGATCTCGACCCTCGCGACCCCCCGCAGGAGCAGCGCGAACCGGCCGTCGGGCAGCTCCTCGGAGCAGATGATCTTGCCGACTCCGCAGCGCTCGTAGACCGGGGGCCGTCCGTAATAGGCCGATTCGTACCCGGGCCGCAGCCGCGCGATCCCCATCAGCTGGTGGCCATCGAGGCAGTGCTTGGTGAGCTCGCGATAGCGCGGCTCGAACACGTGCAGCGGCAGCAGGCCGCATGGCAACAGCACGCAGTTGGGTAACGGAAAGATCGGCAGCGAGGACAACGCGCTGGGGTCGAGTCCTTTGCTCTCCGACATGCCGGCTCCCGTCCACATTATCCGAAGACGTCGATACAAGTGCCGGTCAAAGCATCCGGGGCGCTGGTCGCCAGAAACAAGACCGTCCGAGCGATGTCGTCGGGCGTCATGTCGGGCTCCGCATCGGGTAGCCCTTCGCGGAGCATCGCTGTGTCCACGCTGCCGGGGCAGACCGCATTCACGGAGACCTTAGCAGCGCGCAGTTCCTCGGCAAGGGACCGCGTGAACCCGACGACCGCATGCTTTGCCGCGCAATAAGGCGCCAGCATCGCGGTTCCCTCGCGGCCAGCCCGCGACGCGATGTTGATGATCCTGCCACCGCTTCGCGTCAGCTGGGGAAGAAACGCACGGGTGACGTGAAACGTGCCGTCCACGTTGACCGCCATCACGCGGCGCCACTCGGCGTCATCGATCTCGAGCGTCGCCTTGCGCAGCACCATGCCGGCGTTGTTGACCACGGTGCGGACCGGCGGCATCGCCGTGCGCACGCCCATCGCGGCCCGCTCGACCGCCGCGGGATCCGAGACGTCGCACTCGTACGCCACCGCCTTGCCACCCGCGCTCGCGATCACCGCCGCGACCTCGTCGAGCGCCTTGCGATCGCGCGCCCACAGCGCGACCTCGGCACCGGCCGCCGCGAGCCGCAGCGCGATCGCACGGCCGATCCCGCGACTCGCGCCGGTGACGACCGCCGTGCTGCCGCCGAGCGTCATCGCTGCTCGTGTTTCTTGTCGAGCGCCTTGAGATCTGCCGGCTCGTCATCGCCGAGCTGCTTGCGGTCGCGCTGGGCGGCGACATCGAGCGGATCGACGATCGAGTGATACGGGTAGGGCATCGTTCGTGACTGGCACTGGAACGTCGCCGTGTTCTGATCGTCCTTGATGTCGAACGTGTAGATCGGGTCCTGCTTGCCGCCGGTGCCGTTGCCGCAGTCGCGGAGGTTCGGCCACCCGGTGCCATCGATCTCTTTCCACACGTTGTCGAACTCGGCGGGTGACATCGAGTGCTCGTCGTCGACGCGCTTGCCCTGCTTGTCCATCCGCCACCGCTTGATCCGCGGGCCGCGCTCGGCGCAGTCCATCTGGACGCCGATCTCGTCGCCCCCCATGTGGTGGGTCGCGATGTAGCTCGCGATCCGATCGCGACAGCGAAAATCCATCGCTTCGCGCTGCGCGCGCTCCCGTGCACTCGCCCCACACCCGACCGCGAGCACCACCAGCCACCAGCTACGCATAGTCACCCGCGAGCGACGCGCGCAGCTCCTCGGAGCACTCGACCCGATGCGTGTAGTTCGGGTGATCGATCGCGACCGCGAGCCTGGTGCCCGGCGTCAGCAGCGCGGTGCGCGCCTCCGGCGACAGCGGATAGCGGGTGTACTGCACCGCCGAGATCCGATCCTCGGTCGCCCGGCCGGGCTCGAACTGCGCGCGGATCTGGTGCGGCCCGATCTCGAGGACGACGTGCTCGTCGAGGCCGATCAGCTTGTCGAGCTCCTTGCGCGCGTCGGCCTCGGTGGGCAGCTCGATGAACAGCGTCGCCGACAGCGAGCTGTCGGTCGGCATCATCTCGTTGTAGACCGCGACCTCGGCCTCGATCTGGTCGTCGCGGGTCAGGCCCTCGGCGCGACACATCTCCTCGATCTGGAGCGTCAGCGTGTGCCGGTTCTCGAACACCAGCGCGACGCGATCACCGATCAGGACGCGGCGTGGACGCTTGAGCGCGATCACGCGATTCCGGTAGTCGTCGCGGATCGGCCCGTACAGCGCCGGGCCCTTGATGTCCCGGCGAGTGATGGGGCGGACGAGGCTCATGGACGTTGTGTACCACGCCCTCGTCTCGAGCCCTCGGATGGTTACTTGGTGTTCAGCGTGTCGAGACCCTTCTGGAACCGGCCGGCGTGCGAACGCTCGGCGCGGGCCAGGGTCTCGAACCACTCGGCGATCTCCTCGAAGCCTTCCTCGCGGGCGGTCTTCGCGAAGCCCGGGTACATCTGCGTGTACTCGTAGGTCTCGCCGGCGATCGACGCCTTGAGGTTCTTCACGGTGTCACCGATCGGCTCGCCGGTGGCCGGATCGCCAACGCGCTTCAGGTAATCGAGGTGACCATGCGCGTGGCCGGTCTCGCCTTCCGCGGTGTCGCGGAACAGGCCGGCGAGGTCGGGGTGGCCCTCGACGTCGGCGACCTTGGCGAAGTAGAGGTAGCGGCGGTTCGCCTGCGACTCGCCGGCGAACGCTTCCTTGAGGTTTCCGTGGGTCTTGCTGCCCTTGAGATCAGCCATGTTCACGACTCCTTTGTGATGGCCGTTGGTACCACGCTCCTTGGCCCGGCGCAGCGGAAGACGAGGTAGAAACACGCTCATGGCCCGACGCGACCCGCACTCGTACGCCGACGACGCTCAGGTCGAGACCGAGTCCTTCGACCTGGTCGGCACCGTCGATTTCGCCAACCGCGTGATGCGCGCCGAGGTGACGCTGACCTTCCGCGCACCCGGCGGAGGCACGCTCGATCTCGATACCCGCGACCTCGCGATCGAAGCGATCCGCGACGATGCCGGCCGGGTGCTGCCGTTCACGCTGGACGCGCCGGATCCGATCCTCGGTGCGCGGTTATCGATCGAGCTCACCGACGGCACGCGCTCGATCTCGATCCGCTATCGGACGAGCCCCGAGGCGTCGGCGCTGCAGTGGCTGGGGCCTGCCCAGACGGCCGGCGGAAAGCACCCTTTCCTGTTCTCGCAGTGTCAGGCGATCCATGCGCGCTCGGTGATCCCACTACAGGACACGCCGCGGCTGCGCGTGAAGTACCGCGCGGAACTCACCGTTCCCAGGGCGCTGCGCGCGGTGGTCGCAGCCGCACATCGTGGACGCACCGAGCAGGGCAACGTCGCGATCGAGCGCTACGAGATGCCGCAGCCGATTCCGCCGTACCTGTTCGCGTTCGCGGTCGGCGACCTCGCGTCGCACGAGCTGTCGCCGCGCAGCCGCGTGTGGGCCGAGCCGAGCGTGATCGAGCGCGCCGCCTACGAGTTCGCCGGCGTCGAGCACATGATCGAGGCAGCCGAGGGGTTGTTCGGTCCCTACGACTGGGAGCGCTTCGACATCCTGACGATGCCGCCGTCGTTTCCGTACGGCGGCATGGAGAACCCGCGGCTGACGTTCCTGACACCGACGCTGCTCGCCGGCGATCGCTCGCTGGTCGGCGTGGTGGCGCACGAGCTCGCACACTCGTGGACCGGAAATCTGGTGACCAACGCGAACGCCGAGCACTTCTGGCTCAACGAGGGCTTCACGGTGTACGCCGAGCGCCGGATCGTCGAGGCGCTCGAGGGTCCCGAGGTCGCCGCGCTCGATGCCGCGCTGGGAAGAAAAGACCTCGACCGCGCGGTGGCGCGGTTCGCCGATCGCCCGGCGCTGACGCGCCTGCGCACCCAGCTCGCCGGCATCGACCCCGACGACGCGTTCTCGCAGGTGCCGTACGAGAAGGGCTACTTCTTGCTGCGCGCGCTCGAGGAGGTCACCGGGCGCGAGGCGTTCGACCGCTGGCTCAAGAGCTACATCCACGCGTTCCGGTTCGGCGCGATCACCACCGACGACTTCATCGTGCACTTCGATGCAGCGCAGCCCGGCGTGCTCGCGAAGGTCGACGCCGAGCGCTGGATCGATCGCGAGGGGGTGCCCGAGAACGCGCCGGTGCCGCGCTCGGAGCGGCTGGCAGCCGTCGAGGCTGTCGGCGTGGCGCTCCCCGATCCGGCGATCGCGAAGACCTGGTCGCCGACCGAGTGGCAGCTGTACCTCGACGCCGGCGAGCGCCCGCTCGAGACCTGCCGCCAGCTCGATCAGACCTACCAGCTCACCGCGAGCACCAACTACGAGGTGCTGGTGTCGTGGCTCGCGCTCGCGCTGTCGTGCAAGTACCTCGAGGTGCTGCCGCGCGTCGAGGAGGTGCTCGGCAAGGTCGGCCGCATGAAGTACCTGCGGCCGCTCTACACCGCGCTGCGCGACGTCGACCGGCCGCGCGCCGAGAAGGTGTTCGCGGCGAATCGCGCCGGCTACCACCCGATCGGCCGCCAGATGGTCGAGGGGATCCTGAAGTCGAACGGTTAAGGTCCAACCACTACTTGGCCGCCAGGTACGCGACGAGCGCCTCGACCATCTCGTCGGCGACCAGCGTCACCGAGCCGCGCTGCCCGGCGGGGATGTCGTTGGCCAGGATCGCGAACGCGATCAGATGGCCACCCTCGACGCCGACGTACCCGGCGAGCGTCTTGACCCGATCGAGCGTGCCCGTCTTCGCGCGTACGCGACCCATCCCGGGCTTGCCGTGGAAGCGGCGCGCGAGCGTGCCGTCGTAGCCGCCGGTGGGTAGCGAGGCGACGAGATCGGGACCGATCCGGTAGTCCTTGTGCGCCGCCGCGAGCAGCGAGACCAGCTGCTTCGACGACACCTCCGTCGACGCGAACAGCCCGGAGCCGTTGTCGCTGCGATAGTTGCCGGTCACGCCCAGCTCGGCGAGCCTGCCGCGCAACGCCGCGACACCGTCGGCCCAGGTCGCATTCGGCGCGGCCTTGGTCTCGGCGCCGAGCGTCTTCAACACGCACTCGGCGATGTAGTTGTCGGAGTGCTTGTTCATCGTCCGCAGGACGTCGGCGAGCGTCGAGCTATCGTGCGCGGCGATCAGCTTCGCGCCGGTGGGCACGGTGCCGAAGCTGATCGAGCGGCGACCGAGCTTGACGCCGTTGTCGGCCAGCGCACGCAGGAACACCTCGGCTGCGAAGCGGGCCGGATCGTCGACGCGGCGGCGGAGATCCCAGCTGCCCGCGCCTTGCCGGATCACGCCGGTCAGCTCGAGCGCGATCTGATCGCGACGCGGCTTGGCCTCGAGCCGGAGGCGCGTGCGGCCCTCGGTGATGCTGGTGACCTCGTTCTTGGTGATCTTGAGGTACTCGCCGAGCTGCGGCTCGACGGTGACCTTGACCTTGCCCTCGGGTTGCGCGAGCACGGTCACCGTGTACGAGCTGCGGTTGACGCCGAGGCTCGCGACGGGTGCGCGAAACGCGGCGGTCTCCTTCGGCTGCTCGTTGAAGTGCGGCGGCTCGGTGACGTTGTCGAAGTACGAGGTGTCGATCACGAGGTTGCCCTCGACGCTCGACACGCCGCGCGCGGCGACATCGTGGGCGAGCTGGCGCAGGCCATCGAGCGTCAGCACTGGATCGCCGCGGCCCTTGAGGTAGAGGTTGCCGGTGACCTTGCCATCGACGTCCGGCAGCGAGCCGGCGTGCACCGAGGTCCGCCAGCGGAAGCCACCGCCGAGGCCCCGCAGCGCGGCCACCGCGGTCAGGACCTTCGCGTTCGACGCCAGGTTCATGCCCTTGTCGGCGTCCTGCGCGACGAGCACCGCGCCGGTCGACAGATCGACGGCGTAGTAGCCGACCCGCGCGCGCGCCAGCTGTGGCCGGGCGGCGAGGGCGGTCGCGAACTTTTCCTTCAGCCAGCCGGCGCGTGCAGCGGGATTCGCGGGCGCGACGACGGCGCTTCCGCCACCCTCCGGACCGACGTCCTCGTCATCCGTCGCCGACGCCGGCTCCGCCGAGCCCGAGCCCGGTTGCCCCGAGGCCGGCGCTCCAGTCGCGACGATGACCAGGAGGAAGGCTGTCCACCGCAGAGAGATCACCGATCGAACGTATCACCCCATCGTCGCCCTGCGCGTCACTCTTGGCCGTCGGCTTGCCGCCGTCCATACTCGCAGCACGTGCAGGCGAGGAGATCACGGATCGCCGTGGCAGTTGCCGTGCTCGCGGCGCTGAGCTGCGAGGCGCGGCGCAGCCGGACGCCCGACGACACGCTGGTCGTGCTGATCGAATCGGCGATGGTGACCGGCGATTCGCGCTACGCGATCACCGGCTACGACCGCAAGCTCGCGCACCTGGTGACCCCCGGCCTCACGATCGTCGATTCGCCGACGCTCGAGCCGCGGATGGGCCTGGCCTCGAAGGTCACGCGCGTCGATGACCTGACGTGGGACGTCGAGATCCGCGACGCCAGGTTCTCCGACGGAAAGCCGGTACGTGCCGAGGATGTCGCCGGCACCTATCAGGACCTGATGGCGCCCGGCTCGGACAGCATGTTCCACAAGCAGTTCGACGAGCGGTTCACCAAGGTCGAGGTCACCGGTCCGAAGAGCGTGCGGTTTCACCTCAAGTCGCCGCTGGCCACGTTCATGACCGACATCGACTTCGGCATCGTGTCGTTTCACGGCGGCCGCCCCGAGCGCGGCACCGGCATCGGTGCCGGTCCATACCTGATCGACGAGATCACGACGACGACCGTCCGGCTCGACCGCAACCCGCACTACTACGGTCCCGCCCCGAAGATCCCGCATGTCGAGATCCGGATCGTCCGCGACAACGCGGCGCGGCTGCTCATGCTCGTCGGTGGCTCCGCGGATCTGGTGCAGAACGCGACGCGCCTCGATCTCGTCGACGAGGTCCTCGATCGGCCGCGCGTGCGTGTCGAATCAGGACCGAGCGTGTTCCTGACCTACCTCCTCCTCAACAACAACGATCCGATCCTGCGCGACAAGCGCGTGCGGCAGGCGATCGCCCTCGCGCTCGACCGCCCGCAGATCATCGCGGCGAAGTTCGGCGGTCGCGCGCGCCTCGCCACTGGCCTGCTGCCGCCCAATCACTGGGCCTACGCGAACGGTATGAAGAGCTGGGATCACGATCCGGCGCGGGCGAAGCAGCTGCTCGACGAGGCGGGCTACAAGGATCCCGACGGCGACGGGCCGCAGCCGCGGTTCTCGCTGACCTACAAGACCAGCTCGGATGCGTTCCGGATCTCGGTCGCCCGCGTGATCGCGGCGCAGCTGGCGCTGGTCGGCATCGAGATCGATGTCAGGCCGTTCGAGTTCGCGACGTTCTTCGCCGACGTCAAGAAGGGCAGCTACCAGCTCGGGTCGATGCAGACCGCCGAGATCACCGAGCCCGACTTCTACTTCACGTACTTCCACAGCTCGTGGATCCCGTCCACCCAGAACCCCGACGGCTACAACCGCTGGCGCTACATCAACGCCGAGGTCGACAAGCTCACCGAGGCCGGTCGGCGAGAGCTCGATCGCTCGAAGCGGATCGAGATCTACGACCGCATCCAGCGCATCGTCGCCGAGGACGTGCCGATCATCCCGCTGTTCCACGAGGACAACGTCGTGCTGATGAATCGCACCGTCGAGAACTACGAGATCACGCCGAACGCGCGCCTGATCGGGATCGCGACGGCCTCGAAGCGGCCGCAATAGCGGATCGGTCGCAACGACTGCGCGGTCGCTTACCAAACCAACGCGCGACACGAGGAAGCAACATCCGCGCGCGAGCTTGTAACGCAGGAGCGCCCGGCCGCGGCGTTACACCAGCCGCCATGAAGAAGCTCACCAGACTGGTTTGTGTCCTCGTCCTCGCTGTTGGATGTAGCAAGGGAGACTCGAAGCCGGAGTCGGCGGCCAAGGCGGAGACGCCGGCACCGGCGCCCAAGCCGGTCGAGCCCGCACCTGCCGCGCCGGTGGCCGACAAGCCGGTGGCCGACAAGCCGGTGGCCGACCCCGCGCCTGCGAAGGCCGGCGAGGAGGCGGACCGGCAGATGGTGGCGGCGATCGAGGATCGCGCGAAGGTGGAGTTCATGCCGGAGCAGGATCCGAAGTGGATCCCGGCCGAGGTCACGACCCGCGTCCAGCGCGGCAAGGTCGTGGTCGACGTGCTCGCCGACGGCAAGGTGATCGACACGATCGACAGCGGAGTCGACAAGGGCGACCTCCACATGGAGGCTCGCGCGAAGATCGGTGCGACCAAGGACGGCGTCGTCGCCGTGGTCAGCGCGAACAAGGTCACCGGCAAGCCAGCCGATTCCTACATGGCGCGCGTCTACACCTGGAACGCGAGCGCCAAGAAGTTCGAGCTGGGTCGCAAGATCGAGTTCGAGGACGCCTACGACCCCGCTGTCGACGGCGAGTAGTCAGCGCCCGAGGCGGGCATCGAGCGACTTCAGGAGCTCGATGATCTGCACCATCTTGTTCGCCAGCAGCGTGTCGCCGGCGCGACTCTCGACGGCGGCACCGACGACGGGGAGCAGCGTCTCCTCGATGCGGCGGATCTGACCGAGTAGCGCGTCGGGATCGATCGAGCCCGGGTCGGTGCCGAGCCGCGCCGGCGCCGCCTGGAGATTGCTCGCGTGGGTGCGCAGGCTCTCGGCGAGGGCGTCGAGGCGTGGTGCCAGCCAGTGCTGGAGCTCGTGGCCGCCGTTGCGCGCCTTCGAGGTCTCGGCGAGCCAAGCCGCGAGCTGATCGAGGCGCGGTGCGAGCCAGCGCTCGGTGGATTCCGTCGCTGGTGGGGCAGGGGGCGGCTTGGACGCCGCGAGCGACACCACACCGCGCAGCTGCTTGAGCTCGCCGGCGATCTCGGTCTGCCTCGCGGCTGCGATCGCTTCCTTGATCGCACCGAGGTCGGCACCGAGGCCCGACAGCGTGCCGACGAGCTTGGTGACCGGATCGGCGTCGCTGCCACCCATCCGCCGCTGGCGGACGAACTCGGCCTTCATGTCGACCCACCGCTTCTCGATCTCCGGCGTCAGCCGGCCGCGCAGCTCGGCGAGCTTCAGGAGATTTTGCTCCGCCGCCGTGGTCAGCGTCTGCGATTCACTGCGGTAGTGATCGTCGATCAGCAGCTGTAGCTCGTCGGGCGTCATCGCCGAGACCACCTTCTCGGCGATCTTGTTCATGTTGCGATACGAGCCCTGCAGCTTGAACGGCGGCTCGGTGCGGAACGCGTCGGCCTGTGCCGCCGACCGGATGTACTCGGCGTTGACCTTGAGCAGCGTGTCCTGCGCCACGAACAGGTGGCGGATCACCGCCATGATCTCCTCGAGCTCGACGCCCGAGTAGCCATGCGACAGCTCGGTGGTGGCGATCGGCTCGCCCTTCGCCATCCGGATCACCTTGTAGACGTCGCCGAGGTCGCGCGTGGCGAGCGGATTGAGCGTCGGGTTGCTGGTCAGCGCGTTCTCGAGGAACGACAGCGCGAATGCCTCCGCCTTGCCGCCGAGCACGTCGCCGAGGTTGTAGACATCGGCGCGGTTCGCGAGCATGTCGGGGATCCGGAACGCCTCGCCGCTCTCGGTGTACGGGTTGCCGGCCATCACCACGCAGAACTTCTTGCCGCGCAGGTCGTACGTGCGCGTCCTGCCGCGCCACACGCCCTCGATCTTGCGCTGCGCGTCGCACAGCGAGATGAACTTCTGGAGCAGCTCGGGCGACGTGTGCTGGATATCGTCGAGGTAGAGCATCACGTTGGTGCCCATCTCGAGCGCGAGCGAGACCTTCTCGATCTCCTGCCGCGCCGTCGCGTTCGGTGCCTCGCTCGGATCGAGTGACGTCACGTCGTGGCCGAGCGCCGGGCCGTTGACCTTGACGAACGCGAGGCCGAGCCGCGCCGCGATGTACTCCATCAGCGTGGTCTTGCCGTAGCCCGGCGGTGAGACCAGCAGCAGCATGCCCATCTGATCGGTGCGCTTGCCGGCACCCGCGGCGCCGAGCTGCTTCGCCAGGTTCGCGCCGCACAGCGGCAGGTAGACCTGATCGATCAGCCGATTGCGCACGAACGACGACATCACCTTCGGCTTGAGCTCGTCGATCCGCAGCCGCTTGCGCTGCTGCTCGGCGATCTCGGCCTTGGTGGCGCGATAGGCGCGGAACGCGGGCACGACCTCCTTGCGGAAGCGATCGAGCCGGGCCGTCATCTCGTCGAGCCGGACGTGGAGCTGACCGCCGACGACGCGCGCGTGGCGGCCGAGCAAGCCGGTGACGTCGGCCTCGACGACCGCGCTCGACGTGTCGCGCGGGAGCCCAGGCGTCGCGAGATACGCGGCCGCCTCGACGGCTGCCGGTGCGAGCTCGGGCTTCTTCGCCACGATGCCGTCGACCCACGCGCGAGCGAGGGCGAGCGCGGCGCCGGGCGTCTCGCCGAGCAGCCGGATGTCGTCGTCGAACCCGGTACGGGCGGCGCGCGCGGCGAGCTCGTCGTGGAGCGCCTCGACGATCGCCATCGCGGCTCCGGACACCACGAAGCGCGGGCTCGACACGGAGAGCTCGCGCACGATGTACTGCGCGGCCAGCTCGGCATCGACGGCGGCGATCCCCGACGCCACCAGACCTGGCTCGCGCTCGACGAAGCGCGCGACCGCGACGGCGATCTCGCTCGCCAGCTGGTTGCGTGCGCCGCGATCGCCGAGCACGTCGGCGAGCCGGGCCAGGCTCTGCGCCGAGCGGTGCCAGCGCGTCCGCGCCGTGGCGTCGTCGCGCATGCCCTGGGTGACCTGGTTGCCCCAGTACATCACCGCGAGCGCGCGCGCCGGGCCGGGATAGGCGAGCAGCCCCGCGCCCTCGCGCATCGCCAGCAGGCGCTCGAGGATCTTCGCGGCGTCGTGATCGTGGACGCCGCGCTCGTAGCCCTCGTCGTAGCGAGCCTGCGCGATCTGCTTCGTCAGGTCCTCGAGCTTGCCGTCGCGCGCGGCATCCCGGAGGGCGGCAACGGTCAGCCCGTTGGCGCCGGCCTCGGCATCGGCGAGCACCGACGCCGCGAGGTACTCGCCGCGGTAGACCTCCGCCGATTCGCTCGGCAGGTCCTGGTTCCACAGCGACTTGGCCGACAGCAGGCGCGGATCCTCGAGTGGCTCGTAGAAGTCCGTGCCGGCGAGGTGAACCGCGAGGCCGTCATCCATCGGGACGATCATCAGCTCGAGCGGTTGCGTGTTGACCGGGAAGCGGTGGTCGCCGAGCTTGATCGTCTCGCCGCCGCCCTCGAACAGATCGGCCTTGTCGCGCTGGCCGCGCAGGGCGTCTTGCCGCGCCGCCTTGAGCCGGCTCTCGAGCTCGTCCGCCTTGACCGCGTCGCCGAGCGTGCCCATCTCCGCGGCGATGTCGCGGAGCTTCTGCACCATCGCGTCGGCCGCGAAGTACGCGTTGACCTCGTCCGCGGTCGCCAGCGTCGACGCGCGGCGCGCCACACCGTCGAGGATCCGTTGCGCGGCCTTCTGGAGGTTCGAGGCGCGGCGTTGCCGCTCCGCGCTGAGTAGCTGCTTGCGCGCGCCGACCGCGTCGACGATCTCCTCGCGCTTGGTGGCGAGCTCCGTGGTCAGCTCGTCGATGTCGGCGAACCGACCCTCGAGCTCCTCGAGCTGGACCAGCAAGCGCGTCAGCTCCTGATCGCAGCGCTCCGGCGTGTCGCACTGCGCGAGCGCCGAGGCCACGCTCTGGGTCAGCAGCTTGACCTGGGCACCGAACTCGGCGCGGCCTTCCTTGCCGGCGAGCTCGCGATAGCGGCCCTCGATCGTCGCGCGCGACCGGTTCACCTGACCGAACGCATCGGTGATGTTCTCGAGGATCACCGTGCGCTTCGTGGTGTCGTCGATCTTGAGCGCGCCGATCACGTTGCCGAGCAGATCGAGGCCGGCGGCGACCTTGTCGATGTCCTCGCGCACCGGCTTGATCTCGACCGCCGTCGGCAGCTCGCCGACCCGCGCCGCGAGCGCATCGGCGCGCGAGATCAGCTCGCCGAACGCCTGACCGCGGGCGAGCAGGGCGACGCAATCTTCCGTCACCCGGTCGAACGCCTCGGCCACCTGCTTCTCGAGTGCCTCGAGCCGCGCGACGTCGACGAACCTGATCTCCTTCTTCGAGATCAGGGCACCGCGCAGGCCGCGCAAGCCGGTGAGCGCCTCGAGGAACGGATCGATCTTCTCCCAGCCCTCGCTGCGCGTGGCCCGCAGCTTCTCGGTGACCATGGTCTCGGCCTCGGCGAGCGCCTTCTTCGCGGCGACCTCGAGCGCGACGACCTTGTCGTACTCGTCGAGGATCAGCTTCGCGGTCGATTTGACGTCGGCGATCGCCGTCTTCAGATCGCCGGCATCCGCGTGGCCGAGCCAGTAGTAGGCATCGGTGGCGCGCGTCGACAGCGCGAGGATGTCGTCGAACGTGGTGCGTTGCGGCTTGTCGTTGCCGGCGAGCCGCGCGATCGAGAGCGCGTCGGACAGGCCGCGCACCAGGTCCGCGTTGCCGACCTTCGCCAGGTAGCTGCCGTCGGTGGGTGCGCTGGCGGCGAACTCCGCCGAGGTGAACGGCGTCTTCCACACCTGCATCGGGTGGACGCGCGTCGGCTCGGTGCTCGTGGTGGCGCGCATGACCACCATCCGGCCGTCGGGAAACAGCGAGTAGCCGTTGCACAGGATCGGCGACGCGACGCTCTTCTCGATCAGGTTGTACGCCGCGAGCACGTAGGTGCCGTCGCGACCGCGGTGATAGACGTACAGCACGTCCTCGCCGTTCGGGCTCTTGAGCTCGCGAACCAGCTCGTAGTCGGTATGGTCGCCGTCGAACTTCTTGTAGTCACCGCCGACCAGCACGTAGCCGCCGACGAAGATCACGCCGTGGTCTTCGGGGAGGCTGCGGCAGCCCTGGCCGATGCCGTCGGCGCGCAGCACCTTCTTCGACCGGGTGTCGAACACCAGATAGCGCCACACCGTCTCGCGGAACGGCAGCACCTTGAGGAGCACCAGCCCCGGTGCCTTGCCGTCGGGACCGATCGGCGCGTAGAAGATCTTCGCGTCGTCGAGCGTCTGGTTGGCGTCGTCGACCGGCTCGCTGTAGACGCCGTGGCCGACCTCGGTGTTGTCCTCGACCTTAATGGTGAGGTCGCCGCTCATGCACTCGATGAACAGCAGGTCGAGCACGTTGTAGTGCGGGTGCTTGCCGGAGCGCTGGTTCTCGCGCGTGACCTCTTTCCACTCGAAGTCGTGCGATTCGGGAAGCAGCGCCGCGTAGTCGCGATCGCCGCGATCGTCGACGTAGACGATGTTGCCGGTCGGCTCGATCCGCCAGCGCAGGACCTTCGAGTCCTTCCAGCTCGCGCCGGCCTGGAACACCGCCATCAGCTGGGTGTCGGTCTTGACCAGCTGGCGTAGCTGCGCGTCGCGGTAATAGCGATACAGGTTCGTGAAGTCGCGCTCGAGCGTGGCGTCGAGCAGGAACGCGCCGGGCGCGGCATCGCGCGGCAGCGGCGACGTATCGAACGCCGACTCCTCGGTCCCTCCCTCCGCCGTCTTCTCGAACCGGTGGAGCGCGAGGACGTCGGCGAGCTTCGTCTGGTCCTTGAGCCCGAGGAAGACGTTGTAGCCGAGCAGCAGGTTGCCGCCGACCGACACGATGTCGACCGGTACGCAGTTGTGCTCGGTACGCACGCGCTCGGTCGCGATCAGCTGCGGCTCCGTCGAGCCGAACACGCTCTTGCGGCGCGCGTTCAGCGCTTCGGTGCGCTTCGCGAGCTCGGCACCCGCGGTCGCGAGGCGCGCACGCAAGACCTCGTAGTTGCCGCCGGTGAGGGCGGCATCCACGTCGGCCTTGGGCGTGCCGGGTTTCTCCGACGTCGCCACGCTGCGCTCAGCTCACCTTGTCGTCCGACACGCCCAGCTGCTTGGCCTTGTCGAGCAACGCCTGCAGCTTGGTCTTGGTGCCCTCGTCGGCGCGGCTCATCAGCCCTGCGAGCACGTCCGACAGGTTGTGCTTGCCGTGGCCGTTGCCGTTGAGCTTGTCACCGACGACCTGCTTGACGACGCTCGAGTTGTCGACCACGCCGTCGATCGAGCTGCCGAGCGACACCGCCTTGACGAAGCGGTCGAAGAACTGACCGTCGCCACCGACGATCTTGATGTCGGCGTGGGTCATCGCCTCGGCCATGACCTTGGCCTGCTGCTCGGTCATCTGGACGCGAGCCTTGATCTGCTCGAGGGCGATCGCGCGCTCGTTCTCGAGGCGCAGACGGAACTCCTCGTGGTCCTTGGCCGCGCCATCGAGGTTCTTCATGGCGTTGGTCTTCTCGGCGAGACCCTTGGCCTCGGCGAGCATGCGCTTCTCGATCGCGAGCGCCTCGGCTTCCTTGGCCGTGACCTCGGCGAGCAGCAGCTCGCGCTTGGCGATCGCCTCGGCGAGACCCTGCTTCTCGATCGCGGCGGCTTCCGCCTCGCGACCCTGCGCCTCGGCCAGTGCCTTGCGCTTGACGTTCTCGGCGAGGACGGTGCCTTCCTTGTCGGTGATCGCGACCTGGGCGTCGCGGACGCGCTGCTCGGCCAGACCGACCTTCTCGATCGCGAGCGCGTCGGCTTCCTTGACGCGCACGTTCGCGAGGCCCTCGGCCGCGTGCTCGGCCTGCGCACCTTCGGCGAGGCGGATCTTGGCGCGCGCTTCCTTGTCGCTCGCCTCCATCGCCGCCTCGGCGAGGATCAGCTGCTTCTTGGCCGTGGCCTGGGCGACCTGCTGCTCGGCCTCGGCCTTCTTGATGTCCTTGATGAACACTTCCTGCGCGGCCGCCTCGGCGTGGACGATCGCGACGTGCTTGTGCCGCTTCGCCTCGCTGTCGGTGCGCAGATCCTTGATCGCCTCTTCCTCGACGGCGACCGTCTTGTCGACGGCGACGCGCGCGCGGATGATGTCGGCGATCGAGCGCTTCTCGGTCTCGACGGCCTTCGCCATCTCGATCTGGCCGAGCTCGACCTCCTTGCGGCGGCCGACCTCCTCGAGGTCATGCGCCTTCTGGACGCGGACCTTCTCGACCTCGACCTCGCGGATGCGGCCCTGTTCGCTCACCTGCACCGAGCGCAGCTTCGCCTGCTCGGCCATCTGGATCGCTTCCTCGGCGCGCTGGCGCTCGATGTGCGTGCGCTTCTCTTCCTCGAGGCGGAACCGGTTCGCCTCGTTCTGCTCGCGCGCCGTGGCGACCTCGATCTCCTTGTTCTTCTTCGCCTCGGCCTCGGCCTGCTGCTGCTCGAACCGGTAGAGCGCTTCCTGCGAGGTCAGGTTTGCCTTGCCGAGCTCCATCTTCTCGGTCTGGCGCAGGGCATTGGTCGCGATGTTCGCGGCGGTGGTGATCTTGGTGATCTTCTCGATACCGAGCGAGTCGAGGACGTTGTTGGGGTCGAGGATCTCGACCGGCGTCTGCTCGAGGAAGTCGATCGCGGCGTCGTCGAGGACGTAGCCGTTCAGGTCCTTGCCGATGACCTGGATGATCTGGTCCTTGAAGATGTCGCGCTGCGTGTAGAGCTGCTCGAACTCCATCTTCTTGCCGACCGTCTTGAGCGCCTCGGAGAACTTGGCGCTGAACAGCTCCTCGAGGGTCTGTTGCTGCGAGGCGCGGACGCAGCCGATCGACTGCGCGACGCGGAGCACGTCGTCCTTCGTCTTGTTCACGCGGACGAAGAACGTGACCTTGATATCGGCGCGGATGTTATCGGCGCAGATCAGGCCTTCCTTGCCCTTTCGAGTGATCTCGATCGTCTTGACCGACAGATCCATGATCTCGGCCTTGTTGACGATCGGCAGCACGACCGCGCCGGAGAACGTGACCTTGGGCTCGGCGCCCATCTTGTTGACGATCAGCGCGCGGCCCTGATCGACCTGCCGCCACGTGCGGGCGATCAGGACCAAGATGCCGAGCAGGAAGACGCCACCGGCTCCGATGATGATGAACAGTGTTTGCTTGTCCATGAAACAGCTCCTCGGCCGGTTCCCCCCGGCTCGCATCCAGACCCAAGACGTTTAAAAGCTAGGCCGCGCCCGTACCCTCGTCGCGAGCAGGCGGCAGCATATCTGCCACCGGCTCCACGACGTAGGCCTGGCGGTCGGTATCGAAGTCGATGATCAAGGCTTTGTCGTTCCGCCGCAGACTCCCGATCCGGTCGCAGCGCACCGGAATCACCAGCACCGTCCCACCGTCCTCGACGGTGCCTTGTCCGAAATTCTCGTCGACGTGTCCCGTCGTGATCGTGCAGACGTGGCCGACGTAGTCCTGGTTCGACTTGCCCTCGTTCATCGAGAACACGCGACCGAGCGGGCGCACCAGCACTCCCGCGATCGGCATGCCGACGATCAGCGAGGCGGGGAGGATCGCGGCCTCGACCCACGCGGCGTCGCCGAGCACGCCCGGCAGGTACGCCACCGCGAGCAGCGACAGGATCCAGCAGACGAGCAGGATCATCGAGATCGAGATCGTGATCGGAACGCGCGACAGCCCGAGTCCACTCCAGATCGAGCCCGTCGAGACCGCGCCCTTCGCAGCGTCCGTCGTATCGCCGGCATCACCGCCGCCGTCACCGGCATCTCCACCCACGTCACCGACGTCAGGGGCATCGGCGTCCGCACCGATGTCGAGGTCGAGTGCGCCGAGCAGCACGAACACCCAGTACACGAGTGCGATGCCGAGCCCGATCGTGAACACGACGGTTGGAAAGTGCACAGCAGCTTCGATCAGCACGTCGTTCCCCTCCCCGGCGTGGACTTCATGAGCGAGATGTTCTTTCTGTAAGGCCTGCCGCCTTCGAGGGAAGGGAGAATCGGACGTGGGCCGATCGGTTTTCAACCGGGCAACCCGCTGATTTTCGAGAGCTTTGGCGGCGGGCCGCGGGGTTAGATGCAGCGACGATGCAGCTTGGATGCACCGTCGTCGCTGTGGTACGTAACGGGGCTCCCATGGCCATGGATCCCGGAACCGAAGAGCTGTTTCTCGGCATCGCACACGCGTTGTTCGTCAACCGACTGCACGTCCTGCGCTTGACCGAGATCGTCCGGCTCGGTGTTCGTCCCGATCCCGCGGACCAGAACATGGAAGTGCCTTCCGAGATCGATCGCGATCTGATCCAGCAGGCGTTCGCGTACGTGATGCACCACTTCCCGCAGTCGTTCTCCGGAAAGATCGAAGCGGCGAAGGCGCGCTGGGTCCGCCTCGCGTGACCGCTCGCCGCCTTCGGCGGCGTGGGAGCCTTGGCTGCGCTTGCGAGCGTGGCTATCGTGACTGACATGGCCGATCTGCTGACCTCGGGGAACGCGCTCGACGAGCTCAGGCCGTTCGTTCCGCTCGCGCTCGCGTTTCTCGGTGACAGCGAGTCGACCGGCTATGGCGCGGTCAAGCAGCAGCTGAAGGAGCTGGTCGATCGCGATCCGATGGATGCGTTGATCGCGGCGGTGGTCGGCGGCGGCTTCGCCTATTACCTGGCGGAGCGGGACACCAACGATCACTGCAACACCCCGCTCGACGGCATCCTCTACGCATCGTCGGCGCTGTTCGGTTACGACACCGCGCTGCCGACCACCGAGAGCGGTCGCGCGGTCGCCAGCCTGGTCAAGACGTTCGGTCCGGCGCTCGCGACCACCGCGTTCGCACCTCCCGCTGCCGAGCGGCGCGCGGCGGAGGCTGCCGAGCGGGCGCGCGCCGAGGAAGCGGCCGAGGTCAATCGTCAGATCCTGGCGCGCCTCGAGGACGTGGTTCGTCTGCTCGAGAAGCAGCAGCAGAGCCCGGTGATCGACGCGACCCGGCTGCGCTAGTCGTCGTTGTCGTCCTGGCGATCGGCGCGTTGGGAGTCGAGCAGCGCGCGGCGCTCGGCGAGCTCTCTCTCGAAGCCCGAGTCAGCCGGCTCGTAGATGCGCTCGCCGACCAGTGCGTCGGGCAGGTAGTCCTCGACGACGTAGTGCCCCGCGAAGTCGTGCGGGTACTTGTAGCCCTGGCCGTGGCCCATCGACCGATCGATCGCCGTCGAGCCGGGGCGATAGCGGGCGGGCACGGGAAGCGCGCCCTTGTCGCGGACCAGCTTGCGGGCGGCGGCGTATGCGGTGAGCGCGCGATTCGATTTCGGTGCGAGCGCGAGATAGGTCACCGCTTGCGTCAGCGGCAGCACGCCCTCGGGCAAGCCGACCAGCTCGAACGCTTGCAGTGCGGCGGTGGCGACGACGAGCGCTTGCGGATCGGCATTGCCGATGTCCTCGCTCGCGAAGATCACCATCCGGCGCAGCACGAACCGCGGATCCTCTCCGGCCTCGATCATCCGCGTCATCCAGTACACCGCGGCGTCGGGATCCGAGCCGCGCATGCTCTTGATGAACACCGAGACGACACCGTAGTGCTCGTCGCCGGCCTTGTCGTACATGAGGCTCTTGCCCTGCGCGGCCTCGGCGATGTGCGCGGCGGTGATCGCTGCCTGTTCGCCGGTCGCGGCACGCTTCGCGAGATCCGCGGCGACCTCGAGGATCGAGTACATCCGCCGCGCGTCGCCGCTGGCGAGCGCCACCAGCTGGGTGCGCGTCTCGTCATCGATCGCGACGCCGAGCTGGCCGAGCCCGCGCTCGCGATCGGCGAGGGCGCGATCGGCGAGCTGGCCGAGCTGATCCTCCGACAGCGGCTCGAGCCGCACCACGCGACAGCGCGAGATCAGGGCCGCGACCACGCCGAAGCTCGGGTTCTCGGTGGTCGCACCGATCAACGTCACGGTGCCCGACTCGACGTGCGGCAGCAGCGCATCCTGCTGCGTCTTGCTGAAGCGGTGGATCTCGTCGATGAACAGCAGCGTGCGCGAGCCGAATTGATCGCGGCGCTCGCCGGCCTTGGCCACTGCCTCGCGGACATCCTTGACGCCGGCGTCGACCGCAGACAGCTGGATCAGCTCGGCGCGCAGGATCTCGCCGAGCAGGCGCGCCAGCGTGGTCTTTCCGCTCCCGGGTGGGCCCCACAGGATCAAGGAGGGGATCGTTCGGCCCGGTCCCAGATCGCTGAGGATGCGGCCCGGACCCACCAGGTGCGTCTGGCCGACGATCTCGTCGAGCGAGCGCGGTCGCATCCGCTCGGCCAGGGGTTGGCCGATTTGACGCTTGGCAGCAGAGCGGGCGAACAGGTCCATCGCAGGGTTATCGCGTCAGTCTCCAGAGCCGATCACGACACCCTGGATGTGTAAGACAGATCGGCAGGATTGCCCTGTCTTTGGTACATGGGGATACACGCTCGGAGTGTCTTTGAGGCAACAACTCCGGAGTCATCTGTGAACCACCGGCGTCGCACGTTCCCCGTTCCGGTGACGAAACACCCGGCAAGTGGGGCTACCGGTCGGTTTTGACCCACCGAGGTTTCGCTGCGTTACCGGTGCGCGAACTGCGCAGGACCGTGGCACGGCCGATGCTACCTCCCTCCAACATGCTCGAGGACGTCTTCCAATACCGCACCCTGATCGGGAAGTGCGAGTTGGGCGTCGGCCTCGAGTGGGACGAGATCGAGCTCGTCACCACGCTCGAGTCGCGCTTCGAGCCGTCGCCGCACGACAAGCAGAGGCACGTCAGCCGCAAGTTCCGCCGCGAGGCGGTGCGGATGACCGGCCTGATGCGTGGTGATCGGATCCACGATCGCGTCGACATCGTCGAGCTCGGACTCGGCGGCCTGGTCGTTCGCAACGCGCCGTACATCGCGCGTGGCGAGCAGGTCGAGCTGGTGATCGAATCCGGTGAGATGTCCTATCGCTTCCGCGCGCAAGGCGTGTGGCTCAAGGACGACGGCGACGACTATCGCGTCGGACTCGCATTGATCGGCATGCCGGTGTGCTTGCACAAGGTGGCGGTCAGCGCGCACCAGCACGACGTCGTCGATCAGATCGCCGCGGCCGCTTAGCTCACGCCTTGTCGAGCACGCGCGACAGCAGGTGCAGCGTGCGCGGCGGCAGCGTCTCGCCGCGCCACTTGATCGCGCGCGCGAGGCTGATCGCCTTGTCGCGATTGCCGAGCTGCGGGCGCTCCGCGAACAGCCGCGCGCCGACATCCTCGATCTTCTCGAGGATGCGCATGCCGCCGTGCCACGTCAGCGCGAGCTCGACCGCGAGATCGGCGCCGACCAGATCGACGAGCGGACGCGAGCGCTCGAACAGCGCGCGGGTGCGAGCGACCTCGTAGCGGACGAGGGCACCGACCTGCGGGGTGACGCGGCGGTGCTCGATGTCGCTCTCGGTGACGCCGAAGTGGCGAAGATCCTCGGCGGGCAGATAGACGCGGCCACGCTGCCAGTCGCTCGGCACGTCCTGGATCAGGCGCGCGACGGCGAGCGCGGTGCCGAGATCCTCGGCGTACGCGTGCAGCTCGGGCGCGCGGTAGCCGCCGATGTAGAGCAGCAAGCGACCGACCGGCTCGGCGGCCTGGCGCGTGTAGCTGCGCAGCTCGTCGAACGTGGCGTAGCGGCGGCGCTCGAGATCGGTGCGGAAGCCGGAGAGCAGCTCGCTGAACTCGGTGATCGGAAGCGCGAACTTGTCGACGGTGTCGGCGAGCGCGACGAACACGGGATGCTCCGCGTGGCCGCGATAGGCGAGGTGGAGCTGCTCCTCCCAGCGATCGAGCTCGCGGGCGCGGCGACCTTCGTAGGCCTGCTCGTCGGCGAAGTCATCGGCGACGCGCGCGAACGCGAACAGCGCGAAGATGTGCTTGCGGATCTCGCTGCGCGCGAACATCGAGGCCACCGGATAGTTGTGGTGGCGCGCGCGGCACAGCGCCTCGCAATAGCGGTAGCAGGCGTCGAGCTCGAGCGACGGCGGCAGCGGCACGGCGAGTGCGGGGGTGCGAGCGACTCCCAAACGGTGGATCACGGGGTCTCCTTTACCATCTTATCGGCGTGCTGGCGGGCGAGCTTGCGGGCATGCAGAGCCATGTGGCCCTTCTGGATGCCTTCGGTCGCCAGCGCTCGCAGCGCGGCGAGGTTGGTGGCGAGCCCGGCGGCACCTGCCAGAGCGGTCAGCCGATCGGCGTGGGTGACGCCGGCGAGCGCGAGCGCGAGGCGTGCACTCGGATGGCAGTGCAGTGCGCCGCCGACGGTGCCGACCGCAAGCGGCATCGCCAGCTCGCCGTGCAGCGCGCCACCTTCGTCGCGCCACACCGCGAGCGGCCGGTACGTGCCGTCCTTGCAGGCGTAGGCGTGGGCGCCGGCCTCCACCGCGCGCCAGTCCTGACCGGTGGCGACGAGCACGGCATCGATGCCGTTCATGATGCCCTTGTTGTGCGTGGTGGCGCGGTACGGATCGAGCTCGGCGAATCGCGAGGCGGCGGCGATCGCCGCGGCGACGTCGGCGCCGTCCGCACCTTCGCCCGCCAGCTGCGCGTGCGGGATCGAACAGCGGACGGTGACCGTGCGACCGTCGGTCAGGTTCGACAGGATGCGCAGACCAGGGCGACCACCGGCGAGCTGGGCGACGCGATCGGCGAGTGCCTCGCACAGCGTGTTCACGAGGTTCGCTCCCATCGCATCGCGGCAGTCGACGTGCAAGTGCGCGACCAGCACGCCACCGTCGGGGCCGGACTTCGTCAGCGTCCGGACATCGAGTGCTTGCGGCCCACCGCCACGCTCGGCCATGCGCGGCATCAACGTGCGCGCCGTCTCGACGAGCTGTCCTGCCGCAGCACGCACCGCCGCGACCCCCGCGTCGACGTCGGCGATGTGGGTGACCTGGATCTGCCCGATCATCACCGGCGCCGACACCTTGGTGGTGAAGCCACCCGGCCGCGCCATCCGCGCCGCGTTCGACGCCGCCGCGACGATCGAGGGCTCCTCGACCGCCATCGGGATCACGACATCGCTGCCATCGACATGAAAGTTGACCGCGACCGCGAACGGCAGCGCGTACTCGCCGACGACGTTCTCGATCATGCCGTCGGCGACCGCGAGCTCGAGCGCCGCCGGATCGACCGCGGCGAAATCGGCCTCCGCGACACCCGCCGCCGCCGCGAGCAGGCGTCGCCGCTCGGCGATCGACGCCTTGTAAAAGCCTGGAAGTCGAGAGCTCATGGTGCGGGTGACCCCGGGTTCTACTGCGCTCCCAAGCGGGTGTCCACGCCACGGTCGTCGACGGTCAGTTGCAACGGCTGGCACCCCCGTTCGATGAGCGCACGGGTGGCGAGGGTTACGTCCGATGACGCCGGGATCACGGCAATCGCGATGTCGCCGCCGCCGGCGCCAGTGGTCTTCGCAGTGCCTCCAAGTGCCTGCATCGCCACACGTGCGGCGGTCACGCAGGCCGGCACCAGGTCGACGCCGGTGGCCGCGGCGAGCCGGTCGGTTGCCAGCCCGGCCAGCTTCAGAGCAGCGAGCAGGCCGGTGGCGGCGAGGTCCGCGGGAGCGCCGACCGCGGCGCACGCGGCGCGCGACGCGTCCGCGATCGCGGACAGGGCCGCATTCACGGCCAGCGAATTTTCGGTGCGCGCAGCCTCGACCCGCGAGACCAGCGTCGCGGTGTCCGCCGACTCGCCGGTGAAGAACGGGATCAAGGTGACGCCCGCCGGCCAGGTGCGGCGCGTGATCTGCGGCCCGAGCTGGGTGGCGGGCTCGCCGGCGGCCTCGCTCACCATCGCGATCGAGCGCGCCAGCTTCGAGGTCATCCGCGCCATCGCGCGCGCGCGCTCGTCGGCGGCATGGGGCGGTGGAGCGAGATCGGGAACGAAGCCCTGCTGACTGTCCGGATCTCGGACAGAGTCGTCCGGCGCGCGGACCGAAGCGTCCGAGGCACCGGATATCGAGAACGCGATCGTGCCGCCGTAGACCGCCGCGGCGATGTCTGCGCCGGAGCCACGCGCGCCCCTGGCACCTTGCGCGTTGGCGTGGGCGGCCAGCGCGATCTCGAGGATGTCGCGGCGGCGCGCGTCGTCGAGCTGTGCCGAATCGTGCTGCACCGCGAGCGAGAGTGCGGTCGCGACGACAGTGACCGCGGCACTCGAGCCGAGTCCGAGCTTCTTCGGGCCGTCGTAGAACGCGCGGCTGTCGACCGAGAGCTCGAGCGCCGCCGCCGCACCGGCCGAGTCCGCGCCGTAGCGAGCTTCGAGCTCGCGCGCGACCGCGAGCACGAACGGCGAGGTGCCTTGCGGACCGTGACGGCGGGCGACGACCCGGCGGTCGACGGCGATCACCAGCGCCGGTGCACCGTCGAGGACGGCGTATTCCCCGGTCAGGATCAATTTTCCCGGCGCGGTCGCGATCACGGCGAGACCCACGAGCTGGCACATCGGATGTCGATCCAACACCCCGGATGTGGAGATGTCGTCGAGACGGCGTGGAGGCTCGGCGCGTGCGTCACGCGAGCGAGACGACCTTCGTGGGATCGACGATCTCGGCCGGGCCGCCGGGGGCACTGATCGTGACCGCGGTGACGCCGGCGTTGTCGACCAGCGCGTTCTGGACCAGCTCGGCGGCGGCGGCGGTGGTGAGGATCTTGACGTGCGGCCCGGCGTCCATCGTGGCCCACGCGGGCTGGCCCGACGAGCGCAGGCCCCGGACCTCGGCGAGGATGCCGAGCGTCGCGGGCTGCCAGTACAGGATCGAAGGACGCGCGGCGATCGCGCTCGCGTGCATCGCCAGTGCGTTGGCCTCGGCGAGCGCGCCCAGCGCCTCGAGAT
>JAEYYY010000596.1 GCA_023430775.1 Pseudomonadota bacterium
GGAGGACAAGGACGGCTTCGAGGACGACAACGGCTGCCCCGATCCGGACAACGATGCCGACGGCATCGCGGACGCGCAGGACAAGTGCCCGACCGACCCCGAGGACAAGGACGGCTTCGAGGACGACAACGGCTGCCCCGATCCGGACAACGACGGCGACGGCGTGGCCGACGCGCAGGACAAGTGCCCCGACCAGCAGGAGACCAAGAACGGCTTCCAGGACGAGGACGGCTGCGCGGACGAGATCCCGGCGAAGCTGAAGAAGTTCACCGGCACGATCGCCGGCATCAACTTCAAGGTCGGCGATGCGACGCTGTTGCCGTCGTCGAACGCGACGCTCAACAAGGCGGTCGACGTCCTCAAGGAGTTCCCGGATCTCAAGATGGAGATCCAGGGCCACACCGATGACCAGCCGCTCAAGGCGAAGCCGGGCGCGAAGTTCCAGGACAACCAAGCGCTCTCGCAGGGTCGCGCCGAGTCCGTGATGGCGTACTTCATCGGCAAGGGCATCGACGCCTCTCGCCTCACCGCGAAGGGCTACGGCGACACCCAGCCGGCGGAGAACCCGGCTGGCCTGACGGGCGCGAAGCTCAACGCCGCGCGCACCAAGAACCGCCGCGTCGAGTTCAAGCTGATCAGCTCGCTCGATGCAGCGGCTCCGGCTCCGGCTCCGGCTCCCGCGCCGGCGCCGGCTCCTGCTCCGCCGCCGAGCAACTAAAGACCGTTTCCACTAGCTTGCCTAGATTGACGGGACCGTCGGCAAACGGTCCCGTTGTTGTTTTTCGGCCGGATCAGGTGTGATAGGAAGGCGCGTGCTCGCCGAAGCGTTGGTCGACATCCTGGTGTGCCCGCGGTCGAAGCAGCCGCTGATCTATTTTCCGCGCGGCGAGGGAAACACCGACGAGGCCGCGGCGATGCTGGTCTGCCCGGCCGCGCGGCTCAAGTACCGGATCGAGGACGGGGTTCCGATCCTCCTGGTCGACGAGGGCGAGGAGCTGTCGCCCGACCAGACGCGGTCGCTGGTGGCACGGGCCAAAGAGCTCGGGCTGCGGATCCCCGCTGGCCTGTAATCTTCGCGCGTTAGCCGCGCGATGGTGATTGTCGGCCCGTCCAGGAGTCCTTGACTCTGAGGGCTGCGCACTGGTAGATCGCCATCTCTTTGGTGGAGCTCCATGCGTGTTGAAATCGCTCTCCATCTTCACGGGTAACGCGAATCGGTCACTGGCAGACGAGATCTGCAAGTTCGTCGAGATTCCGCTCGGTCGCGCCGACGTCACCCACTTCTCCGACGGCGAGATCTACGTCGAGATCGGGGAGAACGTTCGCGGCGTCAACTGCTTCGTCGTCCAGCCCACGTGCTCGCCGCCGAACCAGTCGCTGATGGAGCTGCTGATCATGATCGATGCGCTCAAGCGCGCGTCGGCCGGCAGCATCGTCGCGATCATCCCGTACTTCGGCTACGCCCGGCAGGATCGCAAGGCGAAGCCGCGCACGCCGATCACGAGCAAGCTGGTCGCCAACCTGATCACCGCCGCGGGCGCCGATCGCGCGCTGGCGATGGATCTCCACGCCGGTCAGATCCAGGGCTTCTTCGACATTCCCTTCGATCACCTGTACGCGATGCCCGTCCTCATCGAGGAGCTGCGGATGCTCGGCTACGGCGGCGATGGCACCGTCGTGGTGTCGCCCGATGCCGGTGGCGTCGAGCGCGCCCGTGCGTTCTCCAAGCGGCTCGGTGCTTCGCTCGCCATCATCGACAAGCGGCGCCCGGCTCCGAACGTCTCCGAGATCATGAACATCGTCGGTGATGTCCGCGGCAAGAAGACGGTGATCGTCGACGACATCATCGACACCGCGGGCACGCTGACCAACGCGGCCCACGCGATCATCAATGCCGGTGCCGCCAGCGTGTCGT
This sequence comes from Pseudomonadota bacterium, assembly GCA_023430775.1. Classification (GTDB taxonomy): domain Bacteria; phylum Myxococcota_A; class Polyangia; order Haliangiales; family Haliangiaceae; genus JABFXX01. The sequence goes on from JAEYYY010000596.1 coordinate 1,916, forward strand.
GCTGCGCCTCCCACGCCGTGTTTTCCGGCAAGGCGGTCCAGCGCATCGCCGACTCGCCGCTCTCCCATGTGGTGGTCACCAATACGATTCCGCTCTCGGAGCAGGGGGCGGCGTGCCCCAAGGTGCGCGTCAAGAGCGTCGGACGCTTGCTCGGCGAAGCCATCAAGCGTATTCACCACGGCGATTCGATCAGCTCGCTGTTTGTCTAGGGTCCTTGCCGAAGAAGAGAGAACGTCATGGAAGTCGGAAAGCTCACCGTCACGGTTCGTGAAAACTCTGGTCACAAGGGCGCGGCCCGCAAGCTGCGCAGCCAGGGCAAGGTCCCGGGCGTTTGCTACGGAGCGTCGGTCGACGGTCGGATCGAGCCGCTGCCGATCGTCGTCGACGTCAAGCAGCTGCGCGGTGCGCTCGACCCCGTCCGCAAGCAGAACACCGTCATCGACCTGACGATCGAAGGCGGCGCCGCCGCGCGCTCGCTGCACGCGCTCGTCAAGGACTACCAGCTCCACCCGATCCGCCGCGAGATCACGCACGTCGATCTCCTCGCGATCGATCCGAACAAGGAAGTGCTCGCCGAGGTTCCGCTCGAGTTCACCGGTAAGCCGGCGGGCGCGATCAACGGCGGTCAGCTCCGCATCGTGCTCCGCAAGCTCGAGGTTCGCGCGAAGCCGTCGGACATTCCGGTCAAGCTCACCGTCGATGTCTCGCCGCTCGACATCGGCGACGTGATTCACGTCTCGACCGTCGCGCTGCCGAACGGCGTCTCGGTCGTCACCGGTCGCGACCTCGCGGTCGTCACCTGCGCCGCGCCCGACGAAGAGGCCGTGGCTGCTCCGGTCGAGGGCGCCGCCCCGGCCGAGGGTGCCGCCGCCGCCGCGCCGGCCGCCGCGAAGGACGCGAAGGCCGCTCCTGCGAAGGACGCGAAGGCTGCTCCGGCCGCCGCCGCGAAGCCCGCCGCCAAGAAGTAGATCACCGATGGTGGTCGCCGTGCACGTGCCACGTGACACGAGCACGTGGACGTCGACGAGGATGCCGTGACCTGGCTGGTGGTCGGGCTCGGCAATCCGGGCGCGAAGTACGCACGCAACCGTCACAACATCGGGTTCATGGTGGTCGACGCGCTCGCGCGCGATGCCGGCCTGCCCGACTGGTCCGAGAAACACGGCGGTCTGGTGACGGCTGGCCTGATCACGACCGAGCGCGGTCGCGAGCGAGCGCAGCTCCTCAAGCCGATGGAGTACATGAACCTGTCGGGCTTCGCGGTGATGCGGACCGCGCAGTTCCACAAGATCGACGTCGAGCACATCCTCGTCGTCCACGACGAGATCGACCTCGCGCTCGGCGTGGTGCGGCTCAAGAACGCCGGCGGCCACGGCGGCCACAACGGCCTGCGCTCGATCACCGAGCAGCTCGGCAACAAGTTCGCTCGCCTGCGGATGGGCGTCGGCCGCGACCCCCATAGCCCGCCGGGCAGCAAGGACGCCGCGAGCTGGGTGCTCGGAGACTTTCCGAAGGCGCAGGAGGACGGCGTGAACAAAATGATTTCAGCGGGCTGCGAGGACATCGCGGCCGTGCTCGCGCTCGGCATCGTGCCCGCGATGAACAAGCACAACGCGCGCGCAAGCCTGTTCCCTTCGGCGTAGCCCGTGATATAGAGCCGCTCCCTTGCTCTTCCCTGCCAAGGAAGGGCTTTACACCCACAAGGAACGCACATGGCACGTCTGCAATCGCTTCGGGACACCCCGAACACGTCTCGCGAGTACGAGACGATCTACATCCTCCGCCCCAACACGCCGAACGAAGGCGTCGCCGAGGTGAACACCCGCATCAAGGGGATCATCGAGAACATGGGCGGCAAGGTCATCAAGGTCGACAACTGGGGCAAGCGCCGCCTCGCCTATGAAGTCGCCAAAGAGCGCAAGGGCATCTACCTGTACTGGCTCTACCTGGCGCAGCCGGGCGTCGTCGAGGAGACGGAGCGCAACCTCCGCATGCTCGACAACGTGATCCGCTACCTCACCGTGCAGGTCGATACCAACATCGACGTCTCGGCGCGTCCGTCGGAGATCGACGACACGTCGTACGAGAAGGCCGCGCAGACCGCCGCCGACGAGGAGGATCTGTTCCTGTCGCGCGGTCCGGACCTCAGCGATTCGTCGGATGGCGATGAC
>JAEYYY010000600.1 GCA_023430775.1 Pseudomonadota bacterium
CGCCGGCGATGTCAGCGCGCTCGAGCGGTTCGTGGTGCGCCAGCTCGCGACGGCGTGGCAAGCGTCGCTCGCGCGGACCCGGCCGGCCGAGCTCGCGGCGCGCACGCGCGCGTTCGTCGAGGCGGCATCGCCGCAGTCGTCGGCGCGCGAGAAGAAGCTGGTCGCGCTGACGATGGCCACCATGGACTCGATGCAGAACTGCGTGTCGCTCGCGGCGCGCGCGAAGCTCGGCCCGTTCTCCCAGGCCGCCGCGTCGTACGCGACCGCGGCCGCGGTGCCCGCGTGCTCGACGGTGGTGGCGTGGGGCAGCGCCACCGAGGACGGCGAGCTGATGTTCGCCCGCAACTTCGACTTCCCCGGGGTCGGCGTGTGGGACGCCGCCCCGGCGTTCACGGTGTGTCTTCCCGCCGCGGCGGGCGGCGGTTCCAGCCAGGCCTACGGGTTCTTCGGCGCCCGCGGTGCCGACGCGCCGGTGGTCACCGTGATCAACGAGGCCGGTCTGGTGCTCGCACCTCACACGCGCTGGCATCGCGACGTGACGTGGAGCGGCGCGATGATCGTCGACGTCGTCCACGACATCGCGCGTCGCGCCGAGACGCTCGAGGACGCGATCCGGATCGCGCGCGAGCGGCCGGCATCGTCGAGCTGGGGCATCTGCATCGGCAGCGCACGAGAGAAGAGCGCGATCGTGCTCGAGCTCGCCGGACCCCACGTCGAGGTGGTGCGCGCGCGGGGCGACTACTTGATCTGCAACAATCGCTATCGCAACGAGGCGATCCAGCGCGGCCAGCTCGCGGCCTCGCACGCGTGGGCGCACCACTCAGATAATCGCGAGGCGCAGCTGCGCGCGCAGATGGAGGCGCGGACCGCGCCGGTCGGGCTTGCGGATCTGATCCGCTTCCTCGGCAATCGCCAGCAGGCGGGTGCGGTCTCGCCGGTCCCCCCGGCTCGGAGGCGGTTCGGCTCGGTGCTCGCGCAGCCCACCAACGTGCACTGCGTCGCCATCGCGCCGGCGAAGCGCGAGGCGATCGTCGGCATCGATCGCGCACCGACCTGCGAGGGCAGGGTGGCCGAGCTCGCGTGGGAGTGGCGCGGCCCGGCCGGGAGCTGGGAGCTGGCGTCGCACGAGGGCTCGGGGTTCTCCGCCACCACGCGCGATGACATCGTCGCGCCGCACGATGCCGCGACGGTCCACGTCGGCGACGCCGTGCGCGTGTTCGAGGGCTCGCACGATGTCGCTGCCGCACGCGCGTCGCTCGATCGCGCGATCGCGGCCGCGCCCGACGATCCGTCGCTGTATCTCGCGGCTGCCTGGCTCGCGCTCGAGGCGAACGCCCGCGATCGCGCGCTCGATCACGTGCGCTCGGGGCTCGCGATCGAGACCGAGCCGTATCGCCGCGGCCAGCTGCTCGCCTGCGGTGTCCGCGCCGCCGCGAAGGAGCACCCCGGGCTGCACGCGAAGTGGCTCGCCGATCTCGACCATCACCACTGCGATGGCGTCGACGAGCTGCGCCGGCGGGCACGCCGCCGCGCCCCGCTCAAGACGAACCTGTTGATGGCCGACGCGTTCTGAGGTGAACACGCGGTTGGCAGCGGCGTCGTTATGGACGTACGATCGTCGTCGCCATGAGAATCATCGGAATCCTCTTCGAGCTGTTGCTGATCCTCGGTGGCGTGATTGCCTGCTCCGGTCTGATCGCCGCGAAGAAACCGGATGCCGAGCGGATCCTGGCGAAGCTCGTGCCGTTCCAGGCCGTGATCGGCCTGACGATGATCGGATTCGGCATCATCTTCTTCGTCCTGCTCGGGCCGATCGCCGCCTTCAAGGCGATCAAGGCCGATGCGATGCTGGCGGTGGCGAACCTCGGCGGCGTGCTGGTCGCGATCATCCTCGGCTTCCTGCTGGCCCTGCCGCAGATCGTCCGCATGGCACCGAACGCCGAGCAGCGCGCGCAGGAGCTGGCCCAGAAGATCATCCCGTTCCAGCTGTTGCTCGGCCTGATCGCCGCGGCGTGCGGCGTGGTCGGCTTGCTCTACTCGTTCGGGTTGATGGGGCTCGCCAAGAGCGTCGGCATCGCGCCCTAACGACTTCCGTAGTTGAACGCCGACTTCTCTTCGTTGCGATCGGTGGCGGGTGGTGGCTCGGGAGACAGCGCGCTGATCCGCGCGTAGGTCTCGGCGTCGAGGACGAGGTTCTTCGCGGCGAGTGCCGGCGCGAGCTGCTCGAGGTTGCGGCCGCCGATCAGCACGCTGGTGACCGCCGGATGCGACGCCACCCACGCGACCGCGAGCGTGGTGGGGTGATGCCCGAGCTCGCCGGCGAGTGCGGTGAAGCGCTCCGCGGTGTCGTAGAACGACGGCGTCGCGTAGCGCACCGTGTACATCTTGGTGTCGAGCAGCCGGCCCTTCTCGGGCTTGCGGTCGATGCCGTACTTGCCGGTGAGCAGGCCGCCGCCCGTCGGGCTGTACGGGATCACCGCGATGCCGAGCGACTGCGCCATCGGCAGCATCTCGATCTCGGCGGTGCGCTTGACCAGGTTGTACATCGGCTGCGAAGCGACCAGCCGCGCCCAGCCTTCCGCGACCTGGCGGCCGAGCGCGTGCGCGATCTGCCAGGCGGCGAAGTTCGAGACGGCGGGGTAGAGGATCTTGCCGGCGCGGACCAGATCGTCGAGGGCGCGTAGCGTCTCGTCGAGGTCGGTCGCGTCGTCGAACCGGTGCAGGTAGTAGAGATCGATCCGATCGGTCTGCAGGCGGCGCAGGCTGCTCTCGACCGCGCGCACGAGGTGAAACCGCGAGCTGCCGCGGCCGTTCGGATCCTGGCTGGTCGGAAAGTACGCCTTCGAGGCGACGATCAGATCGTCGCGCTCGCCGCGCATGAAACGGCCGAGGAACTCCTCGGAGCGGCCTTCGTTGTAGACGTCGGCCGTGTCGATCAGGTTGACGCCCGCATCGCGCGCGGCGCGATACAGATCCCACGCGGTCTTCTCGTCGGCGTCGCCGCCGAACGACATCGCGCCGAGGCCGACGCGCGAGACCTTGACCCCGGTCTTGCCGAGGAACTTCATGGCTGGAGCGAGCTCGGCCTAGCGGTTGAAGGCGGCTTCGATGCGCTCGAGGATCTTCTCCTCGCTGCCCGACACCTTGCCGAAACCGAGGATGCCACCCGCCGAGGCCGCGACCATCTTCGCGAAGCCGACGATCTGGTTCTTGAGCAGGCGGTTCTGCTCGTCGTTGAGCTGCGACGCGAGCGCCTTGATGTAGGCCTCCCACGCGGTGAACAGCTCTTCCGACGGCTGCTTGGCGAGCCAGGTCTGGAGCAGCTCGTAGCCATCGGTGCCCGTCTCGAGGCCCTTGCCGGCGGCGCCCTGGAGGATCGCCTGCCGCTCGTTTTCCTGGATCGTGCCGTCGGCCCACGCGACCGCGATCAGCGGCACCAGCGACAGCGCGGCGATCGTGTTGGCGCGCAGCCCGAGCCCGACGAGCTTGTCGAGCACGGCGTCGTCGGACATGCCCGACGCCTTGCGAAGCTCTTCGCGCGTGGTCTGCGAGTCCATCTTCTCCTTCATGGCGGCGAGCTTTTGCTTGTTCTCCTTGTCGAAGAACTGGTTCTCGAGCGCCCTGCCACGCTCTTCGAGTGAATCAGCCACGTGCGATCTCCTTGCCTGAGAGCAGGGAACCTACCGAAACGTGACGGTTCTGTGGAGGTCTGTGCAGCAGAGAATTGGCTTGCCGCGCTGCATCGCCTTTTGGTACCAAGCCGGCCGTGCGGCCACGGTTGTGCGGATTGATCGTCCTGACGCTCGGCGCCTGCGCCACCGGTGGTCGTCCGCTGGGTGAAGAAGACCCGACGCCCGACTCGCCGGTCACGCCAGATCCCGATGGCGGCACGGTCCAGCCGAATCCGGACGGCCCCGCGCCCGACACCTCGGTCGAGCCACCGCCGACCGGTGCGAGCCTGCTGATCTCCGAGGTCGCGCTGGCCCCGGCCGGCGGCGAGTTCATCGAGATCATCAATCCCACCGCGGCGTCGGTCGATCTCTCGATGTACTACCTCTCGGACAACGGCAACTACTTCAAGCTGCCGGGCGGCGTCACCGTCGAGTCGAGCGACTTCATCATCCGCTTCAACGCCGGCGCGTCGATCCCGGCCGGCGGCGTGATCACCGTGGCGCTCGATACCGCCGCGAGCTTCCAGACCACGTACGGCACCGCGCCGACGTTCGCGGCTGGCTCCGGCGGCATGCAGCTGATCGCCTCGAGCGGCACCCCCACGCTGACCAACGCCGGCGAGCTCGTGGTGCTGTTCCGCTGGGACGGCCAGTCCGATCTGGTCGCCGATTCGGATCTGCTGCTGGTCGGTGTCCCCACCGTGGCCAACGGCATCATCGACAAGAGCGGCGTGGCGATCGACGGGCCCGATGCCGACAGCACGCCCTCGACCTACGGCATGGACTCGCGCACGATCGCGGCGCAGTCCGGAACGCCCGGCGCCGGGCAATCCACGAAGCGCGTCGCGCTCGAGACCGGCTTCGAAGCATCGGGCGCCAACGGCATCGCCGGCGACGACGAGACCTCCGAGAACACCGCGATGACGTGGGACACCACGTTCACGGCACCGACGCCCAACGCGGTGCCCGCATCGCTGTTGCCGTGAGCAGCTTGTTGTAAGGTCGATCGGTGAATCCGCGCCGTCGTCGTCGTCGCTCGCCGCAGAAGCGCGGGCTCCGGCTGTGGCTGGTGCCGATGGCGATCATCGCGACGATCGCGTTGCTCGTGTTCGCGGGCTTCTACTTCGTCGACTTCAACTGGACCGGCGGCGAGCCGGTGTCGCGCGACGGTGCGAACGCCGGCAACTACTACGTTCACTTCGATCCGGGGAACATCAGCGACGCGCTCACCGGTCTCGCCGGCCTGACCGCGGCGGTGCTCGGCATCGTGATCACCGTGGTCTCGCTCCTCGTCCAGCTGACGTCGGAGCGCTACACCGGCGTCGCGCAGATGTTCTTGCGCGATCGCACCAACATCGCGGTGATGATCTATTACGTCGTCACCTGCGTCGTCGGCGTCGCCACCTCGCTCGCGCTCAAGAATGACTTCGCACCGCGCGCGACCGTGCTGGTCGTCATGGTCGCCACCGCGATCGGCCTGGTGATGATGCTGCCGTACTTCGCGTACGTGTTCCGCTTCCTCGCGCCGACCAACCTGGTGACGCGGATCGAGGAGCAAGCCGTGCAGGATGTCGTCGCGGCGGCCACCGAGCGCGATCCGCAGAACATCCGCGATGGCCAGGCGCCCGCGATCGCGGCACTCGAGGAGCTGACGGACATCACGTCGAACTCGATCGGCGGCAAGGACAAGATCATCGCGTCGCGCGCCGTCGACGCGATCAAGGACTTCGTCGTCCAGTACCTCGAGGTCAAGAATCGCGCGCAGGCCGAGTGGTTCAAGATCGGCGAGGGCATTCGCGACAACCCCGACTTCGTCGCCATGGATCCCGAGTCGCTGCGCGAGCTGGAGGCCGACAAGACGTGGCTCGAATGGAAGGCGCTCCGCCAGTACCTCGGCATCTACGCCGAGGCGCAGTCGGAGATGCCCGACATCAACTATCTGATCGCCATCGATACGCGCTACGTCGGCGAGGCGGCGCTCGCGAAGAAGGACCGCCCGGCGGTCGAGCTCGCGTTCCGGTTCATGAACAGCTACCTGCGTGCGGCCCTCAACGCACGCGCGGTGCGCACCGCGTACAACGTGCTCAACCAGTACCGGCTGCTCGTCGAGAGCATGATCAAGGGTGGCGCCGATGACCTCGCGGTCGAGGGCGTGCGCCACATGATCTATTACGGCCGCACCAGCTACGACATGCAACTCGGCTTCGTCACCGAGACGGTCGCCTACGACGTCTCGGCGCTCTGCGAGTTCGCCCACGCCTCGATGCCGGCCTCGGCCTCGCGCGCCGACCTCGATGACAAGATGCTCGCGATGTTCCTCGAGCTCGACCAGCCGCTGCGTCTCAAGCGTCAGGAGTCGGGCCTTCAGGGCATCCGCAAGGCGCAGATCAAGCTCGCCTGTTACTACCTGCAGGCCGGCGCCGAGGATCGAGCGAAGAAGATCGCGCTCGACATGGCAGGCGAGGATCGCGCGCGCCTCGACTCGATCAAGGAGCAGCTCTCCAAGGTCGAGTCGAAGGAGTTCTGGGAGATCATCGATCGCGGCCGCAACTTCGAGTACATGCCGCCGCGCCAGAAGGACCAGATGGAGAAGTTCTTCGCGCTCCTGGGCTAGCTACTTCAGCAGCGCCTGGTGTGCATCGCGGAGCTTGCCGAGATCCTCGAGGCCGCGCTTGCGCGCATCGGCGATCGGCTCGTTGCCCTTCACCGGGATGCGCACCTCGTAATAGCTCTTGAGCTTGGGCTCGGTGCCCGACGGTCGCATGATCACGCGGCGGCCGCCGGCGAGCTTGAACACCAGCACGTCCGACGGCGGGAACTTGCCGTCGCTCTTCGAGAGGTCGACGACTTCTTCGATCACGTGGCCACCGAGCTGCTTCGGCGGATCGCCGCGGAACTTCGCCATCGCCGCCTTGATCTGGATCATCCCTTCGGCGCCGGGCTTGGTGAGCGACACCTGCTCGGTGACGAACAGCCCGACCTTGCGATAGATGTCGTCGAGGTGGTCGCGCACGGTCTTGCCGCGTGCCCGGTTCCACGCCGTCAGCTCGGCGAAGATCAGCGCCGCGGACACGCCGTCCTTGTCGCGCACCAGCGGACCGACCGAGTAGCCGAGCGCCTCCTCGTAGCCGACCACGAAGCGGCCATGATGCTCGCGCTCGTAGTCGATCGCGGCGTTGCCGATCCACTTGAAGCCGGTCAGCGTCTCGCGATAGTCGGCCTTCTCCTCCTTGGCGAGGAAGCTCAGGAGCTGCGACGACACGATCGTGGTGGCGACCATGCGCTTGTCCGCCGGACCGACGGTCAGCAGGTAATCGGCGAGCAGCACGCCGACCTGATCGCCGGTCAGCGGCGCGTAGGTGCCATCGGCGGTGGGCAGCGCGACGCACAACCGATCCGCGTCCGGATCGTTGGCGAGCACGAGGTCGGCCTTCTTCTCCGTCGCGAGCGCGAGGACCTTGTCCATCGCACCTTTTTCCTCGGGGTTCGGGAACGCGACGGTGGGGAACTCGGGATCGGGCTCGCGCTGCGACTTCTCGGTGAAGAACTTCGGGAAGCCGCCCTTCTTCAGCGCGCCCTCCACCGACAGCGCACCGACGCCGTGCAGCGGCGTGTACGCGATCGTCAGGTCGTTCTCCTGCCCGTCCAGCTTCTGCGCTCGCAACGCGATGACCTTGTCGAGGTAGTCGTCGTGCAACGACTCGTCGAGATCGATCAGCAGTCCGTCGCGACGGAGATCGTCGAGCTCGGGCAGCTGATCGGGCGTCGGGTGATCGACCTTGTCGATCGCGGCGGCGATGCCGGTGTCGTGCGGCGGCACGATCTGCGCGCCGTTGCTCCAGTACACCTTGTAGCCGTTGTAGGCCGGCGGGTTGTGCGACGCGGTGACCATCACGCCGGCGCACGCCTTCTTCTCGACCACGGCCCACGCGGTGGTGGGCGTCGGCCACGGCCGGTGGGCGAGGAACACCTTGATGCCGAGGCCGCCGAGCACGCGCGCGCTGTCCTCGGAGAATTCTTTCGAGTTCCTGCGCGCGTCGCGACCGATCAGCACGCCGAGTCGCTTCGCTTCCTTGACGTTGGCGAGCAGGTACATCCCGAGGCCCATCGCCACGCGCCTGACCAGCACGCGGTTCATCCGCTGCGGCCCGGCGCCGAGGATGCCGCGCAGACCGGCGGTGCCGAACTCGAGCATGCCCTCGAAGCGCTCCATCAGATCCTTGATCGCCGCCTCGTCATTCTTGTCGACGGCGGCGAGCAGATCCTGGAGCTCCTTCTTGGTGACCGGATCCTGATCCTGTGCGAGCCACGCGACGGCGCGCTCGCGATGCGGCAGATGGAGTGACATGCCGCGCGACTATACGTCGAGTTGCTTTACGAGGGCCTCGAGGTCGTCGATGTAGTGCATCGGCTTCTTCGGCGCCGCCTTCTTGTAGAGCTTCTTGATGGCGGGAGCGATGCGCTTGTCGGTGCGCGTCTTCAAGTAGTCGAGCACGGGCGGAATCGCCCAGCTCTTCTCCGGCTTGTCGGCGCGCTCGATGATGGCGAGCGCCAGCGGCACACCGGCATCGGACTTCAGGTAGTCGAACGCGTCGAGCACCGGCTTGACGCCGTAGCCGAGCGACTTCTTCGGATAGCTCTGGAGCGCGGTCTCGAACGCGGCGATCAGCGCGGGAATCGCCGCCTCGCCGAACGACGCGAGCGCACCGGCCAGCATGTACGTCTCGCCCTGGTAGCTGGTGCTCGCGAACACCATCGACTTCGCGAGCTCGTCGCGCAGCGCCTCGATCCAGCGCGGGTCGCGCCCCTCGGGTGGCTTCGGCTTCTTGGTGATCTGCTCGGCGAGATAGCTCGCGCCGCCATCCTTGTCGCCGGTCAGCGCGGTCAGCACCTTGCGTGCGTCACCGGCGATCTTGCCGGAGGCGATCGAGGCGCGCTTGGTATCGAAGTCGGCGCCGGCCTTCGCCGCCCTGGCCTTCGCTTCCGGCTTGACGATCTCGATCTTGAGCGCCGCGAGGTTCGCCGCGACCTGCTGCGGCTTCTTCGCCGGGATCGCGGTGCCGTCGACCTCGATCGCGAAGATCGGGCTGTCGGCCGTCGACGTGTCGATCAACAAGATCGCCTCGAGCTGTCCTTCGCCGCCATGCTGCTGGCCAAGCAGCGCGACCGGCAACATCGTCCCGCTCGTCCACTCGATCGCGCCGCTCTTGTTCGCGATCAGGCCGGTGAAGTGCTTGCCGGGATCGCAGTCGCCGAACACGTCGGACAGCCACCGCGCGCGATCCGGGAGCTTCGCCCAGTCGATCACCTCGATCAGAGAGCCGCTGGCGCGCCGCCACGTGCAGGTCAGCGGCTTGCCGAGCAGCGCTTTCCATTCGGCCGGAAGCTCGCCCTTCGTCGGCTTCGGCTTCGGCGGTGCTTCCGGCTTCTTCGGTCTGGCCATCGCCGGATCCGACGGCCTCACCGGAGCGACCGGCTTCGCAGGTTCCGGCTTCACCGCGACCTGCTTGGGGGCGACAGGACTCCGGGCAGCGGGAGGCTTCGCCGCGGCGATCACGTCGAGGCGCGGCTCCGACGGCCGGGATTTCGGGCCCTCCAGCTTCGGCTTCGCCGCGGCGATCACGTCGAGGCGCGGCTCCGACGGACGCTTCTTCGGGAGGTCGCCCCTGGGCTTGGCCGCTTCTTCGGGTTTCGTCGCGACTGGCGCCTCTGGACCCTTCGCCTTTGTGGGCACGATGCGCGCATCCTACGCGACCGGCGCCCCGATGGGAGCGCTTGGCGATCCCTAGGTCTTCGACGCGGCCGGCGGCTTTTGCAGCTCGGCGAGCTTGGCCTTCATCTTCTCGACCAGGCCGCTGTAGCCCTTGTCCTTCATGATCTTGTTGAACATCTGGCGATAGTTGTCGACGGTGCTCGAGCCGTCGACGATCAGATCCATCGCCTGCAGGTTCGCGCCGTTCTTGATCAGCTCGTAGTCGATCTTGATCGTGAACGGCCGGCCCTTGCGCGTGGTCTTGATCTCGGTCGCGACGAGCAGGTTGCCCTTCGCGTTCGTGGTCTCCGAGACGTAGTTCGTGGTGTAGGCGACGTTGCCGGTCTGGATGTTGACGTAGCTCGCCTGGATCAGCTCGTTGAGCAGCTTCAAGAACTCGGTCTGCTCGGCGGGCTTGAGCTTGCTCCACTGATCGGCCATCGCCGCCTTGCCGAGCGCGTCGATGTTGAAGAACGCGTGGACCGCCTTGGTGACATCCGCCGCGGGCGCCTTCTTCTTGATCAGATCGAAGATCTTGTCGTTGGCCGCCTTGACCGCTGCGGTGCCGGGACCGGCCTTTGCCGGCTGCGCCGCCGCCGGGGTGGCAAGAGCGGGCAGGACGGCCGGGGTCAGGGAAATTGCGAGGGTGAACAATACGCGTCGCATCATGAAGCTCCTGTCACGGACGATAGCCGCTCACGCGGTATTCACCAGTGGCACGACCCAGTCTCACGACGGCAACATTCCACTGGAAGGCGGCCTGGGCCCACTTCGCCCGCATGCCGAACCAGGCCAGGTAGGCATCGGCAAAGTCCTTCGACTCCGCGGTGCCGAGCGCATCGAGCTGGAGGATCGACGCCACCCACGCGCGGCCGGCCTTGACGCCTTCGCCGGTGGCCTCGAGCTTGGCGCGCGCGGCGGTCGCCTCGGCGAGTGCGGTCTGGGCATCGTAGCTCGCGCCGGCGGTCGCCAGATCGAGGAGCGCGCGCGCCTTCTTCGCCTCGGCGCGTGCGCGATTGACGCGCGCACGGACGGTCCACGGCTCGAGCGTCCATTGCATCGCCAGGCCGGCACTGACGCCCTGGCGGTTGTACGGATCGTTGGCGAACGCCGACGGCGGATCGTCGGCGCCCTGCGCGCGTGCGATCACCGCGCCCGCCGTGACCAGCAGATCGGGGAAGTAGAACGCGGAGTGAAACTCGGTGAGCTCCTCGTAGGCGATCACGCCGAGCTTCGCGGCGCGCGCTTGCGGCCGGTTCTCGCCGCTGATCGTGTCGGGCAGCTTGAACTCGACGGCGGCGAGCTCGCTGTCCTCGACATCCGCATCCGGGATGCCGGTCAGCGCGCGCAGGCCGGCGAGTGCCTGGCGTTCGCCGGCGAGCGCATCGGCGCGCTGGGCCTTGGCCTCGGCGAGCAGCACGGCGACGCGCTGCTTGTCCTGCACGCTCGGCGCGTCCTCGCCGGTGCGCGCGTTCATGCGAGTGATCGCCTTGTCGATCTCCTCGATGCCGTCGTCGAGCATGTAGCCGAGCTCGCGCGCGAGCTTGACGCTCCAGAACGCGCGCGCCGCTTCGACCACCGCATCGCCGGCCGCTTCATCGCCGAGGGCCTTCTGCGCTTCGACGCCGGCCTTCGCCGCCTTGAAGCCGTGGGTGGCCTTGCCGAACGTCCAGATCGGCTGGAACAGCTCGATCTGCGCGGAGCCGTAGAGCCCGCTGAAGTCGAACTTGAAGTTGCGCGGCTCGGTCGCCGTGCACTGCGCGTCGAGGCAGCGGATCTCCGGGCTCGCGGTGCCGAACATCGTGGCCTTGATGCGCGGCAAGGCGAGCGCCTTGGCTTCATCGAGGCGCTCGACGGCGATCTCGACATCGGCGCGGGCGACGTTGCCGCGCGGACCGGCGAGCGATTTCTCGATCACCTGCTCGAGCGTGAGCTTCGGACCGGCGATCGCGAGGGAAGGGACGAGGGCCAGCGCGAGGACGAGCGTGCGCATGTCGGCGTTGTACCGCGTCCGAGCAAGCTCGCGGCCAGTCCGGTGCGCCAACCGCGGCGGCAAGGTCCGGGCACCGGCGCACGGTTGCGAGCGGTCACGTCACGCTAGCCAGCGGCGCGTGGTCGCGGCCGCGAGCCGCTGCGCAGGATCACGCGCGTGATCTCGAGCGGCGCGAGCAACCGCACCGGTGGGCCCCAGTAGCCGCAGCCGCGCGACACGTAGAGCTGGGTGCCCTCGTAGTCGTAGCGACCGGCGAGCAGGCCGCCCTGCTGGATCCGGACCAGGTAGTGCCACGGCCAGATCTGGCCGCCGTGCGTGTGGCCCGACAGCTGGAGGTCGACGCCGTACTTCGCGGCGCGCCGGACCTGACGAGGCTGATGCGCGAGCAGCACGAGCGCGCGGTCCGGATCGCGGTTCGCCGTCGCGGCGGCGAGATCCTCGCCGTGATCGCGGCCGCGCGCGCTGTGATCGTCGACGCCCGCGAGATCGAAGCTCGCGTCGCCATCACCGATCGTCACGCGCTGGTTGCGCAGGTACCTCGCGCCGAGCTTGCTGATCTCGGCGATCCACGGATCGGCGCCGGCGTAGTACTCGTGGTTCCCGGTCACCGCGTAGACGCCGTGCCTGGCGCGCAGGCCGGCGAGCGGCGCGATGTCGTCGCGCAGATCCTCGACCTTGCCGTCGACGAAGTCGCCGGTCAGCGCGATCAGATCCGGCGCCAGGGCGTTCGCGCGCTCGACGACGCGCTGGACGAACACCTTGTCGATGCTCAGCCCGACGTGAAGATCGGTGAGCTGGACGATCGTGAAGCCGTCGAGTGCCGGCGGCAGCTTCGCGAGCTGGATCTCGACGTCGACGATCTCGTGGTTCGCGCGCGCCTCGATCATTCGTGCCATGCGACTGCCTCCGGTTGCGTTGCGGGGATTGCCTTGCCGTCCGATCGCGGCATGATGTGGTCATGGCCACGGCCGAAGTAGCGAAGCAGCCGCCGCTGATGCTCTACGACGGTGTCTGCGGCCTGTGCGCGAAGTCGGTGCGCTGGATCCTGCATCACGAGCGCGATCACGAGATCCGGTTCGCACCGCTGCAGGGCGACACCGCCGCGGCGATGCGCGCGAAGCACCCCGAGATTCCCGAGCAGCTGTCGACGGTGGTGTTCATCGACGGCGATCGCGTGCACCTGCGCAGCAAGGCCTTCCTCTACATGACGAAGCACCTGCGGCCGCCGTGGTCGTGGCTGCACGCGTTTCGCTGGTGGCCGGCGTTCCTCGGCGACATCGGCTATCGCATCGTCGCCGCGCTTCGCTACAAGCTGTTCGGCAAGCACGACACCTGCGAGATTCCGTCGCCCGAGCATCGCGCGCGGTTTCTTCCCTAGATGCTCGTCACCCGCGCGGGCATGCCACCCTTCGGGCGCAGCGTGACCAGCGGCTCGGGCACGACGTGATTGGTGAGGAGCTGGAGCTGGGCGCGCTGGATCATGGTCACCAGCACGAGCTGCGCCTCGAGCAGCGCGAAGTGCGAGCCGATGCAGACCCGCGGGCCGGCGCCGAACGGCATGTAGTGATGGCGCGGCCGCAGCTTCTTCGCCTCGGGCAGCATGCGCTCGGGCAGGAACGCGAGCGGGTTCGGGAAGTACCTGGCCTGGCGGTGCACCGCGCGGATGTAGACGGTGACGATCGCGCGCGGCGGTAGCGTGTGACCGCCGAGCTCGACCTCGCGCGTGGTCTCGCGGCCGGTGATGTACGCCGGTGGATGGAGCCGCATCGACTCCTCGATCACCGCGAGCGTGTACGGCAGGTTCGGCAGATCGTCGGTGGTGACGCGCCGGTTACCGACGACGCGCGCGATCTCCTGCTCGAGCTGCGCGAGCACGCCGGGGTTGCGGCCGAGCTCGTACCAGGTCCAGGTCAGCGCGTTCGCGGTGGTCTCGTGACCGGCGAGCAGCAGCGTCATCACCTCGTCGCGAACCTGGACGTCGGTCAGCATCGTGCCGTCGTCATCCTTCGCGAGCAGCAGCATCGACAGCACGTCGCCGCGATCGACGCCGGCCTTGCGACCCTCGCGGATCACGCGATAGACGACCTCGTCGAGCATCGCGACCGCGCGCTTCATCTTGAGGTGGCGCGGCAGTGGCCAGCGATAGCCGAGCCGGACCGGTGACGTCAGGTTGTCGACCATCGAGCGCATCGCCAGCTCGAGACCGGCCGACACGGCAGCGGCATCGCTGCGGACGTCGGCGCCGAACATCGTGCGGCCGGCGATCGCGAGCGTCAGCTCCATCATCTCGTGGGACAGGTCGATCTCCTTGCCGCGCTGCCAGTGGGACAGCTGCGCGATCGTCTCGTCGACCATGGTGTCGCCATAGGCGGCGAGTCGCTTCGGCGCGAACGCCGGGGCGAGCAGCTTGCGATGGCGCTTGTGCGTCGGGTCTTCCGAGGTCAGCAGGCCCTCGCCGAGTAGCGGCACGAGGAAGGCGAGGCCCGCCGACTTCTTGTACGAGCCCGCGTCCTCGACCAGCACTTTATGGGCGAGGTCGGCATCCGCGGTGACGTACAGCGGCACGTGGATCAGCGCGACGCGGGCGAGCGGCGCGAGCTTCGTCGCGCGATCCTGGAGGGCGAGGCGATCGCGCCGGAAGTCCAGCAGGTTGCCGATCAGCGGCAGGCCACCGAGCGCTGGAACCGTGGTCACGGGCGGGGGAGGTGAGAACAGCGCGTTCGCGTTGGCGGCCATTGAAACGAAAATGCGAGTTATTGCTCACATTGGCAACTCGCGTTATGCGATAGTTCGAGCCAGTCGAGCCATGCACCGCCAAGTCAAGACCACGCCTCGGAAACGGCCGCGCCAGGAACGTGCGAAGGCCACGGTGGAAGTCATTCTCGCCGCCAGCGCTCGGATTCTGGTCAAGCGCGGGTTCGATGGCTTCACCACCAACGAGGTGGCTGCGGCGGCCGGGGTGTCGATCGGATCGCTCTACCAGTACTTCCCGAACAAGGAGGCGCTGGTCGCCGCGCTGATCGAGAAGCACGTCGAGGATATGTCCGCGATGCTGATGGGCCAGCTGGCCCGCGTCGCCACGCTGCCGTTCTCGCAAGGCGTGCGCGTGGTGATCGAGATGACGATCCAGGCGCACGCGGTGGATCCCGAGCTGCATCGCGTGCTCACCGAGCAGGTGCCGCGCGTCGGCCGGATGAAGCGGGTGCACGAGCTCGACGTGCTGGGGCATCGCGCGGTCACCGAGCTGCTCAAGGCGCGGCAAGCCGAGCTCGCGATCCGCGATCCCGAGCTGTCGGCGTTCCTGCTGTGCTCGGCGATCGAGGCGATCGTTCATCGCGCGGTGCTGGTCGCGCCCGAGTGGTTGCGTGATCCGCGTCTCGTCGACGAAGCGTGTGCATTGGTCACGCGGTATTTGGGCGTCGCGGACGGCTGATCGCGATCGCGAAGTTGACTACTTTCCAAGCATGGTGTTTCGGCAACTGGTAGTCAGCTGCGGCTTGTTGACCCTCGCTGCGTGTCCGCCGAAGGGCGGGCCGACGGGTGGTGGTGGTCCGACGCCACCTGGGATCGGCTGTCCCGATGCAGCGAACGTGTTCGTGGCGTCCTACC
The DNA here is from genome assembly GCA_023430775.1 of Pseudomonadota bacterium. Taxonomy (GTDB): domain Bacteria; phylum Myxococcota_A; class Polyangia; order Haliangiales; family Haliangiaceae; genus JABFXX01. Next base: position 15,026 of record JAEYYY010000600.1, read on the forward strand.
TGACGGCCGAGGAAGGCCAGAAGGGCCACACCGGCTGGGTGTTGCCCCTCCACGATCAGGTGGTCGCGACGCTCGAGTCCGAGGATTACAAGACGCTCGATGCCGCCGCGGCGAGCGCCGCCGGCGTGCCGGCGCCACCGCAGAACCTGTGGCTGCTCGATCCTCGCGGCCAGCCGTGCAAGCTGACGATCGGCAACTACTACGCGGTCGGCATCGATGCGCCCGAGAAGAACATCACGTACGGCGTCGAGCTGACGGGCTGCCAGCCGCCGCCGGATCCGGCGAACGCGTCGGCGATCGCGGTGGTGTCGTCCGACACTCCGAACGAGTGCCAGGTCATCGGCCCGCGCGGCGTGTCGCAGCGTCTCGGCGAGTACGACAAGGCCGGCAAGTGGCAGAAGCCTGCGAAGGAGACGCCGATCCCGCAGAACCTCGCGGCGCTGGTTCCGGACAAGGAGTGCGCGGCTCCGACGTGCGAGAAGCTGTGGTCGTTCGCGCAGGTCGATGTCGGCGGTCAGCCGGTCGCGTGGGCCGGCGCCGTCAACTGGCTGCAGGTCTCCGAGGAGTGCGAGTGGAAGGGCGAGCGCTACAGCGGGTTCTTCATCGTCGGTCCCGACGGTGCACCCATGAAGATCACCGAGGGCCAGGAGCATCCGCTCGCGCTGACCGCGGTGCTCGCCGACAAGACCGGCGCGAAGGTGCTGATCGCCGAGGGCCCGGGCGAGTACACGACGTACGGGCTCGGCGGTGGGCGCGCGCAGGTCGGCCGTCACCTGGTGTGGCTGCGGCCGCATCCCGATTCGTTCGAGGCGCTCGATCACCTCGGGCCGGTGTGTCCCGAGGAGCCGCCGCCCGGCGCACCGCCTCCGGCCACTCCCTAGCGACGAAGCCACAGCGCGAGCTCGTCGGTGCCGGCGGCCTCGCGACCGATCCGGTCGAAGCACCCGGGCATGTCACCGCCGAAGCCGTGATAGGTGACGACGCGCGTGCCGGGACGCAGCGTGGCGAGCCGCTCCTCGGCGCGCACGCACTCGGTGACGAAGGCACCGTACTTCTGGAACGCGTTGCGCGGGTCCTCGGGGAGCACCGGGAACGGGTTGAAGAAGTAGAAGCCATCGAACTGTGACCAGTCGACGTCCCACGCGGATGCGTGGATGAAGCGCGCGCGATCGCGCAGCCCGAGCTGGTAGGCGGCGTGGTTCGCGGCATCGATCGACGGCGCGTCGTGATCGACGCCCCACCAGGTCTCACCGGCGAGCAACGCGAGGAGACAGACCTTGCCCGGACCGCAACCGACATCGAGCACGGTGGCACCCTCGAGCATCGCGATCGCACGGCGCGCGATCGCCACCGAGGTCCAGTGCAGCTCCGAGCGAGCGCGCAGCTCCTCCGGATACAGGGCGTCGAGCTCGGCGTCGGTCACCGAGCTCGAGTAGATCAGAAACCGGTCCACTCCGGTGCAGGGTGGTTCGCCTTCCAGCCCCGGGCAAGCTCCATGACCGAGGGGCCACAAACACGACCGTCGTGGGTCTGTGCGCACCGGGCTTCGGAGGTATGGTGCGCGCCATGATCTACGACAACATCACGCAGACCATCGGGCGCACGCCGATCGTGAAGGTCCAGCGCAGTGCCCCCAGCAACGTCTCGATCTACGTCAAGGTCGAGTCGTTCAACCCGGGCGGCTCGGTCAAGGATCGCCTCGCGCTCGCGATCATCGAGGATGCGGAGCGCAAGGGCACGCTCAAGCCGGGTCAGACCGTGGTCGAGGCGACGTCGGGCAACACCGGTGTCGCGCTCGCGATGGTGTGTGCGGCGCGCGGCTATCCGTTCGTCGCCGTGATGGCCGACTCGTTCTCGATGGAGCGTCGCCAGATCATGCGCGGCTTCGGCGCGAAGGTCGTGCTGACGCCGGCGGCCGAGCGTGGCACGGGGATGGTCAAGAAGGCGGCCGAGCTGGCGAAGCAGCACGGCTGGTTCCTCGCGAGCCAGTTCGAGAACCCGGCGAACCCGGCGTATCACCGGGCGACCACCGCGTCGGAGATCCTGTCGGACTTCGCCGGCAAGCGCCTCGACTACTTCGTCACCGGCTACGGCACCGGCGGCACGCTGACCGGCGTCGGGCAGATGATGCGGGTCGCGCGGCCGGATACGCAGATCGTGGTCGCCGAGCCGGCGGTCGCGCAGCTGCTCGGTGGCCAGGAGTTCGCGTCGCACAAGATCCAGGGCTGGACCCCGGACTTCATCCCGGCGGTGCTCGACCGCGAGGTGTTCCACAAGCGGATCCCGATCGCGGATGCCGATGCGATCGCGGCGGCACGCACGCTCGCCCACAAGGAAGGCATCTTCTGTGGCATCTCGTCGGGTGCGACGTTCCACGCCGCGCTCGAGGTGGCGAAGTCGGCAGCGGCCGGGAGCGTGATCCTGGCGATGTTGCCCGACACCGGCGAGCGCTATCTGTCGATGGTGCTGTTCGAGGGCGTGCAGACCGGCACCGACGAAGTCTGAGCGGATCTCTCCCCCTCGAAAGGGTGGAAGGGCGGCCGAGTCACCCCTCTGCATGGCCCTCTCTGCCTCGATCCAGAAGCGGTTCAACGCGTTCGCCACCGGCGGCGGGTTGGTCCTGCCGATCCTGCCCGACACGATCGCGCGAGCGCTCGACATGGCGGGCAAGCCCGACTGCGATCTGAGACGGCTCGCGGACGTGGTCCGGCTCGACGCGTCGCTGGTCGCCCACGTGATGCGCGTGGCGAACACACCCGCGTATGCCGCGGCCACCAAGCTGGTGTCGCTCGATCAGGCGATCGGCCGGCTCGGGTTTGTCACCATCAAGCAGATCCTCCTCGTGATCGCGAGCCAGGCGCGGGTGTTCCGCGTGCCCGGCTTCGAGGCGGAGGTGCGCGACACGTTCGCGCACTCGCTGGCGACCGCGCTGTACGCGGCGGAGATCGCGAAGCACCGCAAGCGACTCGGCGACGAGGCGTTCATGGCCGGGCTGCTGCACGACATCGGCCGGCCGATCCTGTTGCAGGCGCTCGTCGATCTGCATCGCGAGGAGCGGTTACCGATGGAGCCCGCGAACGTGTGGCCGTCGGTGGCGGCCGCGCACGCGCGCGTCGGTGGTGCGCTCGCCGACCGCTGGGGCTTGCCGCCGCGCGTCGCCGAGGCGGTGCGCCGGCATCACTCGCCGGATAACGAGCTGTCGCATCTGGTCGCGCTCGCCGATCGGCTGGCGCACGACAAGCGCGATGGCGGCTGGCACGCCGAGGCGCTCGACATGTATCCCGAGGACGTCGAGGCGATCGTCGCGAAGAAGGACGTCATCGACCAGACCGTGAAGGAGCTGGCATGAAGTTCGACCTGCTCGTGATCGGTAGCGGGCCCGCCGGCCAGAAGGCGGCGATCCAGGCTGCGAAGGCCGGCGCGAGCGTGCTCGTCGTCGAGCAGACGGCGAAGGCCGGTGGTGCCTGCGTGCATCGCGGCACCATCCCGTCGAAGACGCTGCGCGAGACCGCGGTCGCACTCGGGCTGGTCCGCAGGAGATCGGCGGGCACGCTCGACCTCAAGCCGGCCGACGATCTCAAGCTCGCGAGCTTGATGAGCCGGCTCGACCAGGTGGTCGCTGCACATCAGAAGTTCATCGGCGAGCAGCTCGAGCGCAACGGCGTCGAGCGCTGGCACGGCCGCGCGCGGTTCGTGTCGCCGCACGAGCTCGAGATCCGTGCGCCCGATGGCCGGGTGACGCGCGTCGAGGCGAAGTTCGTGGTGATCGCGACCGGCTCGCAGCCGCGCAACCCCGCCGACGTGCCGATCGATCACGAGCGCGTGCTCGACAGCGATTCGATCCTGTCGCTGTCGTACCTGCCGACGTCGCTGGCGGTGATCGGCAGCGGCGTGATCGCGACCGAGTACGCGTGCACGTTCGCCGCGCTCGGCGTCGAGGTGACCATGATCGATCGGTCGCCGCGTCCGCTCGGCTTTCTCGACGAGGAGCTCGGCGTCGAGGTCAAGGCCGCGTTCGAGCGCGACGGTGGTCGCTATCTCGGCGGTCGCACCGCGAGGTCGATCGAGGTCGAGGGCGGCACGGTGTTCACCGTGCTCGACGATGGCCAGGTGATCCGCAGCGAGAAGCTGCTCTATTGCCTCGGCCGCGTCGCCTGTCTCCAGGGCCTGAACCTCGAGGCCGCCGGCGTGGCGCCGGATGGTCGCGGCTTGCTCGCGGTCGACGAGCACCTGCGTACGGCGGTGCCACATGTCTACGCCGTCGGCGATGTCATCGGGCCACCGTCGCTCGCCGCGACGGCGATGGAGCAGGGCAGGCGCGCCGCCTGTCACGCGCTCGGCATTCCCGAGCCGGCGACCGCGCAGCTCGTGCCCGCCGGCGTCTACTCGATCCCGGAGGTGGCGAGCGTCGGCATGAGCGAGACGCAGGCACGCGACAAGTTCGGGAGCTGCATCGTCGGTCGCGCGCGGTTCGAGGAGCTGGCGCGCGGTCAGATCTCCGCGATCGAGCACGGTCTGCTCAAGCTGGTGTGCGATCCGCAGGAGCGCGTCGTCGGTGTGCAGGTCGTCGGCGAAGGCGCGACCGAGCTGGTCCACGTCGGCCAGGTCGCGATCGTCGCCGGCTGGCGCGCCGAGGCGTTCATCGAGAACATCTTCAACTTCCCGACGCTCGCCGAGGCGTATCGCGTCGCGGCGTTCGAGGTCTGCAAGCAGCGCGCGAAGACGCGAGCCGCCTAGAACGCGCCGAGGTCGAGCTTCGCGTTGTTCGTCATCACGACGAACGGGCGATGCTGCGATGCGAGTCGCTTGCCGTCGAAGCGCAGCACCTCGAGCACGCCCATGCCGTAGCCCATCGGCCCCTGCGCGTAGTAGTGCACCGACAGCTCGTACGGCCCCGCGCCGGGCGCGCCCGGGATCGCGAAGCACTCGGGGCCGTAGCCGGTGGTGACGTCCGCGTAGAGCTCGCCGCCGGTCGCCAGCTTGGGTGCGCGGTAGAAGGCGTGGTTGCCCTTCGCGTCGACGACGTGGAGGTCGACGTCGTTGGCGTCGGTCTCCCAGTGCAGGACGAACCGCGTCGACGGCGCGGTCGCGATTCCGAGCTTGCGCGCGGCGAGCGCCTTCGCGATGTCGGCGCGGCGGGCAGGGAACCGCTGCGCGTACAGCGCGCCGATGATCGCGGCATCGTCACCGAGGATCCGGTTGCCGCCGGCGTAGCTGGTGGCGCGATAGTCGCCGCCGAGACCGGTGAGGATCGCGGCGAACGCGTCGGCCAGCCGGTCGGCTCGGACGTAGGCGTATGCGAGCAGGCGATGGCCGCTCAGGTGATCGGGACGATCGGCGACGGCGCGCCGGAAGGTGTCGATCGCGAGCTCGTTCGCGATCGGCAAGCGTGCGAGTCGTTCGCCCGCGAACCGCCGCATGTCCGCGCGGCCGGGAAACAGATCGATGATCGAGCCGTAGACGCGTGCCGCCGTGGCGCCGGCGTGCTTCGCCTCGAGCGCCTCGCCGAGGCCGATCAGCGCGAGCACGTTGCCGGGCTCGCGATGGTGCCAGTCGCGCGCGCGTGAGAGGGCAGCTTCGAGATCGCGATCGGCGATCGCCTTGTGGATCGCGGCGAGCTCGCCCGTCACCGCCGGCGGAGGAGGAGGCGGGGGAGGTGCCGGAGTTGGCGGCGGAGCGGGAATCGCCGTGCCCTCGCTGCGCTGGAGGATCAGGAAGTCGACGCGACGGTTGCGCGCTCGCCCGGCCGCCGTGGTGCCGGCGGCACGCGGCTGGGTCTCGCCGTAGCCCTTCGCGATCAGCCGCTGCGCCTCGACGCCGGCGTCGATCAGATAGCGGCGCACGGCCTCGGCGCGACGCTCGGAGAGCGCGAGGTTCACGGCAGCGTCGCCGAGATGGTCGGTGTGGCCCTGGACCTCGAGCAGCAGGATGTCCTTGTTGTCGATCAGCGTCGCGGCGACCGCGTCGAGGATCGGGCGCGATCGCGGATCGAGACGCGCGCTGTCGGCAGTGAAGTAGATCGGCTCGAGGATCGTGATCGCCGTGTCGGTGACGATCACGCGGCCGCGATCCGGGCAGCCATCGCCGTCATCGAGGCCGTTGTAGCTCTCGGGCTCGTCCGGGCACCTATCCTCGGCGTCGAGGATCCCGTCGTGATCCTGATCGACGCCGGTGGTCACCCGCGCGGAAGCTGGCGGGGTGACCGGAGGTGGTGGCGCGAGCGGATCGCGGATCGCCTCCTGCACGGGCTGCTTGCTCGGGCCCGGCAACGGCGCGGCGTCGCGGTGACGCCACTCGAGACCGCTCGGGCCGACGACGAGCACGTCGGCGAGCGCCGTGCGATCGATCCCGTAGCGCGCGTAGTCGCCGTCGCTCTCGAGCACGAGCATCGACGTCTCGCTCGACAGCACGCGTGCGGCCACCGACTTCGCGGCGATCTGCTTCCGCAGCGCAGTCCGCTCGTCCCCGCTGGCACGCGCGGCGGCGGCCTCGAGCCCGGCGAGCTCGGCACCGGCGACGGCGCGGTCGACGAGCGGCGGCATGCCGCGCAGGATCTGGAGGCGCTGCCGGTTGCCGCCGACGATCACGTCGACCGTGGGGCTGGTGATGCCGCGCGCGTACACCATCACGCGACTGCCGGCGCGTGCGCTCGCGATCCGGCGCGGAGAGACCCAGCTCGCCCCCGGAACCTCGATCGCGACGTCGGTGGCGACGCGCTCGCCGAGCGCGGTGACGACAGGATCGATCTCGAGATCGAGCACCGCGCCACGCCGCGGCAGCTTCGCGCTGACCCGCTGGGTAGCGGTGCGGTCGTCGCGCAGGCCACCGACGAGCGCGACGTCGACGCGCTCGACGCCGGGCAGCCGCTCGATCACCTGCTGGAGCTCGCGGCCCTCGAGGCCGGCGGTGATCACGCCGTCGCCGACGATCACGACGCGCGATCGCGCCTGGCGATTCGCGGCGAGCCACGCCAGCGCCTGGCCGACATCCGAGGCGCCGGCCGCGCCGCGCTCGAGCAAGGCGCGCGCGTGCGCATCGCCGAAGCCGCCCGCCGGACCGGAGAACACCAGCTGGCTGTCCTGGTCGAACGCGACCACGGACAGCGGGAGGTCGCCGCGAAGCTGCGCGATCAGCCGGCGGACCGTCGCGACGTAGCGCGTGAACCCGAGCGCGCGCGACCCGCTGGTGTCGACCAGCAGTGTCAGGGCGGCAAGCTCGTCGCGGCCGAGCGTGGCTCCGATCTCGACCTGCGCGGCGACCGCGCCGTTCGCACCGATCGCCGCGGCGGTCGTCGACGCGCGCGTCGTGAAGTCGCGGTCCGGTTGCCAGTCGCGCTGGTGGAGCGCATCGAGCTGGCGCGAGCCGTCGGCGGCCGTGAACGCGAGCTCGACATCGATCTGGTTGGTCGACGGCAGGCCGCGCAGCGGCAGCGTGTAGCGCTTGCCCGGCAGCTCCTGGCTGTAGCTGATCACCAGGTGCTTGTCGGCGTTCGCCGCGATCGGGAACACCTTCGCGGTGAACTGATTGCCGGCGGCGCGCTCGAGCAGCGCCGGATCCTGCCTGCGGTGAAGGAAGTCATCGTACGCGCGGCGCGCGACCAGCTTCGGCACCACCTCGGCCTCCATCCACTGGCCGGCGTGCTCCATCGCGAAGCGCGAGATCGCGGCGCGCTCGGGCAGCGTGATCTGGAACGTGCCCTCGCGCGTGCGCGCCTCGGTGTTCCGGAAGTAGAGGTGCAGCTCGGTGAACGCGAGTGGGCCTTCGACGACGGCCTTCGCATCGACGCGCGTCAGCGCGAGGCCGCTGCCGTCGGACGCGCTCAGCGTGAACGGCGGCGACAGCTGATCTCGCGTGGTGTCGTCGCCGGCGAGACTCGCCGTCGCGGCGGTCAGCGGGATCGCGACGGAGGTGACCAGCGGTGCTGGATGCCGCGCACTGCACGACCACGACACCACGAGCACGGGGAGCGACCGGATCCACATGACCGCAACAGTGGCGGCCCGCTCGACCTCGGTTACGTCAGTTGCAGAAGATCCGGCGCGCGAAGCCGAACTCGCCGTAACCGCGAGCGTTGCGGGCGGCGACGCGCCACACGTACGTGCCGGGACCGCGCGGCGCGAAGGCGATCTGGGTGGCGGTCAGCTCCTTCGAGAACACGACGGTCCGGAACGACATGTCCTTGGCGACGACGACGCGATATCTGGTCGCGCCGGGCACCGCGTTCCACGTCAGCGGGATCCGCGAGCCCGCGGGGCACTTGAACTTCGCATCGATGCGCGGCGACACGCTCTGCGGAAAGCCGATCCTGGCGACCGGCTTCGGGCGTGGCCGATACACCGGCTTCTTCGCGATCGGCGGAGGCTCGGTACGCCTCGCCGCCTCGAGCTTGCGCTCGCCGCTGCCCGACTTGACGACCAGACTGCCCTTGCTGACGCTGACGTCGACGGCGCCATCACCGGTGGGCGTGGACTGGATGCGGAACTCCGACGCCGCGCCGTTCGCGCCGGCGATCCGGACGTCGCCTTCACTGGTGCGCAGCCGGATCGGCGCATCGGAAGCGCCATCGAGTTCGCCCCACGCGGCGCCGCTCTGCATCGCGACGTGCACCGCCGCAGCGTTCTCGCCAGGTCGCTGCCCGCCGTCGGCCTCGACGAACAGCGTGGTCTTCTCGTCGAGATCGAGATGGCCGCCCGACACGAAGCGAACGCGCGCCGAGCCGCCGGTGCCGGTGCGGATCCAGTCGCCGTCGCGGAACGTGCCGCCCATCGCGATCGGCTCCCAGTACGGCTTGCCCTTGCGGCGCACCTCGACGGCGCCATCGCAGCGCGCGCAGGTCGCCACGATCGCGGCGAGCGCCTCATCCATCTTCTGGGGCACCGGTTTGGCCGCTTCCGGCTTGTTGTCCATCGGCGCCGGTTCCGTGGAGGAACTGGCACTTCCGCACGCGCAAAGCGCGAGCACCCACCATAGTCGAATGGCGACCGTCACCCGACCACCACTATACTGCGGCTCCTTGGCGGAACGCCCGATCATTCGCGTTGTGCTTCCGGGCGAGACCGTCGACGAGTTTCAGCGGTCCGCCGCGGCGGCATTGACGCGAGAATTTTTCGTGGAGCTCGATACACCTGTCGGCGAGCTCGTCAGGATCGAAGCGCCGTTCAAGTCGGGGGCGATCGGCGTCCGCGCCGAGGCCATCACCAAGTCTGCGATTCGTCAGGGGCGCTCCGGCGTCCTCGTGAGACTGACCAAGCTCGAGCCGGGTAGCTACGGGGTATCGATTCCGCCGACGAGCACCACGTGGCCACGTCCGGAAGAGGTTACGGAAGTTCGTCGCAAGGTCGAGGGCCCGGCCATCGCACGCACGACTACACCGCGGCCGGCGGTAGCGCGCACCGGGACGGCCCACGTCGTCCGCCGCAGCCCGTCGGTGATCGAGGTCGAGGCCGAGCTGCCGACCGACGACGATCCGGTGGCCGAGTTCAGCGGACCGGCGGCGAGCATCACCAAGAGCTCGCCGGTCTCGGCCGACCTCGCGAAGCAGCTCAACGAGCGCCCGACGCCACCGCCGGCCCCGCGAACGCCCGCGATCATCCGCCGGGCCACCCCACCGGTCGGTGTGCCGGTGCTGCCGAAGCCGATCGAGAGGAAGATCGAGACGCCGCCGAGCACGCCGCCGATCGACGATGACTGGACGGTCGATTCGCCGACGCTGGGTCCCAGACCGTCACCGCTGGCGGCGAGCTCGAAGCCGACACCGCCGGCGTTTCCGGCGCTCGAGCCGAAGCCGACCCCGACCTCGATCCCGGCCGTCACCGCATCACCGGCGACCCCGCCGAAGGGCGTGCCCTCGATCGGAGCGCGACCGCCGGCGACGCCGGTGAAGGGAGTGCCCTCGATCGGAGCGCGACCACCGGCGACGCCGCCGAAGGGGCAACCGACGTTCGCGCCGGCGGCGAAGGCCCTCGACGACGACGCCGCGTTCGACAGCGCGTTCGGCATCCTCGAGGACGATCTCGCGATCCCCGTCGAGCCGAAGCCGGAAGACGCTTCGAGCTCCAGGCCGACGAGCACGCCAGACAAGCCAGAAGCGCCGAAGCCTGGCTCGAGCTTCCAGCCGTCCAAGCCGACGAGCACGCCAGACAAGTCAGGAGCGCCGGACCCGAGCTTCCAGCCGTCGAGCTCGACGAGCGCGCCAGCGAGGGCCGAAGCGCCGAAGCCGGCGAAGCCAGAGCCGTCGAAGCCGGAAGCCTCGAGCCTCGAGCCGGCGGTCGACGCCGCTGTCGAGGCGAAGGCGGCGCAGCCCACGCCTGCGAAGGCCGAGGCCGCCGTCGAGGCAAGGTCGCGGCCGTCGTCGGAGGGCGCGCTCGCGACGGCGCGGGCGAGCGAGCTGGCGATGCCGGCGAAGACGGAGGACTTCGAGCAAGCGACGTCGACCGGCCCGGTGGCGTCGTCGCACAC
>JAEYYY010000632.1 GCA_023430775.1 Pseudomonadota bacterium
ATCCACACGCTGTCGTCGCGCGCGAGCGAGCCGTACGTCACGATCAACTGCGCGGCGGTCGCCGAGTCGCTGCTCGAGAGCGAGCTGTTCGGTCACGAGGAGGGCGCGTTCACCGGCGCCACCAAGCAGAAGGAAGGCAAGTTCGAGCTCGCCGATGGCGGCACGCTGTTCCTCGACGAGATCGGGAACATGTCGCTCGAGTTCCAGGCCAAGATCCTGCGCGTCCTCGAGTACCAGCGATTCGAGCGCGTCGCCGGCAGCGAATCGATCCAGGTCAACGTCCGCGTGATCGCGGCGACCAACGCCGATCTCAAGCAGGCGATCGCCGACGGCAAGTTCCGCGCGGACCTCTACGATCGGCTCGCGTTCGAGGTCATCAACCTGCCGCCGCTCAAGCAGCGCCTCGAGGATGTGCCGGTGCTCGCCGCGCACTTCATGAATCGGTTCCGTACCGAGGTCGCGGGCATCACCGTCAAGGAGATCAGCGCGGCGGCGCTCGATCGGTTCGCGCAGTACGAGTACCCGGGCAACGTCCGCGAGCTCAAGAACATCGTCGAGCGCGCCTGCTACATGGCGCAGGGCGAGGTGCTGACCGATGCCGATGTCGATGCGGCGCTGCCGCCCGAGGCCCACGGTGCCGCGGCCACCGGCACCTCGTTCGAGGACGATCCGCGGCTGCCGCTCGACGAGCGCGTCGATAACTACGAGGCGTGGTTGTGTCGCGATGCGCTGGAGCGCACGCGGTTCAAACAGAAGGAAGCGGCGGCGATGCTCGGCATCACCTACGACCAGTTTCGCCAGCGCTACCGGAAGTACGGGCTAGGGAAGGACTAGACATGCTGATCTTCAAGGCGCACGCGAAACCGATCACCGCGATTGCGTTCTCGCCCGACGGCACGCTGATGGCGACCGGCAGCGGTACCGAGCGCATCGCGCGCGTCTGGCGGCTGGCAGCGCCGGGCGGCGGGCTACTCGCGAAGCCGGAGAAGCTGCACGAGTGGCCGAACGACTTCGTCGGCAACGTCGCGTTCTCCGCCGACGGAAAGATCGTGGTCGCCAGCGGCATGCAGAAGCTCGGCGCGTACACGGTCGCCGATGGCAAGCCGGTGCTCGAGGTCGACAAGGCGAGCGCGAACAAGCTGTGCGTGTCGTCGCTCGGCACCATCTACGGTCACGGCTTCATCCAGACCAAGCGCTGGGCGTTGCCGGCGGCCAAGGAGCTTCCGGCGTGGACCAGCGACGAGCCCGCCGACAACTACGGCGCCGGTCCGGTCGCCTGCACCAGCGATGGCAAGCGCGTCGCCGCGTTCTGGTCACCGAAGGAAGGGCCGGGCGGGCGGTTCGAGATCCGCGACGCGGCGACGGGCAAGGTCGTCGTGCGCTGCGATCGCGAGAAGGTTTCGGTCCAGCCGGCGCGCGCGAAGTTCGGCAAGAAGGATGCGCTGCTCGCGACCTCGTTCGGTCCCGACATCGTGGTCTGGGATGCCAGGAAAGGCACCGAGCTGAAGACGCTCAACATCGGCAAGAAGCACGTGCCGGATGTCGGGTTCACGGGTGGCGGCAAGCAGCTGATCGCCGTCAGCAACGACGAGACCGTGCGGCGATGGGACACCGGATCGTGGAAGGAGCTCGAGGCCTATACCTGGAAGGCCGGCAAACTGACGGCGCTCGACGTGTCGTCGGACGGTTGCCGGGTCGCCTCGGCTGGGCAGGCGGGCAAAGTGGTGATCTGGGATGTCGTGGACTGAATGAGCTAGAGTGGGCGCATGGGCATCTTCGGAAAGATCAAGAGCGGCATCTCGAGCAAGGCCAACGCCGCGCTCGACAAGGCGATCGATCCGGAGAAAGAGCTCGACATGGCGATCATGCAGCTCGAAGAGGGCCGCAAGAACGCGATGCAGGAGCTGATCTCGTACAAGGCCACGGCCAAGATGCTCGACAACGACATCGAGAAGTTCAAGGCGAAGGCGGCCGAGTGGGAGCGCCGCGCGATGGTGGCGGTCAAGGCCGGCGACGACGAGGCGGCGAAGGTCGCGCTCAAGGAGAAGAAGCAGGCCGAGCAAGAGGTCATCAAGATCACGAACGACAAGCACGAGGCCGCGTCCTACGCGATCCAGCTCAACAAGAGCCGCAAGGAGTTCGAGGTCAAGCTGCAGATGTTGAAGCTCCGCAAGGGCACGCTCGCCACGCAGATCGCCGCGGGCCGCTCGGCGGGCGGCGACGCGTTCGGCAACGACTCGTCGGTGTGGGATCGCTTCAAGGCGGCCGAGGAGCGGATCGATGCCGAGGCGATCGAGAGCGAGGTCGATGCGTCGATGCGTGGCGAGGAGATGGATGCCCAGGCGTTCGATGCCAAGCTGGCCTCGGCATCGCGGAACGCGGGGATGCTCGGCACCGGCGCCGTGCCCGACGGTCCGGAAGACGCGCTGGCGATGCTGAAGAACAAGATGGCCGAGCAAAAGGCGGCAAAGCAGAAGGCGCTCGAAGCTCCCAAGACCGACGACAAGAAGGATCCGAAGTGACGCTGACCGCGGCGTTTCACAACGCGTCGCAGGGAGAGGCGGGAAGCGATCCAGACGAGGCACTGTCGACGCGGCTGCGCGATCTCGCGCTGGTCGACCTCGATGCGCTCGCCGCCGGCAACCACGCTCTGATCGGGGTCTACGCGGACGATGTCGCGCACGCGCTCGGCGAGGCCCGCAGCCGGATCGCGGTGCTGCGGACCCAGCTGGGCGGGCCCGAGCCGCTCAACGTGCTCGATCTACAGGCCCGGCAGCGCGCCTCGGATGCCGCCGCCGCCGGAGCGGTCCGCTCGCGGGATCGGCTGATGGCGCAGGCCGAGGCGGCGCGGGCCCTGGGCCGGCTGGCCGATCTGGCCGCCCCGCTGGTTCCCAAGTTATTCGAGGCGGATCGGCGCCGCTAGCGTCCCACCAGATAGGACCCAAAGCTAAAGGTTCTGGTGTTGTCTCATCCGTGGGCACGTTATAAGTCCCCAAGATGTCCGACGAGGATCCAGACCTCGCAGGCGCCCGGCAGGGTGATCGCGAAGCTTTTGGTCGCCTCGTGCGACGCCACCAGAGACGCGTGTACGCAGCAGCACTTCATATCCTCGGCAATCACAGCGATGCCGATGACGTCACGCAGGAAAGCTTCGTGCGTGCGTACCGAGGTCTGTCATCGTTCGATGGTCGCGCCGACTTCTTCACGTGGCTGTACCGCATCACCGTCAACACCGCGCTCAACGCGCTGCGCTCGGACAAGCGCGGTGCGGCGCTCCATCAACGCGGTCACGCGGAGAGTGCGCACATCGGTGGGCGGCCCGAATCGCTCGGCCAAGAAGGTCAAAGCCCTGCGCAGAAGGCGCAGCACACCCGCGAGGTCGCACGCGTGATGGATGCCGTGAGTCAACTCTCCGCACCGCTGCGGGTCACGCTCGTGCTCGCCACGATCGAGGAGCTGCCGCACAAACAGATCGCCGAGATCCTCGACATTCCCGAGGGAACTGTCGCCTGGCGCGTCAACGAGGCGCGCAGGTTACTCAAGCTCAAGCTCTCGACTGAAGCCGTCCAACCTGCCGTCGCGAAATAGTTGTATGCCAAACCCCGACGACATCGACGACATTCTCCGCACCGCGATGAAAACGCTGGACGGCGAAACCCCTTCAGGTTATTTCGAGGGCCTTCCAAATCGGACGCTGGCGCGTCTGGAGGGCAGTATGCAGATGACTTCGGGGACGGACAGTAATTCCGAATTGCCGATGACTGGCTCTGCCGGGACTGCAGTCCCGAAACAAGATCGCGACGAAGATTCCGGACTGCACGACATCCGCAACCTCGCGGCTGCGAGCCGGTCGCGGATGTCGTCGCGCCGGATCGGAACGAGTCCTCCTCCGGTCGACGAGGACATCCTCGCGTCGACCTCCGGTAGCTGGAAGTCGATCGCGCTTCCCGAGCCGGCAAAGATGGTGTCGCTCCCCGAGATCGCGGAGCTGCCGAAGATCGATGCCAAGGCGCAGGCGAAGGCCGAGAAGGCCGCCGCCAAGCTCGAGGCGAAGGCACGCAAGTCTCGCCCGTCGGGTCAGATCGAGATGCCGGTCACGGCCCCGGTCGTCCCCGACATCAGCGCGAAGGTCGAAGCGCCGCTCCAGCTCGACGACGCACCGTCGATCAGCTCGGGCACCGCGAAGGGCGCGACGTCCGCCGCGGTCGGTACCGCGAAGGGTGCCGCCACCGTGACGCCGATGATCGGCGCGCGGATCGCGCAGGCCAACAAGAAGAGCAAGGCGCCGATGATCGCGCTCGTCGGTGTCGGCCTCGCCGCTGCCGCTGGCGTTGCGGTCTATCTCGGCACGCGCGGTGGCAACGAGTCCAAGACGGATGTCGCGTCGACCACGCCGGACCTCAACCTGAAGGCTCCCGAGCCGGCACCCGCTGTCGCGCCGGTCGTCGAGCCGATCAAGGAAGAGCCCAAGGAAGAGCCCGCGCCGGAGCCGGTCGATGTCGTGAAGGAAGAGCCGGCTCCGGTCGAGCCGCCCACCAACGCGAAGACGGTCAAGCAGGCCAAGCCCACCGTCACCAAGAAGCCGGCGAAGACCACGATCGAGGTCGACGACCCGGGTACCGGCGTCAAGCCGGCCGTGAAGAAGGAAGAGCCGCCCAAGAAGGAGCCGGCGAAGGAAGGCGACCCCGACTTCGAGCAGCTCCTCAAGGAGTCCGGCTACCAGAAGAAGGAAGACAACAAGCCCAAGCTCGAGAAGAAGTCGCTCTCGGGCGGTGACTTCAAGACCGGCATGGCCGGCATCTCGAGCAAGGCCCAGGGTTGCTACAAGGGCACCCAGGGCACCGCGATGGTGAAGCTGACGATCGCGCCGAACGGCTCGGTCTCCAAGGTCGCGGTCACCGGCGTCGGCGCTGCCGAAGCAGCCTGTGTCTCGGCCGCGGTGCGCGGCGCCACGTTCCCTCCGTGGGACGGCGGCCCGCAGAGCTTCAACTACAGCTACCTGCTGTCCGAGTAACGGACGCAGCCGGTTGGCGACCCGCTGGAGAGTACCTCCGGCGGGTTTGTTCGTTTCGGGCGACCGTGCGCTCCTGCCGCGCAACTCGCGAACAAACCAGCGGAACCCGAACCGAATTGACCCGCAGCGGAGGCCGCTATAGGGTCGCGCCTCGCGTCATGCGCAAGGTTTCGACGGGACGGTTCTTCGAGGACTTCGGCATCGGCCAGCACCTGGCCCATGCGATTCCCCGCACGCTGCACGGCGGCGACATCGCCACCTACATGGCACTGACCGGCGAGCGCCCGCCACTCGCGTCGTCGACGGAGCTGGCGCGGTCGCTGGGGTTCAACCGCGAGGTCATCCCCGATCTCCTGGTGTTTCACATCGTGTTCGGCAAGTCCGTCCCCGATGTCTCGCACAACGCCACCGCCAACCTCGGCTACGCCGATGTTCGCTTCCTCCGGCCGGTCTATCCGGGCGACACGCTGGTCGCCGAGTCCGAGGTGATCGGACTGCGCGAGGTGTCGTCGGGCGAGGCCGGCGTGGTCTACGTCCGCACGCGCGGCACCAACCAGCGCGGTCAGGAAGTGCTGTCGTTCGTGCGCTGGGTGATGGTGCCCAAGCGCGATCCGGCGCAGGCGCGCGGCGTCAACTCGGTGCCCCAGATCCCCGCCACGGTGACCGCCGATCGGCTGCCCGTCCCGGAGACCATGAACCTGCAGCGGTTCCCCGATCTCGCGTGGGCGTTCGGTTCGACGGCGCGGTGGGACGATTACGTGCCCGGCGAGCGTCTCGACCACCCCGACGCGATGACGGTCGAGGAAGCCGATCACGTGCAGGCCACGCGGCTCTATCACAACACCGCGCAGGTCCACTTCGACGCGCTCGCGATGAGCCACAGCAAGGTCGGTCGCCGCATCGTCTACGGCGGTCACGTGATCTCGATGTCGATGGCGCTGGCGCAGAACGGGCTCAACACGCTGCTCCGCATCGCCGCGTGGAATGGCGGCACGCACGTCGCACCCACGTTCGCCGGCGACACGCTGCGCGCGTTCACCCATGTCGTCGAGTGCGCCGAGATTCCGGGCCGCCGCGATGTCGGCGCGGTGCGGCTGCGGATGACCACCACCAAGAACGTCCCCGCGGCCGAGTTGCCGCAGGTCGCGCCGCTGCTCTCGGGCACCAAGGGCCCGATCGTGCTCGAGCTCGATTACTGGGCGCTGCTACCGCGTCGTTAGTCGATCGCGAGATCGCACAGCAGCGCGCGATGGTCGGTGCCGGTGCCGCCGTCGAGCCGACCGGTGCCGGCGGCGCCGAGGGTTCGGCAGGTGCCCGCGGCGAAGTCGGAGACCACGTGATCGTAGACGTGGTCGCCGTTGATGTACGAGGCGGTGATGTACGGCGGCTGGTGCTCGGCGCTGCCGCTGTGGAACTGGAACCGCTTGCCGTCACCGACGACGAAGCGCAGGAAGTCAGCCGAGACGTCCTGATCGGCGTACGGATCGAGGTTGAAGTCACCGGTGACGAGCGCGCGCGAGCTGCCGACGAGCGGTGCCGGTCCGCCGAACACCTGCGCGAGCTGATGACGCCGGCACTCGGCCTCCGGCCCGCTCTGCGGATGCACGTTGACCAGCGTCAGCGGCGACGCCGCGTGCGGCACCACGCGGAACCCGGTCACCGTGAAGCCGTCGTCGCAACCGGCCTTCGCGGGCGGTGATGGCTGCGTGCAGATCGAGCCCGGCGCGCAGCCCTCGATCGTGCCGAAGCGCTGGTGCACGGCGATGCAGTCGTACTGGTAGCGATCCGCGCACGCGATCGTGTAGTCGTCGCCGACCAGGCGCCTGACCTGAGGCTGACCATCGACGTGCGAGGGATGACAGATCCGCCGCTCGGAGCGCTCGTCGATCTCGTCACACTGCCACGGTGGCGACACCTCCTGGAGCGCGATGACGTCGGCATCGACCTGCGCCAGACCCTGACGAATTCGCGCCTCGGTCTCGGCGTAGCAGAGCTTGTAGCGATAGTCGCCGCAGGTGATCGCGACGTTGCCGACGTTCGCCTGCACGAGGCGCATGCGGTCGGGCGGCTTCACCGGTGCGTCGACCAGGACATCCGGGCTGGCCACGCAACCGACCAGGAAACAGGCGAGGAGAGGGCGCATCGGGAAGCCGCACGAGCACCGGACGTGCCACTGGATCGCTCGTTGATTCCGGTGTGCTAGGCCGACCGATCGCTTTGCCGGCTACTGCGGTAGGCGACGCCTCGAGGAAGAACCGCCGTTCTCCCGCGGCGTCTGCCCCCGCTAGGAGCGTGTACCATCCAGCGGTGTTGCCGGAGGTCGGTGGTGGCGCGCAAGTTTTGCCCGACGTGCAAGCAGCTGGTCGGCGGCAGTGCCACCGAGTGTTCGCGGTGCGGCCACGTGTTCGATGCGTCGACCATCGTCGTCAGCAAGCCGCCGAAGGTGTGCTGGATGTGCGGTGCCAACAACCCGCACGACGCGCACACCTGTCGCTGCGGCGAGCACTTCGATCTCGATGTCGACGAGGCGAGGCTGGTGCTGCGCGGCAGGCGCACCAAGGGGGCGTTGCTGGCCGGAGCGGGATTGCTGGGGTGCGCCGGGACCCTCGCCGTGATCTTCGTGATGGGTGTGCTGTGGCTGTGGGGGCTGGTGATCTCGGCCGTGCTGATCGGCTGCGGCGTCGTGGTGATGCTCTCGAGCAACCGACTGCTGGCGGAGCTGCCGGAAACGTTGCCGAGGGCAACGCTTCGCAGCCCACGCGACCGGGGATAACATCGCCGCGTGCGGTGGTTGCTGGTGCTGCTCGTCGCCTGTGCGCCGGTCGTCGATGGACCGGTCGAGAAGCAGCGCACGGTCGATCGCGGCGACGGTGATCGACTCGCGGCGCAACTCGCGGCGCTGCCGGGCGTGGTGCGCAGCGAGGTGATGCTGCAGCGACCGGTGCGCGATCCACTCGGCGTCGAGCCGGCGGCTGCAGCGAGCGCATCGATCGTGGTGATCGTCGATGACCAGGCGGATCGCGCGGCGACGCTGGAGAGCACCAAGCAACTCGCCACCGCCGCGCTGCCGAGCGTCGAGCCGGCGATCGTCGTCGAGGTCGGGGCGGTGCGGCCGGTGATGACCAAGCTCGGGCCGTTCACCGTCGAGGCGAGCTCGAAGCGGCCGCTCAAGATCGCGCTCGCGAGCGTGTTCGCCGTGCTCGCCGCGCTGTCGGGCTGGGTCGCGTGGCGCGCCCGGCCGGTCCGCTGACCGCAGCATCGGAGATCGCCTCATTCCTGGGGCTCGCGGTCCGCGCGCGTCACGGCTCGACTAAGCTCCATCCAGTGAACGCCGTCGAGCAGCTCGCCGCGCTGTTGCCACCCACGGCGGTGCGGCGCCTGGCGAGCTTGCGTGTCGGTCGGTTCGAGAGCCCGGGCTTGCTCGGCATCACCGCGATGGCACCTCGCCAGCTCGACAACGACGAGGCGCTCGCCCACGTGATCGCGCGCTGGGGCGATGATCTGTGCGGCTTCCTCAACGCGCTGACCCGCGGCGAGCTCGCTGCGCTCGCCGACCGGCTGCGGCTCGAGACCGCATCGAGCACTCGCTCGTTCGAGCTGCGCGCGCGGCTGTGGGATGCGGGTGCCGCGCTCGAGCGCGCCGGCGCCGAGGTCCACCCGCGCATCCAGCCGTCGCCGGTGATCCTCGGCGGCCACCTCGTGGTCCAGGCGCCGCCGCGTGGATTGTTCCCGGCAAGCGACGCCTATCCCCGGCCGCTGCCCGAACCGGTACCGCCACGCCCGCCGGCCGAGGAGCCGGACTCGGTCGACGAGCTGCTCGCCGCCGCCGATGCCGCGATCGGCGTTCGCCTCGGACCGCGCGGCCGCGACAAGGGCGCGTGGGGATTCCGCGCGCAGGGCCTGCTCGGCGTGCCCGACACCGGGAACGACGAGCCCGACTGGCGAGGCGATGTCGAGATCAAGACCGTGCCGGTCGCGCGCGATCCGTCGGGGCTGTGGCGCGTCGTCGAGGATCCGGCGATCGCGATGGTCGGCGATGGCGTGATCGCGAAGCTGCAGCGTACGCTGTGGCTCGCCCGCGTGACGATCGATCACGGAAACCCACTCGTCGACGACGCCACGATCCTGTCGTGGTACCTGCTCGACTGGGACGCCGACATCGCGCGGCTGGCGCGCCGCTACCTCCACGATCGCCCGAAGGGACCGGCCGGCACGCTCGCGCGCGGCAAGTACCTCGGCAAGCGGTTCTTCGCCGACTGCGGTCTCCTCGCAACCCTCAACGGGCTGACATGATCGTCGACGAGCTGCGCATCGTCGGATCGACGCAGACCAACGTGGTGATGGCCGCGGAGCTGGTGCGCGTCTGCAAGCGCGCGCTCAAGCGCCGGCCACCGGAGCCGCGCAAGGAGGGGCTCGGTCAGCTGGTGCTGCCCTTCGATCGCGAGATCGCGTGGGCGGCGACGACCTATCTGCGAACGCCGACGCGCGTGCTGTGGGACGTCTATCGCTCGAGCGCGACCCGGCTCGAGGGGCTGTACGACGAGCTGATGGCCGATATCGCTTCCGACGCGCGCAAGCTGTGGCGCGATCGCGATGGCATCTCCGTCGAGGCGAGGCGCGTCGAGGCGTTTGCGGCCGGCGATCGTCAGATCGTCGGCACGGTGAAGAACGCGCTGATCGATGGAGCAGGGCGGCGCGGTGCGAAGTTGCACGTCGATCCGGACCGGCCGGCGACCCGCTGGGCGGCGCGGCTCGACGATGCGAACCAGCTCGTGGTCTCGATCGACCTCGGCGGCGGGTCGCTGTCGCAACGCGGCTGGCGTCGCGATGCCGGCGCTGCGCCGCTCCGCGAGCATCTCGCGGCGGTGTTGCTGATGCTGTGTCGCTACGATTCGCGCACCGACGTGCTCGTCGATCCGATGTGCGGATCGGGGACGATTCCGATCGAGGCGATCCACGCCGCGCGAGCGACGCCGCGTGAAGCGCCGGCGCTCGTCGCGCTCGGCCTCGACAGGCCGGCGGAGCCGCTGTTCGCCGATGCCACACCGATCGCGATCGGCTGCGACCTCGATCTCGAGTCACTCGCAGCAGCGCGCGACAATGCTCGCGCCGCGGGCGTGGCGGGCAAGGTGGTCTGGCAGCGCGCCGACGTCGCGCAGCTGCGGCCCGACGCGATCGCCGAGATCGTGCGCGAGCACGGCCGCGAGCCGGCTCCCGGGCTGATCGTGTCGAACCCGCCGTACGGCGAGCGCCTCAACGAGCACGACCTCGAGGACATCTACGTCGCGCTGGCCGATGCCTGCCGGCGCTTCTCGCGCGGCTGGCGTGCGGGGTTCCTCGTCGGCAGCCCGCTGTTCGAGGATGTGATGGGCCACGCGCTCGGCCGGCCGCGGATCAAGAAGCCGCTCGCGAACGCGAACCTGCGCGCGTACTTCTTCTTGTGGGACCTCTAGTCCTGGCGAGCAGCCCAGGCCGAGATCAGCTCGAAGTCGTCGATGATGCGCGAGTGGTAGTGACCCCAGACGTCGGAGATCATGACCATCGAGCCGCGCGATAGCTGTGGTGTGAGATAGATCGCGAAGTAGCGCGCGCCCGACCCATCCTCGACCTCGCCGACCAGATCGAGCGGCTGCTTGGAGACCGGGCAGAACAGCTCGCACTTGGTGCCGTGCGGGATGTCGAACGGCTTCCACTTCCGGCCATCACCGTGGATCGGCGACAGATGGACCAGGCCCTCCCGGTCGTTCGCTCGTATCCCGAGCGTGACGGCGGGATGACCGTCGAACTCGATCCCTTCCACGATCCCCACCAGGTTGTCACCGCGTGGCCCGAAGGCCTGGGTGACGATCACCGTCACGTCGTTGTCGACAGTGACGTGGGGACCGGTGACTGCCTTGTGACGTCCAGTGATTCGGAGGTTGGTGCGGTCGACGGGATCCACGCGAGGAGCAGGCCATGGCTTCAAGAACTTGGCAAGCGTCACAGAGGCCTGTCAGAAGCCGGAAGTGGCACCCCGGGAAAACCGTATATACTCGTGGTTCCCCTGGCTTTATGCGCGCTGTCGTCGGGCTTTTGATCCTGGTTCTGGTCGCCGGTACAGCCATCGCTGCACCCAAGGTCGCCCTGACCGAGATCGATGGCGACGACAGCGGTGACCTTCGCGAGGCGGTCGCCGAGGCACTCGATGGCAAGGAGCTGTCGGTGATCGGGGCCAAGGAGACCAACCGCCAGGTCGACAAGCTCAAGATCGAGCTGCCCGACATCAACGAGAAGCAGGCGAAGAAGCTCGCCTCCGAGCTCGAGGCCGACGTCGTGATGGCGGGGACGCTGGGCAAGGAAGGCAAGAGCAAGCTGCTCAAGTTCCGCGTCTTCATCAACGGCAAGAAGGTGAAGGGCTTCTCGGTGCAGTTCTCGAACGCGCGCAGCAAGAAGTTCAAGGACGGCGTGCGCGAGAAGATGGTCGACAAGGTCGCGGCGGCGCCCGCTGTCGTCGAGGACAAGCCCGAGCCCGTCGCGCAGGTCGACGAGGGCGACAAGAAAAAGAAGAAGAAAAAGAAGCGCCCGTCGAAGAAGCGCAAGGCCGACGGCGAGCCCGACGAAGGCGACAAGCCGACGGCGACCGCCGAAGAGGAAGACGAGCAAGAGGAGGATGAACAAGACGAGCACGAGACGGCGAAGCTGATCAAGGCGACCACGCCGCAGCACGCCGCGAACCGCGTCGCGTTCCGCGTCGATATCGGCTCGTCATTCTCCGCGCGGTCGCTGACCTTCACGTTCACGCCCGAGCTGGCGGCGGATAACCTCGAGCCCAAGCCGTTCAAGCCCGGCCCGGTCGCGGGTGTGCGCGCCGAGGGCGAGCTCTACCCGCTGGCGTTCGCCAATCCCGAGGCGGTGTACGCCGGTCTGCTCGGGGTCGGCTTCGAGGTCGATCAGGTGCTGTCGTCGAAGGTGCAGACCACCCTCGAGCCGGGCAACGTCGGCGTGGTCAAACAGTTCCACTTCTCGGTCGGCCCGCGCATCCGCTTCACGCTCGGCAATGCCGATATCGCTCCGTCGGTGACGGTCGGCCTCAGCTACGGCCGCCGCCAGTTCGTGGTCACCGGCGGCCTCGACAACCGCGAGATGACCCTCGATCTGCCCGACACCGACTACACCTATATCGCGCCCGCGCTCAACTTCCGGATCCCGCTCGGGATCCCGAACATCGCCATCCTGTCGCTCAACGACCTGATGCTGGTGAAGGATGCCGGCCGGATCTCCGACGCCGACCAGTACGGCCGGGCCAAGGTGTTCGGCATCGACTCGCAGGCCGGTCTCGACATCACGATCAAGCGCCGGTTCGCGCTGCGCCTGATGGCCGAGTTCACCCAGATCGGATTCACGTTCACCGGTGGCGGCCAGAAGTCACGCAACCGCGATGGTGACGCCACCTCGATCGACATCGGCGGCGCCACCGACCGCAGCATCGGCGGGGTTGCCACGCTCGGCGTCCTGTACTGACCGCGAGCTGATATGATGGCGGACGTGCCAGGGTCCGCTCCCGTGGGCAAGCTGCTCGTCGCCCACCCGGAGCGCAAGGCGCAACGTGCGCTCGTGCGCCTGGTCGGCGCGTGCTCGGTGCCCGTCGAGGTCGCGACGCACATCGACGCGCTCAACCAGATCGCGCCGACGAGGATCGCGTTCGTCGATGCCGGCATCGCCCGCGCGCATCCCGGCCTGCACGACAAGCAAGCGCGCGCGTGGATCACGGTGCCCGGCGAGGGCCTCGATCCGGCGGAGCCCGAGATCATCGATGGCCTGCTCGCCGGCGGCTGGACGCACGTGATCGCGCACCCGATGCCGATCCTGGCCGACGAGCTGGTCGCCGCGGTGCAGAAGCTGATCCGCGGCGACGTGTTCGGACTCGAGAAGTACATGACGTGGGGCGCGGAGTGCCGGAGCTACACGCTCGAGGACACGCGCGATCGCGAGGCCGTCGTCAACCAGCTGGCGAAGGACATCGTCGCGGTCGGCCTTCCGGATCGCATCAGCTCGCTGGTCAGCGTGATCGCCGACGAGCTGATCGCGAACGCCGCGTACGGCGCACCGGTCGATCCGGCCGGCGTGCGGTTCCGTGCGAACGAGCCGCGCGATCTCAGCCGCAAGCTCGTCGAGCGCGACGCGGTGACGGTGCGCTGGGCGACCGACGCGCGCTACCTCGCGATCGAGGTTCGCGATCGCTGGGGCTCGATCGATCCGCAGACCACCGGCATGAAGCTCGCGGCGGGCAAGCAGGCCGCGGCGCAGAACGACGGCGGCATGGGGTTGCCGCTCGCGTACGCCTGCTGCAACCAGCTCGTGATCGGCGTCGCGCCCTCGCGGCTGACCGAGGTCATCGCGCTGCTCGACGTTCGCCACAAGCCGACGGATCTGGCGCGCGCGGCGTCGTTTCACACCTTCGTCGGGGAGCCGCCATGAAGCTCGGCAGGTCGGACGCGGAGATCGAGGGATCGCGGGTGACGCTGGCGGGACGGATCGACGATACGAGTGCGCTCGGCGAGCTCGCCGACAAGCTGCCCGCCGGCGCGATCGTGATCGATACCAGCGGCGTGACGTTCGTGAACTCGATCGGGATGCGCGAGTGGATCCGGCTGTTGCGCGCGCTGCGCGAGCGCGGGATGGTCACGCTCGAGCGCGTCGCCGACGTGCTGATCACGCAGATGAACTTGCTCCCGGAGCTCGGCACCAACGTCCGGATCGCCAGCTTTCACGCGCAGTACGCCTGCAATGCGTGCGGCGCGGAGTCGGCGCCGGTCGTCGACGCGGTGGCAAACCGGGCCGAGCTGGCCAGGCTCCGCGCGCCGCAGCTACCGTGCCCGGAGTGCGGCAAGCCGATGGAGCTTGCGGACTTTCCCGAACGCTACCTGACCCTGTTCAAAGCCTGAGATCTCGGGGAGTTCCCTCCCGACGGCGACATGTTAGGGTCCGCCCGTGCAGCCCGAGCTCCTCGCTCCATCCGACACCTTCGCGCGCCGCCACATTTCACCGCAGGAGCCCGAGATCGCCGAGATGCTCGCCGCGCTCGGCTACCAGAGCCTCGACGAGCTCGCCGCTGCGACGGTGCCGCAGGGGATCCGCCTGAAGAAGAAGCTCGAGCTCGGGGAGCCGCTCGGCGAGCACGACCTGATCCAGGAGCTCAAGAACCTCGCCGCCGACAACCAGGTGTTCCGGTCGTTCATCGGCCAGGGCTACTACGACACCATCACGCCACCGGTGATCCTGCGAAACGTCCTCGAGAACCCGGGCTGGTACACGCAGTACACGCCGTATCAGGCGGAGATCTCGCAGGGCCGCCTCGAGGCGCTGGTCAACTTCCAGACGATGATCGAGGACCTCACCGGCTTGCCGCTCGCCAACGCGTCGCTGCTCGACGAGGCCACCGCCGCCGCCGAGGCGATGTTGATGTGCGTCGAGAAGCACGAGCGCAAGAAGAAGACGTTCTGGATCCAGACCGAGACACATCCGCAGACGATCGCGGTGACCGCCACGCGCACCGAGCCGCTCGGCGTCGCGCTCAAGGTCGGCACCGTCGCCGAGATCGAGGCCAACCTCGACGGTTCGGTCGCCGGCATCCTGTTGTCGTATCCGACCACCGACGGCAGCATCGCCGACTACCGCGCGCTGATCGCGAAGGCACACGCCACCGGCGCCTCGGTGGTGATGGCGACCGATCTGCTCGCGCTGACGCTCCTGACGCCGCCCGGCGAGCTCGGTGCCGACATCGCGCTCGGCTCGGCGCAGCGGTTTGGCGTGCCGATGGGCTTCGGCGGTCCGCACGCGGCGTTCTTGTCCGCCAAGGATGACTTCCGCCGGCTGATGCCCGGCCGGATCATCGGCGTGTCGCGCGATGCCAAGGGCAAGGTCGCGTTCCGGCTCGCGCTACAGACCCGCGAGCAGCACATCCGCCGCGAGAAGGCGCTCAGCAACATCTGCACGGCGCAGGTGCTGCTCGCCATCATGGCCTCGATGTACGCCGTCTATCACGGCTCCGAAGGGCTCGTGCAGATCGCCACGCGCGTGCGCGGCTTCACCGCCGTCGTCGCCGAGGGACTGACCCGGCTCGGCTTCGCGCCGCGCGCCGGCACGTTCTTCGACACGCTGCGCGTCGATCTCGATGCGCACCGCCAGGCCGACGTGCTCGCGCGCGCGCTCGATCGCGGCCTCAACCTGCGGCGCTACACCGACGGCATCGGTATCTCGTGCGACGAGACCACCTCGCACACCGATGTCCACGATCTGCTCGAGGCGTTCGCCGCGGCGACGGGGCAGGCCGAGCTGCCGTTCGCGATCGAGGAGCTGATCGAGTCCACGCAGATGCCCGCGCTGCCGCTCGCGCGCACGTCGGCGTTCCTCACCCATCCCACGTTCACGCGCTACCGCGCCGAGCACGAGATGCTGCGCTACATCAACCGGCTGCAGGCGAAGGACCTGTCGCTGACCACGTCGATGATCCCGCTGGGCTCGTGCACGATGAAGCTCAACGCGACGACGGAGATGGAGCCCGTCACCTGGCCCGAGTTCGGTCGCCTGCACCCGTTCGCGCCCGCCGAGCAGTGGGGCGGCTACAAGGCGATGTTCGATCAGCTCGAGGCGTGGCTCGCCGAGATCACCGGCTTCGCCGCGGTGTCGCTGCAACCCAACTCCGGCGCGCAGGGCGAGTACGCCGGCCTGCTCGCGATCCGCGCGTATCACCGTTCACGCGGCGAGGCGCATCGCACCGTGTGCCTGATCCCGCAGAGCGCGCACGGCACCAACCCGGCGTCGGCGGTCCTCGCCGGCATGCAGGTCGTGGTCGTTGCCTCGGCGTCCGACGGCACGATCGATCTCGAGGATCTGAGGAAGAAGGCGGAGCTGCACTCGAAGAATCTGGGCGCGGTGATGGTGACGTATCCGTCGACCCACGGCGTCTTCGAGGAAGGCGTCAAGGAGCTCTGCGAGATCGTCCACGAGCACGGTGGCCAGGTCTACATGGACGGCGCCAACCTCAACGCGCAGCTCGGCTTGACGCGCCCCGGTGAGATCGGAGCCGACGTCTGTCACCTCAACCTCCACAAGACCTTCTGCATCCCCCACGGCGGTGGCGGTCCCGGCATGGGACCGATCGCGGTGGCGAAGCACCTCGCGCCGTACCTGCCGGGCCATCCGCTCGCGCCTCCCGGAAGTCAGCCGGTGGGCCCGGTGTCGGCCGCCGCGTTCGGCAGCGCGAGCATTCTCCCGATCTCTTTCTCGTACATCGCGATGATGGGCGAAGAAGGGCTGCGCAAGGCCACCGAGGTCGCGATCCTCGGCGCCAACTACATCGCGCATCGCCTGGGCTCGCACTACCCGGTGCTCTACACCGGGCGCAACGGCCGCGTCGCCCACGAGCTGATCCTCGATTGCCGGCAGTTCAAGAAGACGAGCGGCATCGAGGCCGAGGACATCGCGAAGCGGCTGATGGACTACGGCTTCCACGCACCGACGATGTCGTTCCCGGTGCCTGGCACGCTGATGGTCGAGCCGACGGAGAGCGAATCGAAGGCGGAGCTCGACCGGTTCTGCGACGCGATGATCGCGATCCGCGAGGAGATCCGCGCGATCGAGAGCGGCGCGATGGACAAGGCGAACAATCCGCTCAAGAACGCGCCGCACACCGCGCAGGCGCTCGCCGCGGCCGAGTGGAACCATCCGTACACCCGCGAGCAGGCCGCGTATCCGGCGCCGTGGTTGCGCATCCACAAGTACTGGCCGCCGGTCGCGCGCGTCGACAACGCGTATGGCGATCGCAACCTCGTGTGCGCGTGCCCGCCGATCGACGACTACGCCTGAGGAGCCGGGATGCAATGGTTGATCGGATTGGTGGCGGTGGCCGGCTCGTTCGCGGTCCCGATGTTCTGGATCAAGGCGCGCTACGACGAGAAGCGGCGGCGGCTCGAGCTCGAGCACGAGGCCAGGGCGCGGCTCGCACTGCCGCCGGGTGACCCGGAGGAAGTGAAGCAGCTGACCGCCGAGAACAAGCTGCTGCGCGAGCGGGTCGAGAACCTCGAGTCGATCGTGTGCAGCGTCGACTACGAGCTCAACCAGAAGCTGGCAAAGATGATCGACGAGTCGCGCGCCGGCGTGCTGCCTTCGGCCAAGGGCACCGACGACAGCAAGGCGAGCAAGGAGACCAAGCCGGAGAGCGCGGGGCTCGACCGCACGGCGACCGCCCACGTCACCCCGCAGAAGACGCCGCCGCTCACCACCCACCTCGAAGCAGGGCAGGTGCTCGCACAGCGCTACCGGATCCAGCGGCTGCTCGGTCGCGGCGGCATGGGCGCGGTCTACCTCGCCGACGACGAGGTGCTCGGCGAGCTGGTCGCCCTCAAGGTGATCTCGAGCGCGTTCGCCGCCGACGAGGTCGCGATGATCACGCGGTTCCGCCGCGAGG
Organism: Pseudomonadota bacterium; assembly: GCA_023430775.1. Taxonomy (GTDB): domain Bacteria; phylum Myxococcota_A; class Polyangia; order Haliangiales; family Haliangiaceae; genus JABFXX01. Next base: position 17,463 of record JAEYYY010000632.1, read on the forward strand.
CCGCGGCAGCGCGGAAGGTGTCATCGCCGTCGGTGATCCGCATCCACGATCTCGGCGAGGCGCGTCCCGGCCTGCTGTACCTGTCGATGGAGTACTTCGCCGGTCGCACGCTCGCCGAGGTGATCGCCCAGCGCGGCATCGTGCCGATCAAGGACGTGCAGGACATCCTGTCCCAGATCGTGACGGGCCTCGAGGCCGCGCACGCTGCCGGTGTCGTCCATCGCGATCTCAAGCCGAGCAACGTGCTCCTCGGCGAGCGTGGCGCGGTCAAGATCATCGATTTCGGTCTCGCGACCACCGGCATGGCGGAGGGCCTCACCGCCACCGGCGCGATCCTCGGCACGCCGCACTACATGGCGCCCGAGCAGGTGCGCGGCAAGCCGATCGACGCTCGCACCGATATCTACGCGCTCGGTGCGCTCGCCTATCACCTGGTGTGCGGGCGACCGCCGTTCTCCGGCGACAACGCGATCGCGATCGGGTTCGCGCATCTCTCCGAGCCGGTGACGGCACCGATCGAGCTGCGCAAGGACTGCCCGCCGAAGCTGTCGGGCGCGATCGTCCACGCGCTCGCCAAGTCGCCCGACGAGCGCCCGGCCTCCGCCCGCGCGTTCCTCGACAAGGCGTTCGCCTCTTAACGCGCGCGACACCTCATCGCCGTCAGCGAATCGCTGGCGGCGAGGATGCAAGCAGCCTGCTCGTCATCGATCTCGGCGACGCACTGCGCGAGCTCGGCTTCGAGATCCTGCGGCGTCACCGGGGGAGGTGGATTGCCGGCGATGCGATCGATGCCGGCGATCGCCTCGTTGACGCGCGCGCGCTCGTCCATCGCGAGGTCGACCAGGTGCGCGCAGGCGCGTTGCCGCGGCGACCTGGAGCAGGCGACGAGGAGCAACGCGAGTGCCAGCGTACGCACGATGGTTCCGGACGAGGTCACTCGTCCACGGTCGCGCTACGGCCCGATGGTCGTGGTGTTGGTGACCGCCGACCAGTGGATGTAGCCATGCTCGAAGTCGCTGCGGCGGCCATCGCCGTCCGCATACTCGTCGGAGATCGGATACCCGAGGCTCCCCAGCTCCCAGCCGGTCTCTGCCCAGGCATCGCGGATCCGGCCGTGGACCTCGTGCGCACCGAGCTCGGGCTTCCAGTAGATCGAGCCGCGCTCGAACACGCTGTACCTGCCGACACCATCCGGCGAGCCCCGCTCCTCGGTGATCGGCGCCCCGAGCAGCGAGCCGCAGCCCCCGAGCTGGTCGTACTTCTCCCCGATCTTGCCGACCACGACCTCGCGGGTGCAGTCGGCGAGGGCGGTGTAGCCCTTGGGCGGGATCAGCGTCGCGAGCTGATCGAACGGGATCCAGTATTGCTTGTTGCCGCCGAAGTTCGCCGAGTCCGAGATGTAGACCTGGCGCGTGGCGCGGTTGTACCCGTTGACGGCGACGTAGTGATAGATCGTGTAGTTCGGGTAGCCCGGTGGGTGATTCGTCGCCGGGGCGACGATGTTGGCCACCAGCGGGAAGCCATTGTCGATCGCGCGCACGACGTCGAACCACAACCGGTCGCGCTGCGCGGCCGTCGGTGGATCGTTCGGCATCTCGCGCGTCACGTACCAGCTCGCCCGCAGGTTGCTGTTCAGCGTGCGCGTGACCTGACCGATCCAGTCGGTGCCGTTGGTCGTCGTCGGCAGCTGGTTCGCGAGCGCGGCCTGGCTGGGTGGGGTGATCCGCGCCGACAGCGCCATCTTCGTCGCGGTCGGTCCACACCAGTAGCCGGTCGATTGGGTCTCGTACCTGACGTCGACGACCCGCCATGGATCGGTGGCGCCGAACTTCGCGCCGGTGGATCCGGATCCAGATCCGGGCTCGGTGTCGTCGGGTGGGAGGTCTTCGCCCGCCATGCAGCCGACGAGCGCGAGGAGCGTGAGAGTGGCGATTCGCTTCATCATGGGTTTCCTTCGTCGAGAGTGATCGAGGTCTGATCGGTGGCCTGGTCCCAGGTGATCGTTCCGTGCTCGAAGCGCGACATCCGGCCGCCGGCGACAGAGACCTCGTCGGCGATCGGGTAGCCGAGCGCGCCGGCCTCCCATCCCGCGGCGGCCCACGCATCGCGGATCCGACCGTGCACCTCGAACGCACCGGTCTGCGGCGTCCAGTAGATCGAGCCGGTGGAGAACACGCTGTAGCGGCCGACGCCATCGGGTGTGCCCCGCTCCGCGGACACCGGCACGCCGACCACCGAGTTACAGCCGCCGAGCGCGAGGTACTTCGCCTCGATCGCACCGACGACGGCTGGCGAGTCTCCGCATCGCGTCCCCGGGCTCCAGAACGGCAGCCCGCCCGGTTCGTCGATCGCGAGGCGGTAGCCGTCGGAGTAGGTGCGGTAGCGCGGACCCCAGCAGCTCCAGCTCGGCTGGCAGCCGTTGTAGTAGCGAACCACCGTCTTGATCCATTGATCGACGAGCACCGGGTTGTCCGGATCGAAGCGGTTCAACCACGCGCGCGCCTTGTCGTCGGTCTCGGCGTCGGTGGTGTAGGCCGAGATCTTGACCATCCAGATCGCGTAGTCGATCGCGGCGGAGGTCTGACCCGCGATGGTGAGCACGTCGCTGCCGTACTTGTTCAGCGTGTCGGTGAACGTCCCGGCGTCGAACTGGAACATGCCGAGGCCGCCCTGTTGCGCCGAGCACGGACCGTCAGCGGAGCCCGCGATGATCGGGCCGCCTCCGCAGTCCGGCGAGCTCGGCCCCTTGCACGCCCACGTCGCCTCGGACCAGCACATCGCGAGCCCGGTCTCGTCGTTCGCGATGCCGGCCAGCAGGTAGCCGTTGGCGAGCCCACGCAGCCGCGCGGCCTCGCGGATCTGCGCGTAGCGTGGGCGCTTGGCATTCGTCGTCAGCTCGATGATCTGCGGCTCCGGTTCGTCGTCGGGCGCGACGTCGCCGACCGCGCATGCCGACCCGAGCCCGACCCACAGCGCCCGGAAGGTGAGTGGTATACATGTCATATACCATAGGTATACAAGTTATATACCATCGCCGATCCTCGCCGAATCACGGCTGGCGAGCGGCGATTCGTCGAGGGGCCACGACACCGGCACGCAACTGACAGGTTGCGGCGATACACTGACCGCTGATGGCTGCTCGCAAGCCCCGGACCGGCGTCCAGCTAGGTGAAGATGTCGCGCGCGGCATGATCGTCGCCGGCTCGGCGCGGGTGTTCGCGGCCAAGGGGTTCCGTGCCGCCTCCGTCGAGGACCTGCTCGAAGCGGCCAAGGTCTCGCGGCGAACGTTCTACCGGCTGTTCGACAACAAGGAAGACGTCGCGCTCGCGCTCTACAAGTTCGGCACCAGCAACCTGCTCGAGCGCTGGAAGCGGGCGATCGCGTCGACCGAGGATCCGCTCGAGCAGTTCGTCCGCTGCATCGACGTGTTCCTCGACAACGCCGCCACGGTCGGCCGGCTGGTCTTCGTGCTCGGCGGCGAGGCCTCTCGCCAGGAGTCTCCGCTCCACACGCGCCGCATGGAGGTCCACGATCGCCTGGTCGAGATGCTCCGCGCTGCGCACCCCGACACCGCGCGTCTCGATCCGCTGCTGGTCCGCACGACGATCCTCGCGCTCGAGGCGGTCACCCGCTACGTCGTCACCGAAGGCGACGAGGGCCGCAAGATCAACAAGCAGACGGTCGAGCGCGCACGCCAGGTGATCGTCCGGCTCGTCACCGCGGGCTTCGCGGGGAGCGGCGAGGGCGTCGCGCCGCTGCCGCTGCTTCCAGAACCGTAGCGCTCACTGGTCCGCGGTCGCGCGCAGCTTGCCGAAGCAGGCGGTGGCGTCGTGCAGCCGGTCGGCGTCGGCGAGACAGCTGGTGTCGACGTCGGCCACCTCGATCGCCTGGACGCACTTCTCGATGTCGGCATCGCGCCGCGATCGCTGCTCCTTCTTCATCACCACGAGCTGCGCCTGCATCCGCATCGCCATGTCGCCGCTCCATGTTCTCGAGCTGGCGATCGATCTCCTGGGTCGCGAGGTCGAGCATGTGCTTGCAGGCCTTCTCGGGCGTCGGCTTCCCGCAGGCGGCGAGCAGCAAGGCGAGGACAGCGGCGTGTTTCATGCTGGGATCGACGCCGGCCGGCTCGTCATGTCGCACAGATCCACGATCGAGGACGTGAAATCGTTCGGCCTCCAGACGAGCATGCTCTCGGATCTGGCGCGGAAGTCGTGGTGATCTGTCGCGACTACAACCGGCTGACGAAGGACTCGCCGGCGAGCACCTGGGCGACGTGCTCCCAGCGAAACGCCGCACCACCTTCCGGATCGTCCTCGAAGTGGCCGAGCGTGCGCGACAGGAACAGCAGCTCGAGGCGCTCGACGAGCCGCGGGTGCTCGAACCAGTCCGGGCGAGCGGCGCGCAGCCAGCGCGGGATGTCGGCGTAGTCGGCCGCGACCACCGCGTGCTCGCGATCCTCTGCGGCGAACAGCGCGGGCATCTCGGCGACCGCGAGCAGGATCTCGAGGTCGGCGTGGATCCACGAGGGCCGCGACCACTCGAGATCGAGCAGCGCCGCCACCCGCTCGCCGTCCCACAGCACGTTCTCGAAGTGCGGATCGCCGTGCACGAGGCCGCGGTCGGCGTCGTCGAACGCCGGCCATCGCGCGAGCGTCCACTCGGTCGCCAGCTCGGCGATCGCGCGATCGTGCGGTGCGATCACCTCGTCGATCAGCTCGAGCAGCGGCGCGAGCGGAAGGGTGTGCGGCGGCCGGATGTCGTCGGGGATGCCGTCGCACGGCGTCGCGTGGATGGCGGCGAGCGCGCCGGCAAGCTGGTGGATCGCGCGCTCGCGCTGCGCCGTCGTCAGGCTCGGCCAGGCGCGGCCGAGATCGATGCCGGGCAGCCGGCGGGTCAGCATCCACTCGATCTCGCCGTCGTGGCCGACCGCGAGGATCTCCGGATAGCGCGCCTCCGCGGGCACCCGCGACGCGATCCGTCCCTCGCGCGCGAGCCGGCCGACGCCGCGGAAGTTGATGCGCAATACAAGCTCGTCGCCGAGCCACACCTCGTTGGCGTAGCTCGGCGCGCGCGTCATTGGCAGCGCCGGATCGAGGCCGCAGGCGGCGAGGGCCGTACACCGGCGGTGGTGCTCGGTGGCGCTGCTCAGGGTGATCGACAAGACACGATCTCTAGCGCGGCGCGAACCGGTAGTGCGCGACGATCCACTCGCGGCCGTCGCGATAGCCGAACAGCTCAGCGCACGCGAGGAAGAACACCCGCCAGCGCTGGAATCGCTTGCGAGCATCGGCGCCGTACGCCTGCTCGAGGATCGCGAGCACGTCGGCCTCGCGCGCCATCAGGTTCGCGTACCAGGCCTCGGCCGTCCTCGCGTAGTGCGTGCCCCCGAGGTGCCATTCATGTTCGATCGCGAGATCGTTCTGGAACGCGTGGAACAGCTGCGCCGACGGCATCAGCCCGCCGGTGAAGAACTCGCGTGCCATCCAGTCGGAGCCGCCGGCGTCCTCGAACGGATACGCGAAGTGACGATGCGCGAACACGTGAACGAACAGCGCACCGTCGGATCGTAGCCAGCGCGCGATCCGGTGCAGCAGCTGCTCGTAGTTGCGCATGTGCTCGAACATCTCGACCGAGACCACGCGGTCGAACGCGCCCGCCGCCAGATCGAGCGTGCGGACATCGGCGGTTCGCACCGTCAGGTTCGCGATCCCGCGCGCCCGCGCCGCGGCCTCGATCCACGTCTTCTGCGTGCGCGAGTTCGACACCGCGGTGAAGCGACTGGTCGGATATCGCGCCGCCGCCCACAGCGACAGCGAGCCCCAGCCACAGCCGAGATCGAGGACGTCCTGGTCATCATCGAGCCCGGCGCGCTCGGCGGTGAGCTCGAGCATCGCGGCCTCCGCCTCGCCGAGCGTGTCGACGCCGGGCGGGTAGTAGCAGCTCGAGTACTTGAGGTGTGGACCGAGCACGGCCTCGAAGAACGCCGGCGGCACCTCGTAGTGTTGCTCGTTCGCGGCGGCGGTCTCGATCGCGATCTCCGCGCGACGCAGCTGATCGACGAGCGCCTGATGGCGCGCTTGCTCCGCCTCGACGCCGCGGCGTTCCTGGCGCAAGCGCAGCGCGCAGATCGCTCGGATGCCGGCGCGCAAGGCAGGCTCGGGGACGCGCCCCGAATCGACGAGCCGTTCGATCACGTTCACGCCGCGACTGTACAGGGGATCGTCAGCGTCCCGCTCGCGTGTAAGGGCCGCCACTCATCGAGGGCGGCGCGTACTGTGTGCCCGTTTTGATCTCGCATGCCTGAGCGTCAGTACGAAGGCTTCGTGGGCGCGGTGAACGCACATCTAGAGCGCGAAAATAATCGCTTACCTACAGCGAATCCCGTCGACGACCTCTCTACAACGGGACGTGATGACCCGATCGCTGGCGACGATCCTGACAGTCACGTTGTGGGCATGCGCGGGGACGCTCGATGGTGGACCTGCCGACTTCGAAGGCTCGGATCCACCGGGTCCGGGACCCGGCTCGGATGGCGACCCCGATACCGATCCTCCGCCGGTCGCCGGTGGCGCGTACTTCTCGGAGCCGATGTTCTTCGATCAGATCGTCGAGAACGCGCCGGTGGCTCCCGACAGCGCGAGCATGATCGCGTCGGTCAAGGCGCAGGGCGGGTGGGGCACCGGCAAGATGGCGATCGACTTCACGATCGAGGTCCTGACCGCGACCGCGAGCACGCCGATGCAGACCTTCCAGCCGAACTCGAGCTTCTACGATCCGGACTGCGACGAGGTGCCGGTGCCGATTCCCGCCGGCGGCAACCTCGAGGGTGAGGATGGCTACGAGTGCACGACCGGTGGTGACTGCCACCTGATCGTGTTCGATCCGAACAACGCGAAGCTCTACGAGATGTGGAAGGCGAACATGAGCGGCTCGTTCAGCGGTGGCTGCCTCGCCGTGTGGAACACCGCGCAGACCTACAGCGACACGTTGCGCGGCGATCAGTGCACGAGCGCCGATGCCGCCGGCTTCCCGATCGCGCCGCTGCTGTTCACCGCCGACGAGGTCGCAGCGGGAGAGATCAACCACGCGATCCGCTTCATCCTGCCGAACAACCGCATCAAGCGCGGCTACGTCCGCCCCGCCACCCACGGCACCGACACCAGCGGCGGCAGCGCGGCCCCGCCGTACGGCGTCCATCTCCGCCTCCGCGCCGATTACCCGATCGATTCGCTACCGAGCGAGGGTGCCAAGGTCGTCGCCCGCGCGATGCAGAAGTACGGCATGTATCACGCCGATGGCGGCAACATCGCGCTGACCGCGCAGAGCGACCGCCACACCACGGCGAAGTGGGACGGCCTGCTCGAGGCCGACGACCTCGAGGCCCTCCGCATCGATGACTTCGAGGTCATCGATCACGGCGGCATGATCGAGTTGACGTACGACTGCGTTCGCTGAGCGAGTGTTAGCGCCAGCGCGCGAGGTAGCGCTTCAGCTTCAGCTTGCGCTTGGTCGCTGCCGACGACATGTAGCGGATCGTTCCGAAGATCTCCCGCTCCGGTCCCCACGCGCGATCGAACAGGCCGAGGGTCCACAGG
>JAEYYY010000693.1 GCA_023430775.1 Pseudomonadota bacterium
GAACCCGGGCGTGCCGTACGCGCGACCGAGCCGGGTCAGCGCCTGCGCGGTGTCGGCGGCCGCGAGCTCGTGCTCGTCGGTGTCCTCGCGATCGAGCTCGCGCGCGATGCCCCAGTCGATGAGCAGCGTCTCGCCGAACGGACCGAGCAGGATGTTCCACGGCTTGATGTCGCGATGCACGACGTGCTTGGCATGGGCATACGCACAGGCGTCGATCGCACCGAGCAGCGACGGCAACAGCTCGAGGCGCTCGCGGACGGTCTTCTTCGCCTCGACCCGCGTGGCGAGCGGCTCGCCCTCGATCTTGCGCATGATGTAGAACGGCTTGCCGCTGTCGTCGCGACCGACGTCGAGGATCGGCACGATGCTCGGATGCTGGAGCTGCGCGGTGATCCGGGCCTCGCGCTCGAAGCGCGCGAGATCGGTGGGAGACGTCGCGAGCGATTGCTTGATCGCGACGCGCCTTCCGAGGGCTCGGTCGATCGCCTCGACGACGCGCCCCATCCCGCCGCGGCCGAGCTCGCCCTTCTCCTCGAACCGCTGCGCCGGCGGATCGAAGACCGAGACGGAGAGCTCGTGCGGTGGCTCGCTGCTCGACGCGGCCGTCGGTGCCATCCACGCCCGCCGCGGCTGACCTTCGCGCTTGGTCTGGACCGGATCGTCATCCATGCGAGCGTCGCCGGCACGATACCAGGCGGTTCACTTGGCCTTCCAGGCATTCTTGAGCCTCTGGATATCCGCGTAGAGTGCCTGATCCAATCCGAGGTACTTCGCGACACCGACAAACTCCTTGAGGAGGTCGGCTTGATCCTCGTACTTGATCTTCAGCGCTCCGCTGGTGAGCTTGCCGAGGACGTCCGCCAGCGCCTTGAACATCGCGGCGCCGACCGCGGCGGCGATCTTGTGACCGCGTTGCTCGGGCGTCAGACCCTTGTTGGTCACCGCGCCGACGATCTCTCCCGACGAGTCCTTGATCGTGGTCCACAAGAACGACTTCACGGCCTCGCCGACCATGGTCGCGCTGCCCGTCAGCTTGCTGCCGAACTTCGCGTCGATCAGATCCATCGCGACCTTCGCCACGGCCTCCTCGAGAGTCCAGTCACCACTGACGACGCGAAACAGGCCCTCGACGGCCTTGAGCCCGGCACCGACAAACTTGCCGACACCGGGAACGAACTTGACGGCGGTCTGTAGCCTGCCGAGCATCGCGTAACCGGACTCGCGGATCTCGTCGAGGTTCTTCGCCGCGCGCTTGCCGTTCGGGCGTAGCTTGCGCAGCATCGAGCGCACGTCCGACAGGGCGTAGGCGACCGCGGCTTCCTTCTTCGGGTCGTCATCGCTGAGGTTCATCGCTCCGTCGAGCTCGCCTGCCTTGCCACCGAGCACGCCGTCGAGGTCGAGCGGACCGATCAGCTCGACGATCGAGCCGGCGTAGAACTGGCTGGTCTGGTGCCAGCCGTTCTTCTTGTCGATCCAGTGCCGGAGCTCCCAGCATTCCTCGAGCGTGTCGATCGCCTCGCTGTAGAGCGCGCGCAGCTTCTTGTCGGGAGTCGTGACCGTGTACATCGACTCCTGCGGGATCGGCGCGACGCCGCTCATCGAGGGTGTCTCCACCGGCGGCGTACGGATCGTCAGGTCGGTGACCTGCTTGTCGAAGTTCGGGTTCCGGATCCGGAACGCGGCAACCGTGTACGACTCGGCTCGCTTGTCATCGTGGAGATGCCACTTGTAGAGGAACGCGATCATGTCGTACGCGCTCGCCAGCTCCTCTCCGCGCAGCGCTCCCTGCGCGAGCTTGGCCTCGATCTCGGCGATCCGAGCCTTCGCCTGTCGTGTCTGCTCGTCGCGCTTCTTCTGGTTGTCGGCACGCCGATCGGCCATCGGATTCAGCAGGTCGGGCGGAGTCGAGAGCGTGGTGAGCTCCCCGGGGACCGGCTCCTCCACCATGCGGAGCTGGGTCTGCAGCAACTCGAGCCGGGGCTCGGTGATGCCGTACTGCAGGCGCAGGTTGTCGATCGTGTAGCGAAGTGCCTTGGCCCCCTTGGGATCGAGATCGAGCGCGAGCACCTGTAGCCGTGACGCCGCAGCGCTGCGCTCGGCCGCGTTCCCGGTGACCAGCTGGTCGAGCACGGGCCCGAACACCGGCCGCCACTCGCCGGGAAGATACAGCTCGATGACCGAGCGAACTTCCTCGCTCTTCATCTTCCCCTGGAAGTCGGCCTGGAAGCCGGTGTGCTCGCGAGCTTGTCGCAGCTCCTCGAGGGTCAGGTTCATGGCGATCGCCGAGCGCGCGTCCTCGAGATCCGCGATCACGATGGTCATCGACTGGTACTTGATCTTTCCGAACATCCGCTGGAACAGCTCGAGCGTCGCGGGCATCGCGGACTTCTCGTCGGCGTTGGCAGGCCGCCACAGCTGCGCGTCCGTGAGGGCGGCCGTCGCCATGTCGATCTCCTCGTTGGTGTAGCCGCAATCGCGCGCGGCGCTGCGATATGCAGCGAGGTGAGGTCGCGGGCTGCGGTACACCGCCTCGACGTCGATCCACTGGATCATCCGTCCCTCGGTCATCAGCAGGTACTGGCGCTCGCGTCGCTCTTGCAACGCGTTGCGTCCGGAGGCGAGGGTCAGCATTCCGAGCTTGGCTTCCTCGTCGGGCGTCAGCTCCGTCTTCGGATCGAGTGCCTCGCGCATGCCGGGCGACATCGGCGTCAGGTAGCTGTCGGCAGTCGCATTGGTGAGCAACACGTTCGTCGCCGCCTTGGCCTGCTGGCGGCGGTCGAGTGGCCGGCGGGTGCGCTGGAGCGGCGCGTTCTCGAGGTACGAGATGAACAGCTCGCGGCTGCCGCGGGTATCCGGCGAGCCATATGCGACGAGGAACTGCTGGTAGATCTTCTCGAGCCGGGAGAACTTCGCGCGACCTAGCTCGAGCTCGCGCTTCGCGAGCTTCGCCTCGGCCGAGTTCACCTTCGCGAGCACTGCGAGGGCGCGCTCTCGGGGTGTCAGCTCGGCATCGTCCTCCTCGCGCGTCGGTTCGAGGTTCGTCTCGACCTCTTGCTCGGTGGTGGTCGTCTCGAGGTCGCGACTCGCAAGCGCGGCTTCTCCCATGGCCGACACGGCTGCACGGCGCGGGCCGCCGGGATCCGGCGAGAACCTCGTGGCGAGCTGACTCCTTGCGGGCGACACCGTCGCTTCGCTCACTCCCACCCGACCGACTAACCGTCGGATCTCCGGTCGTCGTCGGCTGGTCCGCGGGTTGCGACAACAGCTCCCTCGTGAGCTATTACGGGGCTGCCGCTCATTTCTCGGACTATCTCGAACGCGCACGCATGCTGCAGGCCGGCTGCGACGCCGACACGCTGTGCGTCCACTCACGCGTGCTCGGCGCGCGCGAGCACGATGCCTTGCCACTCGTAGGTCTCCGGCGTCGCGCGGGCTCGACTCGCCACGCGTTCGATCTGCTGATGGTGGCCGCGTTCGCCACCGTGCCACCCGCCGTCGCCGAGCTCGTCGCGATCGTCGCTCGCTCACCCGAGTCCAGGCTCGTCGCTCTTGCCGAGCTCTCTCCCCTGGTCGAACAGCGTCTGCTGTCGATCGTCGATGGCCGCGTGCACGTCGACGCGCGCGTGACCGGATTTCTGCGTGGCTCGCGGGCGGCCGATCCGCGGCTGGCCGGCGTGATGTCGTCGAGGGAGGTGGCTCCGATCACCGTCGACCCGACACCGGTCGCGATCGTCGCACGCGAGCTCGGCCAGCACGCCCCACTCGTGATCGAAGGACCGGCCGGCATCGGCAAGACCACGGTGCTCGTGGCCGCGGCAGCGCAACGCGGCAAGACCACCCTGATCGTCGACCTCGACGCCTGTGATGCAGAGCAGCTCGCGCTCGCCCGCCGCGAGGCGCTGCTGCAAGACGCCGTGCTCGTGCTGCAAACGAGAACGCCCGGACTGCGGAAGGATGCGCACGAGCTGGTTCAGGAGGGCCTCGCGGTACTCACCACCCGCGATGGGAGCGAGCTCGTGCGCACCCTCCGCGGTGCCCGGCGGATCCGGATCGGCTTGCCGCCGGTCTCACTCCGCCAGCGAATCTGGAGCTCGCTCCTGCCGGCGGCCGCCTCGGAGCTCGTCACCTTCGACCTGTGCGTGCGCTATCCGCTGTCACCCGGAGCGATGGGGCGTACGGCTCAGATCGCGCACGAGCTCGCGGACGGACGCGAGATCACGCTCGCGCACCTCGAGCGTGCCGCGGCACAGCTGTCTCCTGCCGGGCGACAGGTGATGCCCTGCCTCGGACAGGTGTCGCCGCAAGTGAGCGCATAGGCTGCCGGAGAGACGGAACGCGAGTTGCTCGCGATCCGGATCGATGGGATTCGAAGCCGTACGGGAGCAACCGCTCGAGCTGGAGGCGCAGGACAGCTTCGCGCCGGTCAACGAGAACACGTCCGAGGCTGCGAAGTCGCAGAACGAGTCGAAGACCACCTCGAAGACGAAGAGCAGCCCGAAGGTGGCGTTCTCGGTTCCGTTGACCTCGGAGATCCAGGAGGAGGTCCGGGCCGAGTATCAGCAGTACGTGAAGACCGGTAACACCTCGATCGGTTCCCTGCGCTCGAAGGTGTTGCGCCGCTACATCCAGATCATCACGCCCACGACCCCGGACCACGCCGCGCTGCTGGTGTCGGAGTTCTCGATGTTCATCGACGGCAAGGATCCGGAACTGCTCGCCAGCCTGTGTGGCTGGGCGTACCTGCCCAAGCGCGACAAGAACATCCCGAAGACGTGCACTCCGGTCACCAAGGACCGCATCCAGATCGGTACGGATCTGCTGAAGGCGGTGCGCGATCGTGCCGGCACCACGCGACCGACTCGGCAACCGACCTCGACATCGCCGACGCCCTCGCTCGACCGCGACAACGAAACGAGCGTGGGAGATGCACTGCAGTGGATCTGGGATCTCCTGAAGGGTGACTTCAAGAAGGATCCGACCACCGGCCAGACGATCGTCAACGCACTGCTCGGGTTGATCCCCGGCGTCGACACCGCGCTCGACGTGCGGGACCTGGCGGCCAACCTGATCGATCTCACCTACTACGGCAACTACGACCAGTTCGACCCGTGGTTCAACCTGGCGACCACGCTGGTCGGAGCGATTCCGGAGATCGGTTCTGTCATCAAGGGCGCCGGTCGGCTGGTGCGCCGAGGTGTGTCGGTACTGCCGATCAACCGGATCGTCGAGCTCGCAGGCAAGCTGGACTTCGCGCGGGCGAAGGGGATCTTCACCGAGTTCCTCGACGGTGCGAGCGGCTATGCGTCGAAGGCCATCGAGCGCGCGATCTGGACGATGTCGAAGCAGGCCGAGCTCCTCGAGAAGGCCAAGGCGACGGCCGGTTGGTTCAGCGACTCCGCTCGGCGCTTCATCGAGGCCTTCATCAGCCGCACGCGTGCAGCGATCGAGCGGGCGACGGCGAAGGTGCAGGCCGCGATCGACTATCTGGTCGCGAAGTTCAAGGAGGTGCTCGCCGCGATCGAGGACCGGATCGCGAAGCTGACGAAGCAGGCCGACGATGTGGAGACGCCGAGCGTCGTGCCGAAGGAACGGCCGACGAACCGACGAACCACCCAGCCGACACCGAAGAAGACGCAGGCCCCGAACAAGCCCCAGACCAGGAAGACCGAGACCAAGCAGACCGACAAGACCGACAACACCGACAAGACCGAGGACACCCCGGCGCGCGAGCTCTCCCAGACGGAGATCTTGCGAGACAAGTTTCGCAAGAAGTATCCCTCTGGCTTCGCGACCGCGTACCGCGGCGTCCGCCTGCCCAAGAACGTCGAGCTGAAAGGAACGATCGGCGGGGAGGGCACGATGGTGATCCTCGAGGGCGGTAGGAATGCCGCGCTGAGCTACGCGTTGAATCCGACCAAGAACAAGTTCGTGCCCTCGGAGGACGACGTCATCTACATCTTCCGGATGGACATCAAGGCGGAGGACGTGATCGCATATCCGCAGCTCGAGGACCTCGAGCACATCCTGGTCGATCCCGCGATCGACCTGATGTCGCTGCCGAACTTCGTGCTCGAGAGGCTCAGCGTCGACGAAGCGCGCAGGCTGTACAACCCGTAGGAGTGTTGCCGACCAGGCGACAGCGTCGCCGGCCACGCGCCGCACTAGCGTCAAGATTCCGCGAGCTTGGACGGGTACGGCGGTTGCTCCTCCCGATGCTCGATGACGCCCAACGAGGTCCTGTCGCGAGCGGGTCTGACGGATGACGCGATCGAGATCCTGGCGAAGCTCGCCGACCACGCGCCGGATGGCTGGCGTTCGTCGTGTCCGGATCGGCCGACCGTGGCCGATGTCGTCACGTTGATCTCGGAGTCGGCGGAGCACGCAACGGTCGTACGCGCGGCGCTGTCTGCCGGCTCGCCGCTGGTCGAGCTCGGCCTGATCTCGCTGTCGATCGGCGACCACGTCGCACACGAGCAACGCGAGGTCCGGATCGACGACCGCATCGTCGAATTCTTCCGCGGCGACCGCGCACTCGATCGCCGGCTCGCAGGTGTCGCGACCCTGCACCACAGGCCGGCCGCGTGCGACGTCATCGCGCGTGACCGGATCGTGCGCGCACTCGCGTCATCGGGCCCCATCATGGTGGAAGGCCCATCGCAGATCGGCAAGGTCGCCGCCGCGATCGCTGCAATCACCACGAGCGGCAGCGCGCTGGTGTGTGACGTCGCCGCGATCGCTGCGAGCGACGATCCACTCGGCAGGCTGGCAGCGGCTCGCCGCGAGGGAGTGCTGTCGGAAGCGCGGTTGATCCTGCGCGTGCGCCACGGCGAGGCGGCCTGGACGCCAGGTCTCCGCCGCTCGATCCTCGACCTCGTCGAGCGCGGAGCGGTCCTCGCGATTCGTGATGGCAGCGAGATCGCACGCGAGCTCCAGGGATGCCGTCGCATCGCGGTGCCGATGCCGACCATGGAGACGCAGCTCGCGATCTGGCGCACCGCGCTCGGCGACGTCGACCTCGCCGACGTGCCGCGGCGCTACCCGCTTCCTCCCGGTGACATCATCGCAGCGGCGGCGTGCGTGCGCGCCGACGCCGAGCTGGAGAATCGGCAGATCACCACTGCAGATGCGCTGGCAGCAGCGCGCGGGCGGCTGTCGCATCGGCTCGGTGACGTCGCCGAGCTGGTGTCGACCAGGCTGTCGTGGTCGGACGTCGTGCTGCGCGAGGATGTGGCCTCGAAGGTGCGCGAGCTGATCGAGGCAGTGCGGCTTCGTGACCGCGTGCTGGTCGACTGGGGCTTCGAGTCGAAGTTGCCGTACGGCCGTGCGATCAGCGCGCTGCTGTCGGGCGCGCCGGGCACCGGCAAGACGATGGTCGCCACGGTGATGGGCAAGGAGCTCGGGCTCGAAGTGTTTCGCGTCGATCTCTCGAAGGTGGTCTCGAAGTTCATCGGCGAGACCGAGAAGAACCTCGCCCGCGTGTTCGACGAGGCCAGCCGCTGCAAGGCGATCCTGCTCTTCGACGAGGCGGACTCGCTGTTCTCGAAGCGTACCGAGGTCAAGAACAGCAACGACAAGTTCGCGAACCTCGAGGTCAACTTCCTCCTCCAGCGGCTCGAGACGCACGACGGCGTGGTGATGCTGACCACCAACGCCGCCTCGGCGATCGATCGCGCCTTCTTGCGCCGCATCGCGTTCCGCATCGAGTTCCCCGAGCCCGATGCCGACGAGCGCGCGCGCCTGTGGCGCACGATGGTACCGGCGGCGGCTCCGCTCGCAGCGGATGTCGACTTTGCAGCGCTGGGCCGCACGTTCAAGATGACCGGCGGCCACATCAAGAACGCGGTGGTTCGCGCGGCGTATCGCGCGATGACAGGTGGCAAGCAAGCGATCGATCAGGCCACCCTGCACCAGGCAGGGCAGGCCGAGTGGCTCGAGCTCGGCAACCTGACCCCGCCCGACGAGAGCGCGCCCGAGCCTCGCGCGCCCGAGCCACCCAGGCCCGAGCTCGCCCGTGCGTCGGCGCCGGCGATCACGAAGCTCGAGCTGACACCGAGCCAGCTTCCCTCGGTGACCGCCGGTGTCGAAACCGCGATGGTGCGGATCCTGACCGGCGGCTTGCGAATCGGCGAGACCATCGAGAGCGGATATCGGCGCAAGGAGCACGAGCTCGCGACCTTGCTCGGCACGCTGACGGTGATCGAAGCGCGCGCCCTCCAGCGCCGGCTCGAGCTCGCTGCAACCGACGACGTGCTCGCGCAGCAGTTCGCGCGGCTGTCGCGGGATCGCCGGCACCGTCTGATCTCGTTCCTCGCGGACGCTCGGCGCCGCCAGGCCGTGGCCGCGGCCTGCTGATCAGAGCTGGGCGAGCACCCAGCGCAGCTCGCGCGTGACGGCATCGACGATCGGCTCGGCGCGAAACTCCTCCGGCAGCACGTCCCAGGTGTAGGTCTCGACCTCGAGGTGTGCAGAGATGCTGCTGCGGCGATGCTCGGCGAGCAGCGCACCGAGCTCGCGCTGCGTACTACCGAGCACCCCGAAGGACGAGCGAAACACCGGGACGTGAAAGTGGACGCGCCACTCGTCGAGCTCGCGCGGGTCGGCGAGCGCCTGCGGGAGATCGACGAAGCGCACCAGCTCGCCGCCTCGGCGCCCGACCACTTGATGGAGGTAGACACCCTCGGCAAATCGGGCGAGCTCGGCGCGGGCGGCATCGTCGACGGGAGCCACCCGCAGGCCGCAGCCGAGCTGGACCTTCGCGATCGTGATGTTGGCGGCGCGGATCGCGGCGAGCGCCGAATCGAGCTGCTCGAACTCGACCGCGGCATGACAGGCATCGAGACAGATGCCGAGGTAGCGGCGGTCGAGCGCGTGGTCCTCGAAGAACGCCACCGCTTGCGCGAGCGTCTCGATCACGCAGCAGGGCTCGGGCTCGAGCGCGATCATCAGCTGCTTGCCGGTGCGGTGCTCGAGCGTCGCGAGGTGGGCGGCGCAGCGTGCGAGATTGTCGACGATCACCGTCGGATCACCGCCGCGATCCTGAAAGCATCCGGGCACCGTGCTGATCGTGCCGGTGACGCCGTCGGGGACCAGCTCGACGAGGATGTCGGCGAGCCGATCGGTGTACGCGACGCGCTCGGGCTCGTGCCAGTCGGGGCGATAGACCTGCTCCTTGACCGGCGTGCCGTGGAACGGGCCGTACGGAAAGCCGTTGATCGTGAACACGTAGAGGCCGCGGTCGTCGAGCCAGCGCCGCAAGGCGATCGGATCGAGCTCGCTCGCGGCGCGCTCGGACAGCCGCAGGCCGACACCGAACGGCTCCTCGGGACAGACACGCTGCTTGACCGCGACGACGTGCTGTTCGAGGTTGTGCCGGACCTCGTCCCACGACTCGCCGGGATGGATGTTCGTGCAGTACGTCAGGTGCGAGCTCTTGACCCTCACGCCTGCGCGCCTCGCAGCCATTCGATCGATCGCCGGACCAGCGCGGTATCGACGGCGCGATGGTCGACGCCGTTGCCGATGCCGGCGAGCAGCGTGATCGTCAGCTCGCCGCCGAGGTGCTGGCGAAATTCGTCGAGGCCACCGAGCAGCGCGGGGTCGAGGAGCTTGTCGTCCCACGTCGGCAGGCGCAGCGCGCGCAGCAGGGTGACGAACGTCGCGAACGCTGCCTCGTCGAGCATCCCGGCCTCGACCGAGTACCGCGCGTCGAGCGCCATGCCGATCGCCACCGCCTCGCCGTGACGGAGCGCGTGGTCGGTGAGCACCTCGAGCTTGTGCGCCGACCAGTGCCCGAAGTCGAGCGGCCTCGCGTTGCCGGTCTCGAACGGATCGCCGCCGCCGGCGATGTGCGCGAGATGAAGCTCGGCGCAGCGACGCACCATGCGCTCGACGGCCGTCAGCTCGAACGCGGCCAGCTGGTTCGCGTGATCGACGAGCCAGTCGAAGAACACCGGATCGCGGATCGCGGCGACCTTGACGGCTTCGGCCATGCCCGCGGCGCGATCGCGCGGATCGAGCGTGGTCAGAAACCGGCTGTCGTCGATCACGGCGAACGGCGCGGCGAACGCACCGAGGAAGTTCTTCGCGTTGAACGCGTTGATGCCGTTCTTGACGCCGACACCGGCATCGTTCTGCGCCAGCACGGTGGTCGGCACGCGAACGAGCCGGACGCCGCGATGCACCACCGCGGCGGCGTACCCGGCGACATCGAGCACGGCACCGCCGCCGATCGCGATCACGAACGAGTGGCGATCGATCGCGAGCTCGGCGAGGCGCCGCACGATGTCGTCGAGCACCTGCGCGGTCTTCGCCGCTTCACCACCGGGCACGGTCCACACCGCGGCGAGATCGAGCCGGGCGGCGTGGCGTGCGGCGTAGGCCTCGAGCGATCGCAACAGCTCCGGCCACGCCGCGGCGACGCCGGCATCGACGATCACGGCCGCGCGATGGCGCCGCTCGGGCTCGCGGCTGCCGAGCACGTCGGCCAGCCCCGGCGCGTCGGCCGCCCGCAGATCGCGCGTGCACCCGCCCGGGGAT
>JAEYYY010000854.1 GCA_023430775.1 Pseudomonadota bacterium
CCCGCCCGCGACGCTGTCGCAGCAGGTCAAGGTGGCAGCGCAGCACGTCCGCCTCATCGGGAACGATGCGGCGCACACACGCGCGGTCTCCGCCGACGACGTGACCAGCCTCGTCGGGTTCGTCGAGCTGGTGCTGCAGCAGCTCTACATCCTGCCGCACCAGATCGCGCGGCAGACGCGAACCATCCAGCCGCGGCACATGCCGGGCGCTCAGCAGACCGGCGGTTGGCGTCGAGGCGGGACCGAGATCCAACCCGCAGCAGCGGTAGCGCGCGCTACGCCGTCGTCGACACCAGCGACGGCACCAGCTCCGGCGGCACCTCCGAACCCGAGAGCGGACGGCGCCGACAGCGGCGATGGCTGATGCCGAGCCGATTGGGGTCAGTGGCAGCCGTCGTCGTGATCGTCGCCGATGACCGCGCTGGCCTGTTTGCCGTCGGGGTATACCGGTGTGGGCACGTGGCGCGGCGAAACTCTCTGCAGTCGGGCTGAAGGTTCGGGGGGTCCGCATCCGTTTGCCGGCCGCACTTGATTCTCGGCGTTCTTGCGCGCGGTTCTGCGAAGGTGGGATCGGAAAGGCATCGGACGCCCGGCCAGCGCCGTGAACGACGTTTCGTCTCGCGGCTCGATCCCGTGTCACTTCTCGCTGGTGGCTCTCGGACCTCGGCCGGGCGCTCTCGCCTTTGCGGTCCCGCGCGCATCGGAACGCGCCGAGCGCCGTGGCGCTGTTGGCCGCGCGCGCGACCGCCACGTGGTTGATCGTCTCGACGAACGCGTTCGCCGCGCTCGCGCTCGTCACGTTCCGTGCGCGCTGGCCCGCGTCAGGCGAGAGAGCGCCCGTCCTCGGAGACCCCGAGGAGCTTGGGTCCCTCGAAACGATCGCCACAGGAGACCACGAACATGTTCATTGCTTATGAGATTGCGAAGGAGCTGATCACCGCGCTCGCGCCACTGGTCGTGCAGATCAAGCGCGAGGATCTCGAGCTCGCGGATCAGTTGAAGCGCGCCGCGCAGAGCGTGCTGTTGAACCTCGCCGAGGGCCAGAAGTTCTCGAACGGGAATCGGCGGCGCCATTACGAGATCGCACAGGGGAGCGCGAACGAGGTGAAGGCGGCGCTCGATGCCGGCGTCGCGTGGGGCTGGATCGCGGCGGACGGGAACGAACGAATGCTGCTCGATCGATTGTTGGCCGTGATGTGGAAGCTCACGCACTCTCCGGCGCTGGCCCCGAGCGCTCAGCGCGCGTTGTCACAGAAGCGCTCGTAGCGGAACCAACGCTCGCGTCTTTAATAGTCGGCGCATGGGTGAGTACAAGGCGACTATCACCTTGCGACTGAACGCTGGAGCCGACTTCGCGAAGGGCAAGTACTCGCGCAGCACCAGTGGGCGTTTGACGGCGGCGTGACGGTGCCTGCTTCGCCGTCACCCTCGGTCGTACCACCGCCGTGGTCCAAGGTGCCTTCAGTCATCGCCGATGACCCGCAGACGGCTGCGCGATGAGTCGCGTGCCTCGTGCCCCTTTTTGTCGCACCACGTGACACGTGGCGGCACTCGCGAAGGCTGTGACCGAGAAGATGAGCCTCGCCTTACACCAAAGGCCGACAGTTCTGAGGAGAGCGGCCGAAGTCCCCCCTCAGAGTGAATGGTCTACGCAATACGGTTAGCTGCCGGGTAGTTAGCCGGAGTCACGCACTGGATCGAGGCGTAGGCGGCGAACACATGAAAGGGGTCGTTCCATGCAAGCAGGTTGGAGGTTGGGGCTGGTCGCGCTCGCGGCGAGTGGTTGCGCTCGGATCTCGACGAAGGTCGAGTACAGCGACACGCTCGTGTCGCGTGCGACCAAGGTAACTACCGTCGAGGAATCTCTCCGCTATTTGACCTCGGCGCCGTCCGTCGTCGGGACGAACGTTGTCGTCGAGGTGAAGAGCGAGGAGACCTGTCGGACGAAGATCACTCCCTGGTATCGGCGCACGACGCAGGTCACCCGCGAGCTTCGCCCTGATGCGACCGGGAAAGCATTCGGGCCAGCCACCACCGGTGTCACCGGGCTACTCCTGGCCGGTATGGGAGCGTACTCGGTCGCGAACGCACAATCACTGGCCGACATGAGTCGGCAGAGCGACGGCACGACCTCGACTCCCGACGACTACCGCAACCTGGGCGCAGTGCTGATCGGCACGGGCGCGATTGTCGGGACGGTTGCGTTGATCGATGCGTTTCGACTGCGAGACGAAGTGCGCGACGGCGGAGAGCACGCCGGGAACCCCGAGGTCTCCGAGGACTCGTGCCATCGCAAGGCTCTCTCGAACGCAAAGGTCGTCGCGCGCGTCGATCGCGTGACCGGATTCGAAACAGAGAGCGCGACGAACGCCAACGGCGTCGCGCGATTCTCGATGCTCGAATTGCCGAGCAACGCACTCGGAGGACACAGCCTGGTGCTGTCCCTCGCGATCGGTGACGCCATCGTTCCAGTGCGATTCGGGAGCGCGGAGATCGAGGCGCTACGCAACAGCCTCGATACAGCCCCCGATTCGAGGATCAGCCGCGATCGCGAGGCCAAGAAGACCGCGACCTGTCAGTACCTCGTCGACACCGTCGGTGCCGAGCACGTGACCTCCGATACCGGCGATCGCCAGGTGGCGCGGTTGCAGCGCGATTGGGATCACGCGAAGGCAACGTGCGGGGACAAGTGGCTTCCGGAGCACGAGCAACGCCTCGCCAGCTTCAAGGTCGAGGTCGAAGCATCGGCGAAGGATCGCGCGACGCTGGCTTGCAAGGATGCCGTCGCCACAGCTCGCGAAGCGATCTCGCTCGATGCGGAGGACACGGGCATCGATGCTGCGCGCACGGCATGTGACGGCGTCGAGAACGGGTCGAAGTTGATCGGCGCACTCGAGGAGGCGCAGCGTCGCCGCAAGGCCGAGCAAGCACGGGCCGAGCAACGCGCCGCCTCGGCGGATGCGCTGATGGCTCGCATGCGGGCCAGCGACGCGATCGGCGTCCGCGCGATGCTCGCGAAGGACCCGGAGCTCAAAGCATTGCTCCGTGGCGATGCGGGCTGGGCGACGATGATCGCCTCCCACTGGATCGGCGCGCTCGAGCGCGGCGCGACTGGCAAGGATGTCCGCGCGCAACTCTGCGCGTCTCGCTCGCTGATCATCGCGTTCTCCGGTGAGGCCGAGTGGAACCGGTTGCGAGCGAAGGCAGTCGAGCGCGCCGGCGTGACCAATGGTGCGCGAATCGCAAAACAAATGAACGCAGGAGGGTGCTCGTGATCAGGTGGCTAATCTTCGTATTGCTGTTCGTTGCCTGTGGCAAAGGCGAGAGTGAAGAACTGAAACGTGCCAAGGAGCTGATGTCGATCGGCGAATGGTCGAACGCTCGCACCGAGCTCAAGATCCGACTCAAGGCGAGTCCGGACGACACCGACGCACGCGCGTTGTTGCTCTACTGCGTGGCTCGTCTCGGCGACCTCAAGGCACCCGACGTCGATCAACTGGAGCTGTTACCTCTCTATGGCGTCCTTCACGAGGTGACCAGCCCGACGTGGGAGAGCTCGACGAACGCGGAGGTTCGCGACACCGTCTCGAAGCAACTCGTGAAGCTGCGGCAAGCTCTATACGATCAGGGCGTCGATACCAAGGATCCGAATGACCTCGCGTCGGTCGTCCTCGCCGCAGCTCGCTGGGCGTTCGAGAACGATGACGACACCCGCCGCAAGGATCAAGCCGCAGCCATCCTCGCGATCGCCGACGACCGGGCGGCTCGCGATCACCTGACGCAGCGGCTCAAGAGCCAAGAACCACGCGAGGCGACGGCGTATATCGTTCGCGCCGGGGCGCCGATGCTGCCAGCCCTGAAGCAAGCGATCGCCGATCCTGGATTCCTCGGTCGCGACGCGGCCCTCGATGCGCTCGCGCAGATCCAGGCCGCGATGGCCGCACGAACCTTCACCGAGAAGCTAGCGCTGCGATATCCCGACTCTGACCGGGGATCCGACTTCCTGAGCAAGAACTTCATCCGCGTCCGCGAGCTCGCAGGAACCCCGCGGGTGCACGCGAGCTACCAGCGCATCGAGGGTGGCGCGATCGACGGTGTGCTGCTCCTTCAAAGCCACGATTCGGCGGCGAAGGAGGTCGATGCCCGCGTCTTCGCGTTCACGGGCGGCGAGCTCCGTCCGCTCTCCACGGTCAAGCAGGGCAAGGCGTTCCGGCTCGGTGGCGAGTCGGTCGTCTTCGGCTTGAAGGTCAAGGCGCCGGGCCGCGTCACGGTGCACCGCCTACGCGAGCGCTCGGTGACCCGGGATGTCGACGATGGCGCTGTGATGTCTCCTACGATCGGCATGCGGGTTCGACTGCGCGGCCATGCCCCCGTCGGCCAGATCGTGCGTGAAGACGAAGGGCTGTGGGTCGTGCGTGTCGACAAGCCGATCTCGGGGATGACCGAGCTCCCGGTCGCGGCGAGCGCGCTGATCGCGTTGAGGAAAGAAACGTTCACCGAATCCACGCTCGAAACCATCACGGGCAAGGTGGTTGGAGATTCGCTCGAGATCGAAACAGTCGAAGAAGGTGGTTCGCCTGACGATGTCGTGCTGTCCGATGAGGATCCCTGGGATCAGCAATCCGCTGCGAAGTCGGCTGTAGCGACGATGGAGCGCTTCCAGCGAAACATGTGCCGCTGTGTCGACAAGGCGTGCGCGGACAAGGTCAACGAGTCGATGACGAAGTGGGGCACCGAGATGGCGAAGACGGCCGGCAGCAACCGAGAGGAGAAGCCCGATCCTCAGCTAGCGAACAAGGCGGCCGATATCATGACCAAGTACACCGACTGCATGACCAGGCTGATGATGGCCGGGCTTTAGCCAACGCCGAGCCGAGTATCGCGCCGACAATCCCGGATATGCTCCTGCGCGCGCAGGTCCCCGGCCACAACCGCACACCGTCACCGCCGCGTCTGCTGCGCGAGGGCAAGACGATGTCTTGCTCCGAGAGCTGCTCGGTATTCATCAACGAGCGATCGCACTTCACCTCGACGACCTGACTCGAGGTGAGAACGAAGAAGTTGCCGGTCGGCTCCCGCGAGCGTCGATCCCGAGGAGGCGTTTGTCGCCTCGATCTCGAGTTGCCACATGCTGACGTTCTTGTGGGTGGCGTCGCGGCGAGGTTTCGCGATCGCGAGTTATGTGGATGTCGCTGTCGGGACCATGACGAAGAACGACCGCGGCAAGGCATGGGTCAGCAAGGTCACGCTCGATCCCGAGATCGAGTGGATCGACAAGGCCCCAACTGCCGAGGAGCTCGAGGGGCTGCATCACGCGGCACACGAGGACTGCTTCATCGCGAATTCGGTGAAGACCGAGATCTTGGTGAAGTGAGCTCGAGGCCGGGCGCCTGGTCGATTCGTGTGTCTCGATCGTGCGACGTCCCCCGCAGACCTCGTCCGTATGGATAGGTGATGCGATGTGCGCTCCTGATTCTGGCGCTGATGATTCCGGCGCTGACGAGCAGCGTCGCGGCTGACCCGAAACCAAATCCGTACGGGCCCGCGAGGCCGACACGGCCCGACGTACCGGACGCACGACGGCCCAGCGTGTCGCGCGAAAATCCGTACGTCCCGACAGACATCGACCCAGTTCCGCGTCGCCGCGAGAATCCGTACATCCTGCCGCCGTCGAGGAACCACGACCCGGTGATCGGTCCGAAGCTACCGCCTTGTAACTGTCCGCCCGTGATCGTCGAGCGGTGCCCGAGAGGTTGAACGGGACGATCGCACCCGCCGAAGCGTCCGACTGTCGACGGATCTCGATCCGCGCACGGCCTTGCACATCGCGAGCGTTTCGCGATTCGGGTGGGGGACTCCCACGACCAGCTACGTGGCCGGCTGCTCCGCTTGCCGTCGTGTGAGGAAGACAACTTGCGGCGGCGCTGATCTTGCGTCGGAACCGGATCGCGATGATCGCACGAGTGCTGCTGGCTGGATCGGCTGCTCTGTCGGCTGCTCTGTCGGGTTGCGCGGTGAACGAGCCTCCGCCCGAGCTCGACTGCAGCGAGGGGCGCTGCGATGTGTTCGGGACCGACGATCGCAAGGATCCGTTCGATCCCGAGGTTCCGGAGGCCCATCGCCGCGCGCTGCGGTCGACGGGGTCGCTCGTGTTCGCCGGCAACGTGGGCGCCGAAGGCGATGCGGTGCGACTGCGCGGCGCGACCGTGCGCGAGCTGTTCGAGCAGGCCGGTCGGCCGCTGTGCCCCGGCGAGCGCTTCGCGGACGAGCCGCATCGCTCGTTCTGCTCCGGTTCGCTCATCGCATCCGACACGTTCCTGACGGCGGCGCATTGCGTCCAGCTCGGCATCCCGCTCGACGAGCTGTGCGGCAAGCTCCGTGTGGTGTTCGGTTTCGCGCACGAGCGTGCCGGTGACGATCCGACGCTCGTCGAAGCATCGGATGCCTACGGGTGTCGCGCGATCGAGCTCCCCGACACGCGCGACGACTGGGCGCTCGTCCGCCTCGATCGCGACGTGCTCGATCGCGACCCGCTGCCGCTCGCGTCGAACGAGGTCGCGATCGACCAGTCGTTGTTGATGATCGGCAATCCGCTCGGCATGCCGAGCAAGCTCGCGATGGGCCGCGTCGTCGAACCCGAGCTCGGCGACGTGTTTCTCTCCGACCACGACGCGTTTCAGGGCAACTCCGGCTCGGCGCTGCTCGATCCGGTGACGTTCGAGGTCCACGGCGTGCTGTCGGGCGGCTCGCAGGACTTCGCGCCGACCGAGGACGGGTGCTTCACGGCGCAGCTCTGCGACGAGGTCCTGCCCGGCAACTTCGGGGTTTGCAGCGGCACGCGATCGACGCCCGCGTCCCGGGTCCGCTTCTAGTCGCTACGGCGCTGCAGCGATGCAACGTGACTCGATCGATGCGTTGGCACCGAGTAAGTCCGTTGACAGTCGTGGTTGCGCGGACCTGGATTCCACGAGCTTCGAGCTCGGGATTCGCGAGCCGCGCAATCTCGACGAACCGGCACCTCGGTCGCGCGGTCCGTCGGTGCGCGTCGGGGTGCTCGGGATGCCGGCGGTGTCCGCGTGCGATTCACGGTCGCTCCGCGATAGGCGCGTCACCCCACGGACGCGTTCGCGCCACGGACTGTCGTAGGCGCGACGTTTTCGGTTGTAGTCGTGCACGAACGTGCGCGATGGTCCGCCGCGATGAGGTTCGCGTTGGTCTTGCTGGTGGCCTGCAGTGGGGGTTCGCAACCACCTCCGTCGACGGAACTCGACGCATCGATCGATCCGGTCGACCCGACGGATCCCGATCCGCAACCACCGAGTCTACTGACTCGCTGTGGTGCCCCGCCGATGGGCGCACCGGTCGCGCCGCCGCCGCCGGTCTATGAAGGGGCTTGCCCGACGATCGCGGCTGCGCCGGGGATCACGAGCCTGCGATCGTCGGGGGAAGACCGCGAGCTGATGATCGTGCAGCCCGCGACGATCGCGCCGGGCGAGCAGCTCCCGGTCGTCTTCATCTGGCACTGGCTCGGCGGCGAAGCGAGCGACGTCTACGAGAAGCTGTCGCTACAGAATGCGGTCGACGAGCAACGCTTCATCGCGGTGGTCCCGGAGGCCAAGGGCGACATCCTGTTTCGCTGGCCATTCGGGACGTCGCAGCCGGATTTGCGGATGGACGAGGAGATGCAGTTCTTCGACGACATGCTCGCGTGCGTCGCGGCGGCGCTGCCGATCGACAACAATTGCGTGTCGTCGATCGGCGTCAGTGCTGGAGCGCTGATGACGGCGCAGCTGGCGTCGCGTCGTTCGGAGCGGCTCGCGTCGTTCGCGTCGATCAGCGGTGGGGTTGGAGGCATGGCGCGGCCGTGGACACCGGCGACGCGCAAGCTGCCCGCGCTGGTGTTGTGGGGCGGTCCCGATGACTTCTATCCGGAGAACATTCCGCTCGAGCAGTTCGACGACGCATCGCTCGAGCTCGAGACGGGGCTCGAAGCCGACGGCCATCTGATCGTGGAGTGCGTCCACAACTGCGGCCACGATCTGCCGCCGTTCGAACCGCTCGAGGCCCCGAGCTTCGACCTGATCTGGCGGTTCGTGCTCGATCACCCGTACTGGGCGCCGGCAGGCGAATCGATCTATCAGGAGCAGATGCCGGAAGCGGCGCCGAGCTGGTGTGCGATCGGCAAGGGGGCGGCGACGCCGCGCGCGGTGACCGAAGTCTGCCCGTAGGACCGGGCCGGGATCGGGTCCGCATCCGTTCGCCGGCGTTATGCTACGCGCGTGGGTGTCATGATCGCCGTCGTCGCCGGAGCCATGGTGGTGTTGATGCTGGCGGTCGCGCTGATCGCGAAGCTGAACTACCGTTCGGTGCCACCGGGGCGCGCGCTCGTGATCAACCGGGGGCGCGATCGAACGGTGTCGTTCACCGGTGCACTCGTGCTTCCGATCGTGCAACGCGCCGACGAGATCGACCTCGCCGTCAAGCAGGTGGTGATCGATCGGCGCGGCAAGGAAGGCGTGATCTGCGCCGATGGCCTGCGCGCAGACCTGACGGTCAACTTCTTCATCCGGGTCAACAAGACGATCGACGACGTGCTGCGCGTGGCCGATTCGATCGGTTGCGAACGCGCGACCGATCCACGAACGCTCGAGGAGCTGTTCTCGGCGAAGTTCTCCGAGGCGATCAAGACGGTCGCGAAGCAGCTCGAGCTGGAAGAGCTGTTCACGCAGCGTGAAGTCTTCAAGGACCAGATCATCCAGGTCATCGGCAGAGATCTGAATGGCTACATCCTCGACGACGCCGCGATCGACTACCTCGAGCAGACCCCACTCGAGCACCTCGATCCATCCAACGTGCTCGACGCGCAGGGCATCCGCAAGATTCGATCGCTCGCGGTCGAGCCGGCGAGCCAGCCGATGCGTTCGCGCGACCTCTTCAGCGAGCTCGCCGAGCTCGGCATACGTGACGTTCGGGTGGCGACCGAGATCTCGTGCGACGTCTCCCCGGAGCGCCCGGCGGTGACCCTCGAGATCGATGCCGACACCGAGCTGACCGACCTGCCCGCGAGCGTCACGCGAGGGCTGCTCGACGTGGTCGGGCGCTGCCAGCTCACGTGCAGGGATGGACGCGCGACCTTGCGCTGGCTCGACGGCGAAGTCGCTCGCGCGCAGCTCGTCGCCGGTGCCAGGCTCGTCCACGCGTTTCGCGACGGCGAGCAGGCGTATCGCTGATCGCGAGCCGCATTCGCGGAGCGCGTCGACTGGTTCGAGGCACTACTCGCCGATCGGATGACCGAGGTATCGTGACTACCGTCGTGACTGACTTGCTCGCGCACCTCGCGACGCTTCCCGACGACTGGGACAGCTGGCTCGTCTATGCGGATCAGCTGACGGAGCGTGGCGACGACCGCGGCCAGCTTCTCGTGCTCGAGCACCGCGGCGACCGCGACGATCGCGAGCTCGTCCGCTTGCAGGCGGACGATTGGATCGCGACCTGGGCCGAGCACCTGGGGACCAACGATCCCGAGACCTATACGTGGATCCGCACGCTGGAGCGGCTCGCCGATCCACCGACGCCGCGAGATTTGCTGCCGGTCTTCGGGCGGCCGATCAGCCAGCTGATCGCGCTGTTCGATCTCGAGAACCCTACCCCGCCCGACCTGTCGCCGATCTTCGAGCTTCATCGCGAGCGCGTGTTCGAGACAACGCTCGCGTGGATCGACCGCGTGTTCGATGGCGTACCGGTCCCCGACGCCGACCACTTGACGATCCATCAGGCCGAGGCCGCCGACAACTACGAGACCTGCGATCGGTCGCGCGATCACCTCGGGCGCTGGCAGGACTTGCCGGAGACGCACCTCCTCGAGAACCAGTGGGCGCTGCCATATCTCGACGCGCAGGGCATCCACTACTACGTGCCCGCCGTGATGAGCTTCGCGTTGCGCCACCGGTGCCCGAGCGACTGGATCGTCGAGAGTCTCGGCTACAGTCTGCAGCGCTACCGCGGCGAGACCGGCGGGTTGTTCGAGCGGTTCGATCCCGCGCAGCGGACCGCGACATACGCCTACGCGCTGGTCAGCGGTGACGCGCTTGCCGCGGCCCGGTGGCAGCCGGCCTGAACGTTCGCCCGCTCTTCGAGTCAGGCGACGATGCTGCTGGCCACGGTTGATGCGGCCGCGAGTCCGGGCGCCTCAGTCGTCCGCGGTCTCGACGATCACTTCGACACGATTGTTGATCACGCGACCATCGGGACTCTTGTTGTCGGCGATCGGCTCATCCTCGCCGTTGCCGACGGCCTGGATGCGCTCGGCCGCGATGCCGAGCTGCACCAGGAAAGAGCGGATCGATTCGGCGCGCTCGAGCGACAGCTTGCGATTCACGCTCGCCGCGCCGATCGAGTCCGTGTGCGCCGCGACGACGATGCTGCGGCCCTTGTCGTACGTGTCGAGGACCTCGGCGAGCTTGCGCAGCTTGGTCTCCGCATACGGCAGGAGCACGCTGTCCTTGGCCTTGAACAGCACGGCGGCCGACAGGGTGATGATCGTGCCGCGGGCATCCTCCTTGACGCTCGCGACCTGTTCGAGCGACTTGATGACGCCCTGCAAGCGCGCCTCTGCGTCCGCCCGAGCGAGCTTCTCCTTCTCGAGCTCGCCCTCCTTCTGCTTCAGCTTCGAGCGCTTCTCGCGCAACTCGCGCTCCTGCGCTTCGAGCTCGGCCTGGGTCGTCGCGAGGATCTTCTGCGTGAGCCCGAGCTTCTCTCGCGATCGCTTGACGGACAGCTCGAGCAGCTCCTTGTAATCGCGATCGGCGGTCGTCTTCTCGTTCTGTGCTGCGACGAGGCCGGCGCTAGCCACGGCGGCCAGCACGTGCCGATGCGCGATGTAGGCCAGCGTTCGTGCGAGCTCGGGGTCGTGTTTGGGCGACGCGGCGAACTCGAGCTCCTGCTGCGCCGCGAGGAGCTTGTCGGGTACCAGCTTCTGGGCCGGACCGTTTGCCGCTTCCCGGTATGCCGCGCGCGCGTCGACGAGCTCGCGTGATGGCGCCGCCACGGCACAACCTCCGATCGCGAACGCTGCCCCGAGCAGCATCAGGTGCGGTGGTGACATGGCTACTCGGTCTCCTTCCTCAACCGCTCGATCCGCCGCTTGGACTCGGTTGCTTCTGCGCGGGCCTGCGCCTCCTTTGTCAGCGTGATCGCGAGCTCGGCATCTGCCTCCGCGCGGCGGAGCAGCAGCTTCGCTTTGTCGTAGTCGACGTGCTCCGCGATCAACTGCTTCGCGGCAGTCAGCTGGTCGCGCGCGAGCTTGAGGTGCAACGCGGCCGTGGGGACAGCTGGAGCGCCAACTTCCTCGGCGCCGCGAATCGAGGCTTCGGAGTGCGTGAGCTGATACATCGGCGGCTTCGCGCCGCCGCCACACGCGCACCACGCGACGAGCAATGACGTGAATCGCGAGGCTCGCGCGTTGCTCATGTGAAGAACTCTAGACGATCGATACGCGCGCCTACTACCGCACTACATCCGACAACATCGGCTTTCGCCCACCGTGAACATGGAGAGTGATCGGCCGTCTTCACGAAACCGCACTCGTCGACACCAATGTCGCGTGGGTTGGGACGTGTCGCATTTGCGATGCGCCGCGGCGCCGGGACATCACGCGTCAGCGCGCAGCACGGCCCGCCGTTTCGAAGACCTGTAGATCTCGGCGTGTGCGACGGCCACGACCACGTGTCCGGTGGGTTCGAAACCGAGGACCGCACAGCACACGGAGGGCCGCGCGGAGTGGTGCGAGACGACGGACGGTGCATCGGCGAACATCCCAACTTCAGGACGAGCGTTCGACGGAAAGATCGGGATGGTGGTCAAGCCGGGTGGTATGCCCGGCGGAATCGAGGGGCCGTATTCGAGCTGGCATCCGAATGGACAGCTCGCGTCCCGTGGCGAGTACGTGAACCTCGGGGCGCGATCGGTTCCGGAGGGACTGTGGAGCTTCTGGTATCCCGACGGGGCGCCGCGTCTGGTCGGTCGATATCACCGTGGTGAACCGCAAGGTTGCTTCGTCGGGTGGAACGAGAAGGGCGAGCGCAACACCGGCACGCTGCGGGGTGACGAGTTGCACTTCGAACGCTGCACGCCACCGGAGCAACCGAGCGAAGCGACGACGAGCGTCACGTTCGCCGACATTCATCTGCAGGGGATGGCTGGTCCGAATGACCTCGGCGCCGCGAGAGCGGTCGCGGTGGCACCGGATCCCGCGATGACCGTCGCCATGTCGGCAGGTGCTCGCAAGCGTCTCGGTCGGCTGCGTGTCGGTGCCGTGGGTGGGGTGCGGATCGGAAACGAGACCGGCTATCGCTCGCTGTCCTTCGGTGGAACCGCGGCGTGGGAACTGCCGCGTGTTCATCGACGGGTCGACACCGAGATCGGCGTCGAGCTCGGTGTACAGCGGATCGGTGCGAGCGACGTGCAACGCAGGATGCAACCGGGCACGGCGTCGCTGTCGTTCTGGAGTCCGTTGCCGGCGGCGCAGCTGAGCGTCGCGTTCGCGCTGTCGCCGGCGCTGGAAGCGATTGTCGGAGCGCGCGTCGACGGAGTCCCAGACTACGAGGTCGATCGACAAGTGGTCTATTGCGGACTGGGTTGCTCGCAACCGATGGCAGAGACTTGGACGATCGGAGGGGTCTCGTATGGCCTCGTCCTCGGATTCCGATTCTTGCTCCAGTGACAGCGACTGTGCGAAGGCGCTCGGCGGTGTTGAAGTGCGCCGCGCGCCGCGCGAGCCCGCCCGGCAAGTGGCCGCCAGGCGTGGTCCTGTTCGTGGTGTGGGGTTGGTGCGATTCGTGGACCGAGTGACGTCATGGTCGACGACGCCCTCGGCCTCCTTCGCACGCCGTTTCTCGAGATCTCGGGGACGCAGATCACCGCCCTTTCCCTGATCACCGCGATCGTGATCGTGGTCGCCGCTCGGCTGGTCGCGGGCATCCTGTCCCGCAGCCTCGAGCGCCTGTTCGCGAGGCGCTCCGTCGACGCCAGCGTCGGGTTCGCGGTCACCAAGATCCTTCGCTGGGTCGCGGTGATGGTCGGCGCGCTGGTGGCGCTGACCACGATCGGGATGGACATGAACGCCGTGCTTGCCGTGCTCGCGGTGCTCCTCGTCGGCATCGGCTTCGGCCTCCAGAAGGTGGCCGAGAACTTCATCTCCGGGCTGATCCTGCTCGTCGAGCGGCCGTTGCGGATCGGCGACTTCGTCGAGGTCGATGATCGCAAGGGTACGATCGAGGACATCGGGCTGCGCGCCACCAAGCTGACCACCCGGGATGGCCTCACGTATCTGATCCCGAACGCCGAGCTGGTGTCGAAGCGCGTCACCAACTACACGAGCCCGTCGGCGAGTCTTCGCATCTGGGTGCCGGTGCGCGTCTCCTACGGTACCGACCTCGGCCTGGCGAGCCGCGTGCTGCTCCAGGTCGCTGCCCGCGAGGCCCTCGTGCTCGAGACGCCTGCCCCCGAGGTGCGTCATCAAGGCTTCGGCGACTCGAGCATCGATCTCGCCCTCGTCGTGTGGATCGCGAACGCCGACGATGACGACGAGGCGATGTCAGCGCTGCACTTCGCGATCTCCGAGGCGTTCGCCTCCCACTCGATCGAGATCCCGTTCCCGCAACGCGACCTGCACGTCCTCCCCGCCGAGCCGGCCCGAGAGCGCCGCACCCCGCGGCCTCGTGGCACCGAGCCGCCGGAGCTGCTACCGCGGCGGTGACTGATCGACATTCGGCTGACCCGGATACGCCTCGCGGCTTCTTCAACCGCGACCACCCTGCCGCGCTGTTCGCACTCGGCGAGATCCGCGCACCACGTCGCGGCGTGAATCGGCGCCGGCAGTGGTGATCAGCCGGGGGCGCTGCGCCAGCCGGGGGCGCTGCGCGAGCCGGCGTTTCGAGGCAGTATCGTCGCGATGGCCGGAAAGGGACGCGCGTCGAAGAAGCCAAAACCCACGCCGAAACCGAACCCGAAGCCCTCGACGAAGGCGAAGCCCACACCGAACGCGAAGCCCTCGCCGACCACGAAGCCCTCGCCGACCACGAAGCCCACGCCGAAGGCGAAGCCCACGCCGAAGGCGAAGCCCTCGCCGAAGGCGAAGCCCTCGTCGAAGCAGAAGGCCACGCCGACCACGAGGCCCACGGCGAGGCCGAACGCGAAGACGGTGCTGCGCGTCGGCTACCAGCGCGACGGCGAATGGGTGATCGAGCCGCGGTACGAGCAAAGCTGGAAGTTCTCCCACGGTCTCGCCGCGGTGATGGTGGGCGGCAAGTGGGGCTACATCGATCGCACGGGCACGATGGTGATCGAGCCGCAGTTCGTCGAGGCCAGCGGCTTCGACCATCACTTCGCACAGGTCGTGCTCGCGAATGGCACCCATGCCTATATCGATCGTCGCGGTGCGGTGGCGTTCCTGCACCGCGACCAGGGTTCGGACGGTCTGTTCGCGGTCCGGACCGAGGGATTTCACGCCTGGGATGCCAAATGGGGCTATCGCGACATCGCGACCGGCGAGCTCGTGATCGAACCGAAGTTCGCAGACGCCGGGAAGTTCTTCGGTGACCACGCGACCGCGAGCATCTGGATCCCCGAGGTCGGCGCGCGTTCCGGCATGATCGATCGCTCGGGCGCGTGGGTGCTCCCGCCGACGTACCTGCTCGCGAACGGCATGGAGAAGCGCGGCGGCATCTTCGTCATCAAGCAGGAGCCCGATGTCTACCTCCACGGCATCGTCGCGCCCGACGGGACCATCGTCGAGCCGTTCGAGAACCGCCACCTCAAGCCCGACATCTCTCGCTACGACATGGAGCCCCGCGGCCCGACGGCCGAGGACCGCGCGCTCGTCCGCACCGAGGTGAAGGTCCCCGCGCAGCCAGCGCCGGAGGACGCCGGGAAGTTCCCATTCCGGTTCCACGGTCACGGAGCCACCGACGCGGAGACCAGCCTCGTCTACCGCGTGCGACTCGTGAATCCATCCGCGGTGGCGGAGGCGTGCGCGTACCTCGAGGAGGTCTACCTGGCCGGGTTCGACGGCGACATCGCACGAGACGGTGCGTTCTTCGCGGTCACGGTCTACTGCAGCGATGTCGGCGGCGCGTATGCCGACGAGCAGGCCGACTACTGGCTGCGCGCGCTGCACGAGCGTCATCCGATCGCCGAGGTCGTCAGCCTGAGGATCTCCGATGTCGCGGACAGCGAGTGGTCGCGGTGGACCCTGCGGCAACAAGCAGAGCCCGACGACGGCCCGCGGTTCGGTTGCTGACCCCACGATGTCGTCGCTCGCCGGTCGGTTCACGATCGTGATGGCGTGCTTCTGGCAATCGTAGCGGCCGCGTTGTCGGAAGGCCTCGTCGACGAGCACCATCCACCGCGTCGACGTGATCGAGCTCGATGCCGGGTTTCGTCGCGCGGGCTCCGACACTATCGGGCGGGCAGCGATTCGACGAACCCTACCGCGTGGCTTCGACGATCCGGCCCTGCCGTACGAACACGAGGTGTGTCGCGGAAGCGTCGACGTGCGGCTGCGTGTCCGCGAGGCCGGTACCGAGATCCTGGATCGTCTCCGGTTGGTGGTAGCCCGGGCCAGCGGGCGCGGCGGTGAACAGCTGGAACGGGCCGTGCTGAGCGTGGAAGTAGAGCGTGTCGTCGCCGGCGAGTGCCGGACCGCCGGCCTGCTGCGCGGTCGCGAGATCGGAGAGCTGCAGCGGCGTCGACCACGCGCCCTCGCTCGATGGTCGCGTCGAGCGATAGAACCGGCGGACGTTGTTGGTGATCCGGGTGACGATCGCCGTCGTGCCGTCGAGCGAGAGCGCGATGTCGACGTCATCGCCCGCGCTCGACAGCGCGGTCTGCCTGATCGGCGTGGACCACGCAGGACCGGACCGCGTGCTGGTGTACACGTCGAACGAGCCGAGCCGGTCGGAGGTGAAGTACAGCGTGTTGCCGATGAGAAACGGCGAGCGCTCGTTGCTGGCGGAGTTGATCGGTGCGCTCGCGCGCATCACGGAGAAGGTCGAGTCCGGGGCGTCTCGGGTGGCGACGAACAGATCGTAGCCGCCGAGGCCGCCTGCGCGTGTCGAGGCGAAGTAGAGGGTCAGGCGATCTTCGCTCTGCCAGGGATCGGTGTCGTTGCCGAGCAAGCCGATGCCCGGTACCGGATCGGGCGGCGACCACGGCCCCACCGGCAGGTTGCCAGCATCATCATCGACCGTCGCACCGTCGTCTGCGGGCGCGCTGTCGCCGAGCGTCGAGGAGCCATCTGGTGCGGAGGCGTCCGCGAGATCGGCGGTCGGCAGCAGGTCAAACCCCAGCCGGCCGCAGCCGGCGAGCACGACGAAGGGCATCCGCCACATGGCGCGAGTCTACTACTGACGCTGTCTCAACAACCGACGAGCGGGCCGGGACTGGAGGGTCAGACACTACTTCACTACTTCCGGCCCACCTTATGAACACTCTCGAGCCGCGACACTGCCGCTGCCACGATGTCGTCGCTCGCCGGTCGGTTCACGATGGCGGATGCACCCTGTTGCGATAGACCGAGCGCCCTGGCGATCTGAGCACCAGAAAGACCGACGCGATCAGCTGCAACCACGGCGACGTGTCTGGCGAACACGTGCTGTTGCGAGCGTCGCCTCGTCCGTAACGCGGGCTCGAGTCCAAGCACGTCCGCCGGCGCTTTGACGACGTTCACAGGATCGAGTTGGGGCTCCGCAGGGCGGTGGAAGACCTGGCGCTCCTCTGGATCCTCGATGGCGGTCTGCAGACGGGGACGCTCCGGATCCTTCGGGTGGAGCCTGACGAACGTGTCGAACGTGGCGCGACTGGCGAAGCCCGCGAGCCGCAGACCAAGATCGATGCTCAGCCATGTGGGAGGGGTGGCGGCGTTGAGGTATGCGCGGTGACTGGTCCACGAACTGTCACTCGCATCGGGTCTGACCCTCGTCCGCTCTCCGCTCTCGCCGTGTGTGACAGTTCGCAGCAGAAGTGGTGAAGTGGTGTCTGACCCTCGTCCGCTCTCTTGTCCACTCTCGCCGTGTGTGACAGTTCGCAGCAGAAGTGGTGAAGTGGTGTCTGACCCTCGTCTCCCGGTCGAGGCACGCACGGACGCGAGCGATCCAGCAACGCAAGCGGCTCTCTATGGATGGTTCGAACGTGACGATTTCAGACTCTGAAGCGCAGGCGAGCGCGTCAGCTTCCACATGACCGCGAGCAAGCGATCGAGCAGCACCCGCTCGTTCCCGTCCGCCGCGATCCAGCCCCACGCGACACCGGCATCGAGCGCGGCCTTTACCTCGTTCGCGCTCCCCTGCGCGATCTCGTAATGGCGCCGCCGGTTCCCGTTCGAGAACTTCTGGCCCTCGGCGAGGTTCAACAGCACGCTCTGCGCGGCGCGCTTCAACTGATCCGCGAGCTCGAGATCCTCGCGCTTGATCTGCACGACCAGCGGCGCGAGCGCGGTGATCAGCTCCTTCGCAATCTCGTAAGCAATGAACATGTTCGTGGTCTCCTGTGGCGATGGTCTCGAGAACCCCCCAGCTCTTCGGGGTCTCCGAGGACGGGCGCTCTCTCGCCTGACGCGGGCCAGCGCGCACGGAACGTGACGAGCGCGTGCGCGGTGATTGCGTTCGTCGAAACGATCAACCCCGTGGCGGTCGCGCGCGCGGCCAACAGCGTCGCGGCGCTCGGCGCGTTCCGATGCGCGCT
>JAEYYY010000046.1 GCA_023430775.1 Pseudomonadota bacterium
ATCGTGGCCAGTCGTCTCCATCGGGTCTCGACGAGCCCGACCAGCGGAGTTGCCAGTCGGGTGATCTGGATCCGGTAACGAGTTGATCGATCTAGATCCGGCGCGGCGATCTCGAGTGGCACACGCCTAGCACAGTGTTCGGTCACCAAACCTCGACGGAGAAAATCTTCCAATGATGACCATGCGCAACCTCTCGATCACCTTCCTCCTCGGCCTCGCGGCCGCCACCACTGGTTGCGCCACGGACGCGCAGGGCGACGACCCGACGGATCCGAGCGATCCGAACGATCCGGCCGACCCCGATGCCCCGCCGCCGAAGACGCCGGAAGGCACGTTCCGCGTCAACAGCACGTTCGACATCGCGACCAACGCGCCCGGCACGCCCGGCACCGTCGCGAACTACTTCATCAACGCGACCGACGACCCGGACGACCCGACCAAGTTCATCCTCGACGAGCTCATCAAGGCGCTGCCCGACGGCTCGGTGAAGAACTTCCTCAAGAACTCGACCGGCTTCGTGTCGGGTTACCTGAACGACCGCCTGTTCGACATCGCGCCGGACTTCATCGCGCGCCTGGTCGAGATCGGCGACGCCTTTGGCCAGGTCACGCACAACTTCGGCACCACCGAGGTCCTCGTCATCGACGCCTCGGGCAAGGCGACCAAGACGGTCGACGGCCTCAAGTTCAAGATCGACAACGTCGACATGGAGTTCCCGTTCGCCGACTACGGCATCCAGGAGACCAAGGTCGAGAACCTCCAGGTCACGCTGTCGCAGACCGGCCAGCTCGCGGTCAGCCAGCACGTGGTGCCGATGAAGTACGGCCAGGTGCTCCGCGTCGCGATCGACCAGGGCCTGATCCCGATGATCGACCCCTCGGCGTCGAACCTCGGCGACATCCTGAAGAACCTCGTCAACTGCCAGGCCGTCGGCCAGTACGTGTTCGAGGCGATCAACATCGGTTCGCCGTCGACGTTCGAGTCGGCCTGCAACAGCGGCCTCAACGCTGCGGGTAACGCGCTCTACAAGGCGCTCGACAACATGGACAGCGCTGCCCTGCAGTTCTCGCTCAGCGGCGCCGCGCGCGGTGTCGACAAGAACCAGGACGGCAAGATGGACGACATCCAGACCGGTACGTACACCGGCGAGATGAGCTACGCCGGCAGCCCGGCCCCGCTCGCGGCCGCGAAGTTCTACGGCACTCGCATGTGAGACCACCCGGTCTCCAGGACCACCCGGTCCAACGTTTTAGGTCGCGCAGCGCGTGACCCGGTCGCCGCCCTCGGGCGGCGTTCGCCGTTTCGGGGTAGCTTGTCGGCGATGAGAGTCGCGTCGATGGTCGTCACGATCCTGATCGGTGGCCTGGTCGGTGCGGCGATCACGCTCGACGTGTTGACGGTGAGCCAGGCGGCGATCGCGGCGGGCGTCGCCATCGTGGTCTGGTTCGTCGGCTACATGGCGGTCGCCACGTTTCACGTCAAGCGCTTCAACGCCGACTCGGTGACCATGATGGCCATGCTCGGGCGCGGCGAGCACGACAAGGCGGCCGAGCTGTGCGCGGGCTGGGCGCGCGGCGTCACGGTGCCGGCGGTGATCACGTCGGCGGCGCGCCACAACATCGCGTGGGCGACGCTGCGCAAGGGGCAGCTGAACGAGGCGCGGGCGCTGTTCTCGACCAACGAGCTGGCGAACGCCCGCTGGCTCAAGGCGAACCAGATGTACAGCGTCAGCGCGCTCGATCGCGCCCTGTGCAGCGCGCTGCTCGGCGAGCTCGATCAGGCGCGCCGCGCACTCGACGACGCCGAGACCCGCGCGCTGCGTGCTCATCTCAGCTATGCGGCGATGCGAGCGTTCGTCGATGCCGTGATCGCGTGCCGCGATGGCCGCGCGGCCGAGGCGGCGAAGGCGCTCGCGGATCGCTGGACCGAGTACGAGACGATGACCACCGGTGACGTATTGCGGCCGCTTCGCGTGGTCCGCGCGTTCGCGCTGGCGCAGGAAGGTCCGCGCAATGCCGGTCAGGTCGAGACCATGATCAGCGCGGTGCGGCCCGCGTATCCCACGGAGTACGCGTTCCTCGCGGTCAGCTGGCCGGAGATGGCCGCGTTCCTCGCGAGCCACGGCCTCTAGTACATCGAGCGATCCGGTTCCGGCGCACCGGCGTGACGCTCGAGCTCGGCATTGACGAAGCCGCCGATCACGATCGCGATCGTCGACAGGTAGAACCACAGCATGACGACGACGGTGGTGCCGAACGCGCCGTACCAGGCGTTGTAGTTCGCGACGCGATCGACCCACACCGACAGCGCCCACGACACCAGCACCAGCAACACGGTGCCGATCAGCGCGCCCGGCCACAGGTGGCGATCGGTGCCGAGCGTGCGCGGCGACGGGCCGAAGCGATACAGCGCGATCAACGACGTGAACATCACGGTCATCAGACCTGGCCAGCGCAGCCACTTGACGATGCCGTAGTTCTCGTCGAAGCCGAGCAGCGCGGCGGTCGCCGGCAAGGCGACGACGACCACGAACATCAGCATCAAGCCGAGCAGCGTGCCGACCGCGATCGCGAGCGTGACGGCGGTCTTGTGCAACCAGGTGCGACGCTCGCGCACGCGATAGGCGCGATTGAGCACGTCGAGCATCGCGCGCGCTGCACCGCGCGAGGCGAACACCGCGACGACCACGCTGGCGATCAGCGCGAAGCCGAGATCGCGATTCGAGCGCTGGGCCTGCAGCCCGAGCTGCTCGTTCAGGAAGCCGACCACGTTCGGCGGCAGCACCGTCTCGAGGCCGCGCAGATGCTGCTGGATCTCGATCGGATCCGACACCACGCCGTAGATCGCGACCGCGGCGGCCATCGTCGGCACGACGGCGAAGATCGCGAACAGCGCGGTGCCGCCGGCGAGCGCCGGCAACTCGCCGAACAGCGCATCGCGGCCGGCGCGCAACCAGCGAGCCACGAGCGACTCGCTGGTGTGGTACCAGTCCAGCCAGCGCTGCCAGAACCTCACACCGTCGATCCTACGCTACGTTCAGGGAGCGTGATCGACACCCATTGCCATCTCGACGTGCCCGCCTTCGACCGCGACCGCGACGAGGTCATCGCGCGCGCCGTGGCTGCGGGAATCTCCGGCATGCTGGTGCCGGCGATCCGACCGCGGAGCTGGGAGGCCCTGCGGGTGCTGGCCGCGAAGCATCGCGGGGCCGGGGTGAGGTGGGCGATCGGCGTGCATCCGCAGATCGTGCCCGAGCTCGCCGGCGACGAGCTGGCCGACCTCGAGCGACGACTCGCCGACGAGGCCGGCGATGCGATCGCGATCGGCGAGACCGGCCTCGACGGCGGCACCGCCAACAAGGAGCTGCAGGAAGCGCTGTTCCGCATGCACATCCGGGTGGCGCGGGCGCTCGACAAACCGCTGATCGTCCACGTGCTGCACGCGCACGACGCCGCACCGCGGATCCTGCGCGAGGAGAAGGCCGAGCGCATCGTGCTCCACAGCTACTCCGGTGGCGCCGATCTGGTGAGCGTGTACTGCGGCGCCGGAAGGAGCGTGGCGTTCTCGTTCGCCGGACCGATCAGCTATCCGAATGCGCGCAAGCCGGTCGAGGCCGCGCGCGAGATTCCGTCCGAGCTGTTGATGGTCGAGACCGACGCGCCGGATCAGGCACCCGAGGGTCACCGCGGTGGCCGCTCGGAGCCGGCATTTCTGCCCGCCGTGATCGCCGGGCTGGCGAAGGCGCGCGACGAGCGCCCGGCGGCAATGGCGGCGATCACCAGGGCCAACGCGCGCCAGATGTTCGCGAGCTGGTGATCACCTCGTCTGCTTCGCGATCTCGACGATGCGCTCGCGGATGTAGCGACACGGCTCGTCGTCGTCGGTGGTGGCCGACCACAGCAGCTCGGTCTGCGCACCGGTGATCGCAAACGGCAACGGCTTGGTCGCGAGCACCGGCCGCAGCGCACGGATCTGGCGCGCCACCATCGCCGGGATCGTCGCGATCAACCGCGAGCCATCGACGATCGCACCGACGTTCGCGAAGCTCGGCACCGAGCAGCGCACGCGCCGCTGCTTGCCGAGCGCATCCTCGACGATGCCGCGCAGATCACCGTTGTAGGACACCACGACGTGGTCCTGCGCGAAGTAGACGTCGTTGGTCAGCTGCTTCAACTTCACGCGCCGTGGGTCGTACAGGCATACGAAGCCACCCTTGAACACCGGCGTGCGCCGGATCGCCGTCGGCAGCTCGTCGGCCACCGTCACCGCGGCATCGACCGCACCGCCGACCAGCGCGGCCGCGACGGTGCGGAACGTCACCGGCAGCGCGACGATCCGCATCCCCGGCGCACGCTCGAGGGCGCGCAGCAGCGGCGGCAGCAGCCAGACCTCGGCGGCATCGGAGAGCCCGAGCCGGATCGTGCGCTCGGTCGTCGCCGCGTCGAAGCGCGCCGGTGCCAGCGCCGCATCGACGAGCGTCTGCAGGTGGGGATGGATCGCTTGCCGCAGCCGCTCGCCTCGACTGGTCAGCGCGAGCCCGCGCCCGCGGCGGACGAACAGCGGCGCGCCGACTGCGGTCTGTAGCCGGCGCAACGCCGCGCTCACCGCCGGCTGCGTCAGGTACAGCCGGCTCGCCGCCTCGGTCACGCTCGCCGCCTCCGCGACCACCGCGAACACCCGCAGGAGGTTGAGGTCGAGATCCCTTCCATAACCAGTGTGCATGGGTCCTATACATCCTATTCGCTGGAATTATCAGTTGCCCAGCCCCAAGGTGACCGCATGACGACGACGCAAACCAAGCTCGGCTCCACCGGTCCTGCCGTGTTCCCGATCGCACTCGGCTGCATGGGGATGGGCACCCAGGGGTTCTACGGCGACTCCGACGAGACCGAGAACATCGCAACCATCCACGCCGCCCTCGAGCGCGGCATCAACCTCCTCGACACCGGCGACTTCTACGGCATCGGCCGCAACGAGATGCTGGTCGGCCAGGCGCTGCGCGGCCGCCGCGACAAGGCCCTCCTCTCGGTCAAGTTCGGTGCGCTGCGCGGTCCGGACAACTCGTTCCTCGGCTACGACGCGTCGCCGACGGCGGTCAAGAACTCGCTCGCGTACAGCCTGGCGCGGCTCGGCGTCGACTACATCGACATCTACCGCCCTGCCCGCCTCGATTCGAAGGTGCCGATCGAGGACACCATCGGCGCGATCGCCGACATGGTGAAGGCCGGCTACGTCCGCCACATCGCGCTCTCCGAGGTCGGTCCCGAGACCATCGCGCGGGCCGCGAAGGTCCACCCGATCGTCGATCTCCAGATCGAGTACTCGGTCGTCACCCGCAACCCCGAAACCAAGATCTTCCCGGCGGTGCGCGAGCACGGCATGGCGGTCACCGCCTACGGCGTGCTGTCGCGCGGTCTGCTCACCAACTCGAAGCCATCCGCGTCGAACGACTTCCGCTCGCACCTGCCGCGGTTCGCCGCGAAGGCCACCAACCAGCCGCTCGTCGATGCGCTCGCCAGGCTCGCCGCGGAGCGCGCGGTCACGCCGGCACAGCTCGCGATCGCCTACGTCCGTGCCAAGGGGCGCGCCGCCGGCATCTCGATCATCCCGACGATGGGTGCCCGCACGCGCAAGCACCTCGACGATCTGTTCGGCTCGCTCGCGATCGAGCTGTCGCCGGCGGAGGTCGCGGCGCTCGAGCAAGCGGTGCCCGCCTCGGCGATCGCCGGCACGCGCTACGCCGAGCAGCAGATGAAGGTGCTCGACAGCGAGCGCTGATCACCAGCGGCCGATGTAGCCGAACGAAGCCTGGCCCGGCGCGATGTCGATCGCGACCTTCGTCGACGCCTCGCCACCCTTCATCCAGCGCACCACCGCGTAGCTCGCGAGGCCGAGCCCGACGACACCGCTGACGATCGAGAGCGCACGCTGGGTGTCGGCCTTGTCGTACAGCTTGCCGCTGGCCTCGAGCGTGTTCGCATCCGCCGCGGCATCGCGGTTGCCCTGCGAGGCGATGTACAGCCCGACCGAGGCACCGATCCCGAGCATGCCGGTCGCGAACAGCGTGGTGGCCAGCTTGTCGGAGCGGCGCTCGACGCGCACGATCTCGCGCGGCGGCGTCGACGGTGGAGCGGGCTCGGATGGCTTCGGCTCGACGACCGGCTCGTCCTTGACGCACAGGTTGAGGTTGCTCTGCACCAGCTTCGCGACGTCGAGATCCTTGAGCTCGGCGAGCAGCTTCTTGTAGTGCGGCACGGCATCGTCGCAGCGGCCGGCGAGGCGCTCGGCCTGCGCCAGCGCGAACAGCGTCTCGGATTTCGGCTCCATCTGATGCGCGCGCTTGAGGAACGCGGCGGCGATGTCGTAGTTGCCGGCCTTGTACTCGTCGCCGGCCTTCTTCACCAGCTCGGCGGCGGTCTCGGCGGATACCTCGCGCGCGAACGCGAGGCCGACGATCACTTGGGCAAGTACATGGAGTTTGGATCCCATGGCTGCTCTTTGGCTGGAGTGGGTTTGTCGGCGGGCTTGGGTTTATCGGCCGGCTTCGCGGTCTTGACGGCGGGGCGCGGCGGCGGCACCGGCTTCTTCACGGTGACCGGCTGCTTCGCGACCACCGGTGCGGGTGGCGGCGGCTCGGGCTCGGGGGCCTTGGGAGATGGCGCCGCCGGTGCGGGTTCGCGGGGCGGTTCAGCCGGAGGCTCGCTCGGCGTGCGATCGACGGTCGGCGTCGGCGGCGACTCGGTGGATCCGTGCTGTAGCGAGACGATGACGACCGCGGCGGCGATCGCGGCGACGGCAGCGAACGCGACGACCCACTTGCCGCGACCGCGCGAGGGCAACGTCGGCAACACCGCTGGTAGCTGCTGGCTCGGGATCGGAGTGGCGGGTTGCGGATCGTCGAGGGGAACCTCGGCCTGGACGCTGAACGCCGACACCGGCGTGCGGCGCTCGGCTCGCACGCTCTCGGAGGTGATCGTGTGCGCGATGTGATCGCCGAGGCTCTCGCCGAGCTCCTGCGCGGCCGACCACGCCTCGGCCTTCTCGGGGAACAGCTGCTTCATGTAGCGGCCGAGCGCGAGCGGCGACACCCAGCCCGTCTTGCCCATCACGACCTCGAGATCGCCGATCAGCTGCTCGCCGGTCTGGTAGCGCTGCTCGGGCGGCCGCGCGAGCAAGCGCATCACGATCGCCTCGAGCTCGGGCGGATAGTCGGGCACCACCTGCGATGGTGGTTTCGCTCCCCGGTTGATGATCTGATCGAGGATCTCGAAGTCCGAGTTGCCGCGGAACGGGCGGCGCCCGACGGTGAGCTCGTAGAGCACGACGCCGAGCGAGAACAGATCGCTGCGTCGATCGAGCGCCCGGTTCTGGCACTGCTCGGGCGACATGTACGGGATCTTTCCCTTGAGCGTGCCGGTGCGGGTCTTGGTCTGGCGCGACGTCGCGCGCGCGATGCCGAAATCGACGAGCTTCACGGCGCCGTCGAACGAGATCAGGATGTTGCTCGTCGACACGTCGCGGTGGACGAGGCCGAGCGGACCTTCGGGACCGGACTTGTTGTGCGCGTAATCGAGCGCCGATGCGGTGCCGTGAACGATCGCGAGTGCGTTCGCGATCGGGATCGCGCGCTCGAGCTTGCGCGCCTGGATGCGCACCGCACGGGCGTCTTCGCCGTGGATGTACTCCATCGTGAAGAAGTAGGTCTTGCCCTCGTTGCCGACGTCGAACACCGTCGCGATGTTCGGGTGCTGGAGCGTGGCTGCGAGGCGCGCCTCGTCGAGGAACATCTGCACGAACGCCGGATCCTCGGCGACGTT
Organism: Pseudomonadota bacterium; assembly: GCA_023430775.1. Classification (GTDB taxonomy): domain Bacteria; phylum Myxococcota_A; class Polyangia; order Haliangiales; family Haliangiaceae; genus JABFXX01. The sequence goes on from JAEYYY010000046.1 coordinate 7,818, forward strand.
CGGCAGGATCCGCTTGAGCACGACGAGCTTCTCGAAGCCGACGATGCCGCGCACGCGCGCCAGATAGATCTCGGCCATGCCGCCGACGGCGAGCTTGCGAAGGATCTCGTACTTGCCGAGCGACGTGCCGGCGAGGCTCGGATCGGCGAGCAGCTCGGTCACGGACACGTCGGTCCTGCTCCGGCGGTGGCGAGACCGTGATTGACGAGCTGGCCGTCGCCGAGCTGTCCCTCGCTGTTGCGGCCCCAGCAGCGCATCTCGCCGGTCTCGAGGAACGCGCACGCGCGGTTGAAGCGGGCGCGCAGCTTCGTCACACCGACGAGCGGCGAGCCATCGGTGTTGAGCACCGGCGCGGGTACGGCGGTACCGCCGCCCGTCCCGGTCTGACCGTAGTTGCTGGTGCCCCAGCAAAACGCTTGCTTGCCCGTGGTGATCGCACACGACATCGCGCCCATCTCGATGCTCTCGACATTGCCGAACGGCGTGCCGCCGAGCGCGGTGATCACCGGCGCCGGCTCGAGCTGGTTGTCCTGACTCGCGGTCGGCGTGCCGTTGCCCAGGCGCGCGCCACGGCCGCGGCCCCAGCACACCATCGTCTTGTCGTCCTTGATCGCGCAGGTGTGGAAGCGACCGACGCTGATCGCGGTCGCGGTCAGGCCGATCGAGGTGGGTGACGGACGGTCCTCGACGGTGCCGTCACCGATGTTGCCCTGGTCGTTGTCGCCCCAGCACTGCACGTCGCCATCCGCGGTCAACACGCAGGTGTGATCGCCGCCGACGCCGAGCGAGGTGGTGCCGGTGATCGCCGCGCCGCCGGGCGCATCGAGCACCTGCACGGCCCTGGTCTTCGACACCAGGGTGCCGTCGCCGAGC
>JAEYYY010000106.1 GCA_023430775.1 Pseudomonadota bacterium
GTTCGCGTCGCGGGTCTTCGCGCGGGTGCCGGGCTGGCCCCACTCCTCCCCGGCCGGGGGGCCGCGCGCCGCCCACAGCTTGTAGGCGCCGTCGGGTAGGCCGGCGATCGCGAACTTGCCGGCGCCGTCGGTGGTGGTCGAGGACATGTCGGCGAGCGCGAGCGCGTCGATCGAGGCGCCGCCGAGGATGTCGGGGAACGCGTTGACCAGCACCTCGGGGACCGGCGCGCCGGTGTCGTCGACGACCACGCCCGCGATCGTGCCGACGACATCGAGCACGAGCTCGAGATCCTTCTTCTCACCGCTCTGCGTCAGATCGACCTGCACGATCCCGCTCGCCGCCTTGTCGCTCTCGGCGCGCACCTGCAGCTTCGTGCGTACCAGGCCGCGCACCTCGAACTTGCCGTCCTTGTCGCTGATCGCCTGCCGGCGGCCGAGGCTCCACATCCGGTTGCCCGTGCCGGCGACGCGCACCGGTACGAACGGCGCCGGCTTGCCGTCCTTGTCGACGACGCGCCCGGCGATCGTGCCGCCTTGCTTCATCACGATCTCGACGCCGGTCAGCGGCCGGCCATCGATCGTGATCGGCGTCCGCCCCGGGGCGTGCTCGCCGTCGCTCGCGATCAAGACGTGCGCGCCATTCCCGAGCGCCCGGAACCTGAACTCGCCCTTGTTGTCGGTCAGCGTGTCGTGCGAGCCGCGGCTGTCTTCCTCGCCGGCATCCTCGGGGGTCCAGTCGCCGTTCCACTCGCCACCGGCGGTGTAGACCTTCGCCTTCGCGATCGGCTTGCCGGCCTCGTCGATCACGCGACCCGCGACCGCGTAGCCCTGGTGCAGGGTCAGCGTCAGCGTGGCCTTCGCGCCGGCGCTGCCCACCGTCGCGTAGCCGATGCTCGGCGCGAAGCCGTCGGCGATCGCCTGCACGGCGACGTAGCCGGGACGCACCGGCTTCAGCACCGCCACGCCCTTGGCATCCGTCGTGATCGTGCGGTCGCCCATGTCGTGGGCGCGGACGCGAGCCCCGGCGATCGGTCGCTTGCTCTCGTCGACGATCGTCGCCACGACGGTCGCGCCCTCGGAGAGCCGCAGCACGACCGGATCGCTGGTCGCCGTCAGCTTGTACGTGATCGGCCCGCCGACCAGGTCGCCGCTCTCGGCGGTCAGCGCGTACGACCGCGCGACCAGCTTGTCGAACGAGAACGAGCCGTCGTCATCGCTGGTGGTCGAGCGCGGCGGCGCCGAGCCGATCCACACGATCGCGCCGCCGACACCCTGGCCATCGGGCCCGAGCACCTGACCCTCGAGCTGGAGCGGGCCTTCCGGATCCCTGTCGATCGCCCACTGCATCGCGCCGCTGCGCACGCTCTCGGGAGCTGCGCGCTTCGACAGGCTGACCTTGCCGCTGCGCTTGTCGTCGGCTTTGCCCTCGTCCTCGGTCTTGTCGCCGCCGCGCAGCCACAAGAACCAGACGCCGACGAACACCACGAGCAGAGCAACGACACCGCCGAGGACCTTCCGATTCATGGCACTCCGATGCCCCGTGTGTCGGAGCCGGCGCACTATGAATCCGATCAAGTTGTCGCGCCAGGTGCGACGCGTGCGACAGACCTACGGCTCGTCGAGGAGGAACGGGTAGCGCCAGTCGGCCGGCGAAACAAACGTCTCCTTGATCGTACGCGCGGCCACGAACCGGAGCAGATTCAGCGCCGAGCCGGCCTTGTCGTCGGTGCCCGAAGCGCGCGCGCCACCGAACGGCTGCTGGCCGACCACCGCACCGGTCGGTTTGTCATTGATGTAAAAGTTACCGGCCGCGTCGCGCAGCGCGGTCATCGCCTCGACGATCGCCGCGCGATCGCGCGCGAACACCGCACCGGTGAGGGCATACGGGCTGGTCCGATCGACCAGCTCGAGCGTGTCCTTCCAGGCGTTGTCGGGATAGACGTGGAGCGTCACGATCGGGCCGAAGAACTCGTCGCGCATGTGGCGCACCATCGGATCCTCGGTGGTGATGATCGTCGGCTGCACGAACCAGCCTTCCTTGTCATCGGTGCCGCCGCCGGCGACGATCTTCATGCCGGGCTTGTCGCGCGCCTCGGCGATCGCGTCGCGGTGCTTCTGCCACGCGCCCTGCTTGATCACGGCGCCCATGAAGTTCGACAGGTCCGAGACGTCGCCGACCTTGAGCGCCTTGGTGGTCTCGATCAGCTGATCCTTCATCTGCGCCCACACGCTCTGGGCGATGTAGACGCGCGACGCGGCGCTGCACTTCTGGCCCTGGTACTCGAAGCCACCGCGGATGATCGCGGTCGCGAGCCCCGCCGGATCGGCCGACGGGTGCGCGATGATGAAGTCCTTGCCGCCGGTCTCGCCGACCACGCGCGGATAGCTCTTGTACTTGTCGAGGTTGTCGCCGACGCGCTTCCACATCATCCGGAACACGTCGGTGGAGCCGGTGAAGTGAATGCCCGCGAGCATCGGGTGATCGAGCACCGTGTTCGTGCTTCCGTGCGGCAGCCCGGGGATGAAGTTGACGACGCCCGGCGGCAGGCCGGCCTCCTCGAGCAACAGATAGATCTGCCAGGCGGCGAGCAGCTGGGTCTCGGCCGGCTTCCACACCACCGGGTTGCCCATCAGCGCCGGTGCCATCGGCAGGTTGCCGGCGATCGCGGTGAAGTTGAACGGCGTCAGCGCGAACGTGAAGCCTTCGAGCGGGCGCAGCTCGGTCATGTTCCACATGCCGGCGGACGACCGCGGCTGCTGGCGATACAGCTCCTGCGCGAAGTGCGGGTTGAACCGCCAGAAGTCGATCAGCTCGCAGGCGGAATCGATCTCGGCCTGGTGCACCGTCTTGCTCTGGCCGTGCATCGTCGCGGCGTTCATCCGCGCGCGCCACGGACCGGCGAGCAGCTCGGCGGCGCGCAGCAGCACCGCGGCGCGAGCCTCCCACCGCATCGCGGCCCACTCGCGCTTGGCCTCGAGCGCCGCGCGGATCGCCTGCTGCGCGACCTCGTCGGTCGCCGCGTGGAACCGCGCCACCACGTGCTTGTGGCGGTGCGGCATCGTCACTTCCTTGATGTTGCCGGTCCGCACGCGCTGGCCGCCGACCACGCACGGGATCTCGACGACCTCCTTCTCGATCGCCGACAGCGCAACCTTGAGCGCCCTGCGCTCGGGGCTCCCCGGCGCGTAGTCGAGAACTGGCTCGTTGATCGGTTCCGGAACCGAGACGATCGCGTCGTGCATGCCGCACTCTGTACCACGCCACGGTCAATGCCCGCTGCCGGAGCCGCTGCCAGGCGCTGTGCTTGCCGAGCCGCTACCGTGGTGTGCCGCCGGAGCGCTGCCGCTCCCGCTGCCATTTCCCGGACGTGGCCGGCGCTGGCGCTCGAGGACGTCGGTCTTGCCGCCGCGGCACTTCGCGATATCCGCGATCGTCTTGGTGCCCATCAGGCACGTTCGCATCTCGTCGCTCATGTTGCGCGACTCGCACTGCGCGACCATCGCCTTCTTCTGCGAGTTGAGATTCGCGGTCTCGTGTCCGATCAGCTGCTGCTTGGTGACCTCGAGCATGTGATCGACCACCTGCTCGCACGTCGGGCCCGGATCCTTCTTGCCGCCACATCCGACGAGAATCACGAGAAGGATGATCGTGCGCATGTGCGCATCCTACATCGCTCCGAGGCACTCTGCCTCGTTCACATAACTTCGTGAACATGGGATCCCAAGCAATGCGACCGTAGTGGTCATGAGATCACTACTCATCACGCTCGTCTTTAGTTTGCTGTTCGTGGGAAGCACGCGGTCCGCGGAGGCCGATCGCTGGGATCCGAAAGGTTGGGTCAAGCTCGGTGAGCAACGCGTCAACGGCCGGGTCGATCGCGATCGCATCACCGTCGGTCGCCACGAGGGCAGGTTCACCAAGCTGACCATCGTGGTCGAGGACAGCGACATCGAGCTGCTCGATCTCGACGTCAAGTTCGTCGGCGGCCAGACCTGGAACCCGCGCGTGCGCCACTACTTCCGGCAGAACGCCCGCTCGCGCGTCATCGACCTGCCGGGTGACGAGCGCGTCATCCAGTACATCGATCTGAAGTACAAGAACCTCCCCGGTGGCGGCGCCGCGACGGTCGCCGTGTGGGGCTGGAAGTCCGGTGAAGCAGGTCGTCGCCCGGCCGCGTGGCGCTGGGATCCCACCGGCTGGCAGATGCTCGGCGAGCAGACCGTCAGCGGTCGCGTCGACAAGGATCGGATCCGCGTCGGTCGCTACCAGGGCAAGTTCTCGAAGCTCGCGATCGTCGTGCTCGACAGCGACCTCGAGATGATCGACTTCGCGGTCAAGTTCTCGCGCGGCCGCGAGTGGCGCCCGGCGGCGGTCACCCACTACTTCCGCGAGGGCAGCCGGTCGCGCATCATCGACTTCCCCGGTGACGACCGCACGCTCCAGTACATCGACATGAAGTACCGGAACCTGCCCGGCGGAGGCCGCGCCAGGGTTCAGGTCTACGGCCGCTAGATCGGATCGACCTTGAACGAGCCGCAGGCCGCGACACCCCGTGCCGCGGCCTGTTTCTCTTCCGCCGATCCGCTCCTCTCGATCGGCTGCTGATGGAGGCAGGTGAACGCGCGGCCACCGGCCGTGGTCACCACCTCGGTCAGCACCCAGACGCCGTCACTGCCGCGAACGATCGTGCGCGGTGACCGCTCCACCAGGTAGCGGGTCTCGTCCGCGATCGGTCCCGAGTCGCTGACGACCAGGCGGCCACCATCGACACTCCAGGTGTACGAGGTGCGCTCGGAGCTGGTGAGCTGCGCGCGCGGGATCGTGATCGAGAAGTGATGACCGGAGAGCGTGCCTTCGAATCGATCGCTCGCGGGATCGGTGCGCGTCAGCGGTGCATCGGGTGCGCGCGAGGTGTTCGAAGGCGCAGGAGGGTCCTGCGTGGTCTTTGAACACGCAACCGACAACACCAGCGCGAACACCCGTGCGCTCACGATCGAGGGACGCAACGCACGACCATCCTATTCCTCGCCGAGCCTGGCGTACAGTTGCTCGGTGATCCGCGATGCACGCAATGAAGACTTTGTTCGCATCGCGGCGATCACGAACCACTACATCGAGACGACCTCGATCCACTTCGCCCATGAACCGGTGAGCGTCGATCAGCTGACCGCGACCTGGGCACAGGGACGGGAGCGCTACCCGTGGGTGGTCGCCGACGAAGCGGGGCAGGTGATCGGCTACGCCAAGGCCGGGGTGTGGCGGGACCGAGCCGCCTATCAGTGGACGACCGAGATCGGGCTCTACGTCGACGCGGCCCACCACCGCCGCGGCCTCGGTCGAGCGCTCTATACCGAGCTACTCGACCGACTCGCCGCGCGCGGATTTCGCTCTGCGATCGCAGGGATCACGTTGCCCAACGATCCGAGCATCGCGATGCACGAGGCGTTTGGCTTCGTCTCGGTCGGGACGGTACGCGAGGCAGGTTACAAGCACGGTGCGTGGCATGACGTCGCGTTCTTCCAGAAGCGGTTGTCATGAGCGAGTGCCGGCCACGATGCGGAGCGTGTTGCATCGCGCCCTCGATCTCTCCGGTCCTGCCGGCACTACCGGTGGGTAAGCCGTCGGGCGTTCGCTGCCCGCACCTGACCGACGACATCCGCTGCGCCCTGTTCGGATCTCCCGACCGGCCCGACGTATGCACGAGCCTCAGGCCGCAGCCCGAGATGTGCGGTGACTCCGCGGAGGAGGCGATGGCGACGTTGATCCAGTGGGAGCGGTTGACCGCGCCCCGTTGATCGCCGTTCACTCGCCGCGACTGACCATTCGGTGAGCTGGCAGACACGGCTTTCGTCCACCTGAAATCGTTCGCGAATTCCGCGATCCCGGACTCGAAGTTCGCGTTGACACGCGGGTGACACCTCGCTACATGTCCGCGGCTCACAGCCGAGATTCACCTATGAAGATCCTCTCCTCGCTTCTGATTGCACTTGCGTTCGCCGGCTGCTCCGGCACCACGAAGGAAGACATCTCCTCCGCACCGATCGATGTCGACCTGCTCGACGCGAAGGAGGACAGCCCGACCCGGCCGTCCAAAGGCCAGGACGCTCGGATCGCCGAGCCGGTCAACGACAAGCTCACCGGGGCGCGCGGCTTCGTCGCCCACCAGATCACGCTGACCGGTGGCCGCGTCGACATCGACGTCAGCGGCCTCGAGAACGGCGATCAGCTCGACACCATCATGTGGGTGTACGGCCCGAAGAAGGCCAACGGGAAGTTCTCGACCCCGGCGATCGCGTTCAACGACGACTTCGAGCCGGGCGTCAACTTCGGCTCGCACATCGTCCTCGACGTGCCGGCCGACGGCGACTACCTGATCGTCGTCTCGTCTTACGAGAACTACGTCTACTTCCCCTCCCACGTCAGCCGCGGCGACTACCAGCTGATGGTCAAGTGCCAGGACCCGGCGTTCGGCGCGTGTGGCCCGGCGGTGTCGGGCGTCGGCGGCCAGTGCTGGCAGGACGAGGACTGCGCGGCGGCCGACGGTTCGCCGCTCCACTGCGAGGGCGAGATCACCTGCGCCGAGGGCACGCTGTGCCTGTTCGTGCGCGCCGGCACCTGCGTCGAGGACTACGTCTACATGACGTACTCGCCGAAGCAGTGCACCAACCCGTGGAGTGAGACGGTTATTGACCCGGACGAGCAGGACGCGTTCCCCGCCGACCTCGGCCAGGTCAAGAAGCACTACGGCAACCTCGGTGTCACGTTCGACGAGCTCGGTCAGCTGACGCCGGCCGAGCCCATGTTCCACTGCCAGGCGTGCGGCTGCGCGCGCGGCGATCAGCTGCTGGTCAAGATCGCGGCGACCCACGCGGCGACCCTGGCCGACGACGGCTGGCTGTTCTCGGCTCCGGACCCGGCGGCGATGGCGTTCGAGGCCCGGCAGTGCGGCACCAACCCGTGGCAGACCGCGCCCGCCAGCTCGGTGGCAGAGGAGCTCGAGCTCGTCGACAGCTGGCTCGCCAGCGAAGGCGCCGACGTGCCGGTCCGCGGCTTCCTGTTCCCGGCCGAGCCGAAGGTGGTGTGCGCGGCGTGCTCGTGCCCGCGCGGCGATCGGCTGGTGGCGTTCCCGGCGGATCAGGAGGCGCACGGCTTCCTGTCGAGCCTCGGGTTCGCCGACGTCTACGTGCCCTGACGCCGAACGGCGAACGATCGGCTGGTGGCGTTCCCGGATCAGGAGGCGCACGGCTTCCTGTCGAGCCTCGGGTTCGCCGACGTCTACGTGCCCTGACGCCGAACGGTCACCGATCTGGTGATCGTTCGACACGGCGCTGCCGCAAGGTGGCGCCGTTTCGCGTTCCGGACGCTGGTGCCGATCGTGCACGCACGCGCGGCCATGCTGCGCGCCGTGTTCATCGCGTCGGTTCTTGCCGGCTGTTACCCGCCGAGCAACAACCCCGGCTACTTCACGTACTACGTGCCGGTGTACGCGCCGCCGCCGCCGTTCCCCTTCGCGCAGCTCGGTCCCGACAGCATGTATCAGGCGCGGGCGCCGATGCCCGACGTCCAGTTCCAGACCCCGTCGCTGACCGTGCGCGCGCTGGCCGGAAAGATCAGCGCGGCGGCGAGCCAGGGGGATTGCGCCGGAGCGATCGCCGCCGGTAACGAGCTCGAGAAGATCGACGCCGACTCGCACCACGCGATCCTGGCGGTCGACGAGCGCTACGCGGTCTGCGTGCGCGGCTTCTAGCTCCCCGCGCCCCCGCGAATTCCTATTCGCGATCCAGATACGTGTAGCCGATCATGCCCTGGCGGAAGCGATTGATCAGCGCGCGGCTCTCCTCGATCGTCATCAGCTTCTTGCGCAGCGCCTGCTCGACGTTGTTGCGCAGCCGGCCGAGCAGATCGCTCGGCGAGTAATCGACGAAGCCGAGCACCTCGGACACCGTGTCACCGGCGACCACTTCCTTGACGTCGTAATCGCCCTCGGGCGACAGCTGGACGTGGACGGTGTTGGTGTCGCCGAACAGGTTGTGGAGGTCCCCGAGGATCTCCTGGTACGCGCCGACCAGGAAGATGCCGAGGTAGTAGTCCTCCTTGTCCTGCTTGGGGTGCAGCTCGAGGACGTGCTTGACGTCGCGCAGGTCGATGAACGAATCGATCTTGCCGTCGGAGTCACACGTGATGTCGGCGAGCGTGGCGCGCCGCGTGGGCTCCTCGTTGAGGCGGTGAATCGGGCAGATCGGGAACAGCTGATCGACCGCCCACGAATCCGGCACCGACTGGAACATCGAGAAGTTGCAGAAGTAGGTATCGCTGAGCGCCTTCTCGAGGCCCTCGAGCTCCTCGGGCACGTGCTCGCGCCCGCGCGACATCAAGAGGACCTTCTCGCAGATCGCCCAGAACAGGTTCTCGCAGATCACCCGGTGATCGAGCGACAGGTGGCCGAGGTTGAACAGCTGGAGGACCTGATCCTTGTACTCGACGGCGTCGTGATAGGCCTCGAGCAGGTTCTTCGCCGACACGCCCTGGTACGTCTCCCACATGTTGGTGACGAGCGGCGGCGCCGGCTTCTGGAGCTGATCCGGGATGTGCGTGTTGAACTCGGTCACGCCGAGCACGTTGACGACGAGCACCGAGTGGTGCGCCGCGATCGCGCGGCCGGACTCGGAGACGATCGAGGGATGCGGCACCTGATCGGCGTCGCAGATCTCCTTGATCGCGAACACCACGTCGTTCGCGTACTCCTGCACCGTGTAGTTCATCGACGACGCGAAGTTGGTCTGCGAGCCGTCGTAATCGACCCCGAGGCCGCCGCCGACGTCGACGTACTTGAGCGCCGTCGCGCCCATCTTGTAGAGCACCACGTAGAGCCGGCCGGCCTCGCGGAGCGCATTCTTGACGCTCTTGATCGCGCTGATCTGCGAGCCGAGGTGGAAGTGGAGGAGCTTGAGCGTCTCCACCTCGTTCCACGACTTCAGCTTGCCGACCGCTTCCACCATCTCCGCCGCCGACAGACCGAACTTGGAGAAGTCACCGCCGGATTGCTCCCACCGGCCTGCACCACGCGACGACAGACGCGCGCGAATACCGAGCGACGCCTTGATCTTGATGCGCTCGCTGACGCGATGGATCTGATCGAGCTCCGTGGGCTTCTCCACGACGAGGATGACGGTCTTGCCCATCTTCGACGCGAGCAGCGCCGTCTCGATGTACTCCTCGTCCTTGTAGCCGTTGCAGATGATGACGGACTCGTCGTCCTGATGGATGGCCATGATGGCGAGGAGCTCGGGCTTGCTGCCCGCCTCGAGGCCATAGTGGAACGGGCGGCCGAACTCGATGATCTCCTCGACGACCGTACGGTTCTGGTTGACCTTGATCGGATAGACGCCGCGGTACTGGCCCTTGTACTCGTACTCGCGAATCGCGTTGTTGAACGCGCCGCACAGAAGCTCGATGCGCGCGCGCAAGATGTCGCTGAAGCGCAGGAGGATCGGGAGCTGGATGCCGCGCGCGGCCAGCTCGTCGATCAGCTCCTTCATGTCGATGTTGCCGTTACCTTCACCACGCGGCTGCACGATCAGGTTTCCCTGCTCGTTCACGGCAAAGTAGCCGCATCCCCACCGCGGGATGTTGTACGTGTCGTTCGCGTCGGCGGCAGTCCACCGACGGAGCGGATCGGAAGAGATCAAAGCCTTCGCGCGGGCCATTGTTTGATCATGGAAGTACGGCTATTTGCCCCCCAACGCAATGGCGATTTCACGATCTCCGTTTCACGTTCTCGTCGGGATCCGCCGCGCCTCACGCACGCACCTCGCTGCTAGCGAGCGCAGTCGTCGCTGACGCCGAGTGAGCACGCTCTCGCATAGGCCTCGTTCGCACGCGTGGCGTCCTTCGCGCCGCCGAGGCCCTTGTCGAGCATCACGCCGAGGTGGTGGCAGGCGATGCCCGCGCCAGCGCCGCACGCTTTGTCGTGGAGCGCACGCGCATCCTGATAGCGCTTCGCCGCGTGATGAAGCTCGGCGAGGAACCAGCAGTGCTCCGCCGACGAGCCACACGCTAGCTCGGCGATCCGCTGCGCGCGCTTGCCGTCGCGCTTGGTGCCCGCGCCGTCGTACAGCGCGATCGCCTGCTCGACGCACGATGCGCCACGTCCGAGCCGGCAGCCGCTCTCGAACAGCGCGAACGCCGCGGCCGCATCCTTCGTGGCGCCGAGCACGCCATCGCGCACGACGACGCCGAGGTTGTGGCAGGCGAGGCCCGAGCCCGCGCTACACGCGCGCTGCAGCGTCGCGCGCCCGCCCTCGGGGTTCGCGTCGCCGCCCACGCCGGTCAGCTGATCCGTGCCGAGCTGCGCGCAGCCATCGGCGATGTCACGCTCGCACGCCTTGGCGAATGCTTCGTGCGAGCCATTCTCGTCGGGCGGCTCGACGCGACCGCGCAGTAGCACGCCGCGCGCGAAGCACGACGCGCCGTCGCCGAGCTCGCACGCATGGCCATACGCGGTCGCTGCCGCGGCGAAGTCGCCTTCGGCCTCGCGATCCTCGGCCTCGTGATGGCACTCCTCGGCGCTCGCACAGCGGGGCGGCGAAATCGCGGTGGGCATCTCGGGAGCATCACGCGCTGTCGCCGCATCCGCACGGGACGCCACCGGCGATGGTGAGGTCGGCCTCGTCGGCGCACCGCACGCGGCAAGTGCGAACGCCGCGCAGGCAGCAGATACGAACGCGGCACACGCGAACGCGGCACGCGCGAATGCGGCACGCGCGAACGCGGCGCGCGCGAACGCCGCGACCGAGACGACTGCGCGGTGCACGCGCGAACTGTATCGCGCTTGTCCGCCGTAACCGGACAACGAGCACGCGTTCGAAGCCGCGCGTGTGTTGTCCGCCGGCTGGACAAGTGTCCAACTCGCTGGACGAAAGTG
>JAEYYY010000135.1 GCA_023430775.1 Pseudomonadota bacterium
GCTCGGAGTCGTCCTCGCTGCGCGGCACCGCGAGCCCGATCGCCGGCGCCGCCTCGAGCTGTGCGGCGAGCTCGTCCTCGGCGATCAGATCGGGGGCCGGCGTCATCGACTGCGCGGCGGTCACCAGATCGGGCACCGACTCGCCGGTGATCGTGATCATGGTCGGCTCGGTCGGCTTGGCGGGGACCTCGAGCCACGGCTCGGGGCGATCGCCGACCAGCTCGCCGAGGAAGCGACCGAGTGCGGTCGACGACATCACCAGCCGCTGGTGCGCGGCGAACGTCTCGATCGCCTCGAGCATCTCGCCCGGCGAGCGATAGCGCTGCGCCGGATCCTTGGCGAGCGCCTTGAGCACGATGGCATCGAGCTCGGCAGGGATGTCGGGCCGGATCGACGACGGCACCGGCGGCTCCTCGTTGACGATCGCCATCATCGTCGAGAAGTCGGTGTCGCGGCGGTACATCCGGCGCAGCAGCAACATCTCGTGCAGCACGATGCCGAGCGAGAACAGGTCGCTGCGCGCGTCGACGCGGCCGTTCTGGCACTGCTCGGGCGACAGGTACGCGATCTTTCCCTTGATGGTTCCGGATCGCGACTCGGCGGTGTGCTGGCTGGCCTTGGCGACGCCGAAGTCGAGCAGCTTGACCGAGCCCTCGTAGCTGACCATCACGTTCGACGGCGAGACGTCGCGATGGACCACACCGAGCGGCTTGCCGTCGGCGCCGAGGCGGGTGTGCGCGTGGCGAAGTGCCGCGAGGGCGCCGCTCGCGATCACCATCGCGAGGTTGAGCGGCACCTGACCCCCGGCGCGCGAGAGCGTCGCGAGCATCGTCCGCAGGTCGGCGCCGTGGACGTACTCCATCGTGTAGAAGTACGAGCCGCCGAGCCGGCCGATGTCGTGGAGCTGGGCGATGTTCGGGTGCTGGAGCTGCGCGGCGAGCCGCGCCTCGTCGAGGAACATCCGCGCGAAGTTCTGGTCGCGGCTGCGCTCGGCGAGCACGCGCTTGAGCACCACGTGCCGCTGCACGCCGCCCTCGCTGAGCACGCGCGCGAGGAAGATGTCGGCCATGCCGCCGCCCGCCAATCGACCGAGGATCGTATAGCGGTTGGAGGTAACCCCCTCCTGAGCGGCGATTTCCCCCACGAGCCTCGTTTCGAGCTTCGCGTGGACCTGTCAGGGCGTCAACTGCGTTGCCTGACGAGGAATCGCCGTGAAGGCCGATGTGTGTGTGCGCTGCGCGAATTGGTCGCGCCGGTACGCAACCTGATCAGGCGAGCGAGGGTGCCGACGGCCGATCGTCGGGGCCGCAGATCGCGTCGAGCGTCGCCCGCGATGACTTCTTGCTGCCCTTGGCGATCGCCCACACGGTCTCGCAGACGCGGGCGTTGAACGGCGTCGCGATGCCGTGCTTCTTGCCGCGGGTCACGATCTCGCCGTTGAGAAAATCGATCGCCGGCGTGCGACCACGCTCGATCGCCGCCAGCATCGACGAGCGGAGCCGCCGATAGCGCAGCCCCACCGCGAGGATCAGCGCGTGCTTCGCGCCGAGCGACAGCGAGCCGCTCGACGCGCGGTCGGCATCGGACAGCGCGATCCACTCGAGATCGAGCGTGCCCGACACCTTCTCGAGCGCGACACCCTCGGCGCGTGCGACCTGGACCGCCTCGGTCATCAGCTCGAGCGCGAGCCGGCGATAGCGACGCTGGCGCACGAGCGGCCCGAGTCGCTCGCCCGCGATCGTGCCGAGCGATGACACCGCGCAGTTGAGCGCGAGCTTGCTCCACCGCGCACCGCGCAGGTTGCGCGTGTGGGTGACCGGACCGACGGCCTCGAGCAGCTCGCCGACGCGCCGCGCGTCGGCGTCGGCCATCTCGGTCGGGCGGCGAGCGCGCCGTCGCGGTGCCTCCTCGGCCTGCGGGATCGGCCGAGGCTCGTCGCTGGTGGCGAGCTGCTCGAAGCGACCGATCTGGAAACCACCGGCGGCGGTGCGCTCGTAGCGGCCGGGCTCGATCATCGATGCGCCCCAGGTGACGATCGCGCCGATCACGCGGTGGGCGCCGACGATCGCCGCGATCCGGTCCTCGCAGAGACCGTTCTGCAGCACCAGCACCTGCGCGTCGTCGTTGAGGTGGGGCAGAGCGGTGCGCGCGGCGTCCTCGACGTTCGGAGGTTGCGTCGCGAGGATGCAGAGATCGTAGCGGCCCTCGGGCGCCGGCGAGATCCAGCCGCGGACCGTGCGTTCTTCTCCGTCATCGATCAACCGAAAGCCCGCCTTGTCGACGGCCGCGCGAATCCCCTCGTTGGTCGACACCACGGTGACGGCGGAGCCGACCTCGGTGAGCGTCGCAGCCACGATGCCGCCGAGTCCGCCGGCACCCATGACGAGAATTCGCGGCTGCGGGTTCATGATCCACTTCCATAGTCCCACCGGCTTTTGGGGTTTTCGTCGGGCCGGGATAGAATTTCGTCAGTGCAGATTACTTTCTGGGGGGTCCGGGGCAGTTACCCGGTGCCCGGCGCGGCCACCGTGCGCTATGGCGGCCAGACGTCGTGCGTCGAGTCCCGCGCCACCTCCGGCGAGTGTCTGATCGTCGATGCCGGCACCGGCATGCGCGCGCTCGGCAACAAGCTGATCCGCGAGACGCAACAGCCGATGCACTATCACGTGCTGCTCTCGCACGTGCACTGGGACCACATCCAGGGGCTGCCGTTCTTCTCGCCGGCGTACGTGCCCGGCACCAAGATCTCGGTCTACGCGCTGCTGACCGCCGCCGACGAGCTCAACGAGGTGATCGGCGGCATCACGCGCCACGAGTTCTTTCCGATGCCGCTCGAGGCGGTGCCCGCCAACTTCGAGTTCCACCAGGTCGAGCCGGGCGTCGACTTCACGATCGGGGGCGCCCACGTGCTGCCGATCGCGCTCAACCATCCGTTCGGTTCCGTCGGCTACCGCATCGAGTGCGATGGCAGCTCGTGGGCCTACGTCTCCGATACCGCGCCGTTCGATCTGGTGCTGCACAAGCAGCACTTCCTGAAGGGTGTCGAGCCGCTCTCGGAGGATGACAAGCTCGCGCTGTCGGCGATGCGCGATGCGCTGATCAAGCGGCTCGAGGGCGTCGACACCGTCGTCTACGACACGCACTTTCTGCCCGAGGAGTACTCGAAGTTTCCGCACTACGGACACTCGACGCCCGATCAGGCGCTCGAGATCTGTCAGGCGGCGAAGGTGCGCCGGCTGGTGCTCTATCACCACGCGCCGTCGCACACCGACGAGCAGATGGACAAGATCGCGGCGGAGTACCTGGCGAAGGGCGCGAACGTCGGCATCGAGGTGCTGACCTCGTTCGAAGGCATGACGCTACCGATCGGGACCCCGCCGTGAAGATCCGGTTCTGGGGGGTGCGTGGCTCGTTCGCGATGTCGGGGTATGACTTCCTGCGCTATGGCGGCAACACCACGAGCGTCGAGCTGGTGAGCGCGGCGGGCGATCGGCTGCTGATCGATCTCGGGACCGGCGCCACCGAATACGCCAAGACGCTGATGGCCGCCGAGTTCGGCAAGGGACAGGGCACGCTCCCGATCCTGCTGTCTCACACCCACCTCGACCACATCCAGGGCCTGCCGTTCTTCACGCCGTTCTTCATCAAGGGAAACAAGATCCGGATCCTCGGCGCGACGCCGACCTCGGGGCTGTCGCTCGAGGCCACGCTGCAGAACCAGCTCGCGCCGCACTACAGCCCGCTCAACAGCCTCGAGAACCTCGCGGCGGAGGTGAAGATCGAGCCGATCGTACCGGGCGCCACGCTCCAGCTCCCGGGCTTCGAGGTGGTGACCGCGGCAGTTCCGCACGGGTCGATGTACACGACGGCGTACCGGATCACCGCGGACGGTAAGACCGTCGCGCACCTTTCCGATGTCGAGTATCCATCTCCGGACGAACCGATCGACATCGCGCTCGCGCTCGCGCAAGATGCGGATCTGTTGATCCACGACGCGATGCACGCCGATCACGATTACGACCTGCGCAAGGGCTGGGGCCATTCGCCCACCCGCGCGGGCGTCGTGCTCGCCGAGCGCGCGGGCGCCAAGAAGCTGGCGCTGTTTCACCACAATCCCGACGCGACCGACGACATGATCGACGAGGTGGTCAACCGCACCGCCGCGTCGACGGCCGTCCCGGTGTTCGCTGCCGCGGAGGGGGAATACCTGGAGCTATGACGAGCCTGCGAGTCCAAAGAGGACCTTAACAATGAAGCCGGATCCCGAGGAGCTCCGAGAGCTCGGAGAGAACGTCACCAACGTGTCGTCCGCCTGGGCGGGCGCACCGGACTATCTATCGCGTGGCCTCAAGGCCTGGACGCGCACGCTGGTCGGTGGCGATCGCCGCAAGTCGGTCGGCGCCGCGCTTGCCGCGTGCGAGCTGGTGGTCGCGAACTACGTGCCCGACCAGCAGGGCTTGCCGCCGAAGAGCTACATCGATCACATGCTGGCGTCGATCCGCCGCTGGCTCGACGAGCCGTCGCGCGAGAACACCGAGCGCGTGCGGTCGTCGCTCGATGTCACGCGTAGCGCGCACGCCTGGCAGCGCGATCAGGATGTCGCGCCGTTCTGGATCCTCGATGCCGTCGATCACGCCTCGCTGGCCGTGTGGTCCGGAGAGCGCGCGTCGTACATCGTGCCGATGGACTACGGCACCTGCGCGGGCCGCGCGGTGACCTGCGTGCTCCACGCGCTGCTCGATACCGGCATGGACGAGAACCAGGCGGTCGCCGCCGTGGTCGGCGCCGTCACGAACTTCAAGTAGCGAGCGCTCGAAGGGCCCGCTCGGTCTGCGCTCATCTGCTGATCGGCGACGGCTCGGTTGTGAGCTTCGAGCCTGAAGCGGTGCGGTCACTTCGCGAGCTGGGTGTCGCCGTGATCAAGGATCCGGGAACAGCGCGCGCTCGATGAAATCGGCGAGCGCTTGCTTCGCTCGCTCGGCATCGACCGGCGGCTCGCCGACGTGGCCGGCGAGGCCGTACGCGCATTGCATCGCGCTGCCGTAGAGCACGTACGCCATCGCCTCGGGATCGGGCACGACCTCGCGCGGCACGATCGCGGTGATCAGCATCGCGAGCCGCTTGATCGACACGGTGTCGAAGGCGCGGCGCAGCTCGGCGACGTCCGGATCGCGCAGCGACATCTCGGTGAAGCTCCGAGACAGCTGCGGTCGCTCGAGCACGTGCTCGAACAGCACGTCGATCGTCTCCTTGATCGTCTCGTGGCGGGCGCGCCCGGCGAACCGCTCGGGGCCGAGACCTTCGATGGTCTCGCGATAGGCGGCGATCATGTTGCGGCGACAGATCTCGAGATAGACCTCGTGCTTGTCGTCGAAGTACCGATAGAAGGTGCCGACCGAGACGCCGGCGCGCTGGGCGATCTCGGGCGTACCCACCGCGTCGTACCCGTGGCTCGAGAACAGCTCCGCGGCGGCATCGATCAGGGCGAGATAGCTGCGCCGCGACCGCTCCTGGCGGAAATCCGGCTCCTTGGTCGCCCGCAGCAAGGCCTCGGGGTCGACGGGAGCGGGCTTGGCTTTCGCACGAGACGCCACGGAAACGACAATGCACTTGACCTGGTCGCCGGCGCCAGTCCAAAATGAAACTCGTTTCAGTTTTTGGAGGAGCCGATGGCCGTCGCCGCACCGCAGACTCTCGCTGGACCCTCGATCGAAACGCTCGAGGCGATGCTCGATGTCACGTACACCTGGGGCTACCAGGACACGCGCGAGAAGCTGCGCGACCTCTACGACAAGGCGGTGCGCGCCCAGTGGATCTCCGACGACGTGCTGCCCTGGCAGACCGACGTCGATCTCGAGAAGCAGATGGCTCCCGAGGCGATGATGCCGCTGTTCGGCTCGGACATCTGGAACAAGATGACCGAGAAGGAGCGCAAGACGGTCAACATCGAGACGTTCTCGTGGACGCTCTCGCAGTTCATGCACGGCGAGCAGGGCGCGCTGCCCGCGACCGCGCAGCTGGTGCCGAGCGTTCACGATCTCGATAGCAAGCTGTACGCGGCCTCGCAGGTCGTCGATGAAGCGCGCCACGTCGACGTCTTCAACCGCTACACGCACAGCAAGATCGGGTTC